>CACWKU010000006.1 GCA_902761575.1 uncultured bacterium
ATCGCGGTGAACGGCGAGCTCGACCAGGTCGCCGCCGCGCTCGAGGCGGCGCTGCCGCTCCTCGCCGAGGGCGGGCGCATGGCCGTGATCACGTTCCACTCGCTCGAGGACCGCGCCGTGAAGCGCGCGTTCGCCGAGCACGAGGGCCGCGAGGTCTCGCTCCCGCAGGGCGGCTCGCGCCGCGAGGGCGCCGAGCCCCCGGTCCGCCGCCTCCTGCGCCGGCCCGTCGTCCCGTCCGAGGCCGAATGCGCCGCGAACCCGCGTGCGCGCTCCGCCAAGCTCCGCGCCGTCGAGCGCATCGCTCACGCGACGCGCAATGCCGAATGCTGAATGCGGCCGCCCGCCACTCGCCACTCGTCACTCTTCACTCGTCACTTTCAACCCTTCAACCTTTCCGATCCGACATGAAGAAGCGTCGTCCGCCTCTCCGAAGATACAAGAACCGCAACCGCTCCTGGGACACGCGCCAGAACACCTTCGCGCTCACGCTCAAGAGCTCGGCGGTGATCGTCCTGCTCGCGCTCGCCGCGATCGCTTACCTGCTCGTCCGCCATTCCAACGAATCGCTCGCCGACGGCATCGTCCGCGAGCAGGCGCGCCAGCGCGCGCTCATGGAGGAGCTTCAGCGCGAGACGGCGAAGTGGAACCACATGCGCTCGCCGGAGAACCTCCGCGCGGTGCTGCTCGCCAACGGCATCGCGATGAACGTGCCGTCGCCCCGCCAGCGCGTCGCGATGCGCGGCCCGGGCGCTCGCCCGTCGGGCGCCCCCGCCGTCGCGACCGGAACCGCCTACGCCGCCAACCGCTAGCCGTCCGGGAGGTCCGCCATGGGAATGTCCCGCCCGCTCGACGCCTGCGGGCGCTACCTCGCCCGCCCCGGCGTGCGGTTCGCGATCGTCGCGCTTGCGCTCGCGCTCGCGTTCGCCGTCGTGACGCGCAAGCTCGTCCAGGTCCAGCTGCATCCGGACCCCGACCGGATCGTCGTTCCGGGCGTCGTCACGAACGTCCTCGCGGCGACCCGCGGGGGCCTCTACGACCGCCACGGCCGGCGGCACCCGCTGGCCGAGTCGTTCCCGCTGTGGAAGGTCGCGATCGACCCGCTTGCGGTGTCCGGCGAGGACGCGCGCCTCGCCGCCTACCGCGCGCTCGCCGGATGCGGCGCGTTCGACCGCGCGAAGGTCTACGAGGCGCTCGTGTCGACCAACGAGACGTTCATCGGCCGGGACGGCCGGGTCCGCGTGAAGCGCTACTTTCCGATCGGCGAGACCGCCGACCGCGCCGTCGCGGACCTGCTCTCGACGAACTCCGCCCTCTCGCGCTGCGCGACGAAGGAGCGCATCATCCGGCGCAGCTACCCGCAGGGATCCGCGCTCTGCCACGTCGTGGGATTCGTCAACTCCCTCGAGGAGCCGCTCGCCGGGCTCGAGCGCACGTGCGACCGCATCCTGCGAGGCACGCCCGGCTACGTCGCGGCCGACGCCTCCGCCACGCGCCGCGCCATCGCGTCGCGCCGCCGCGGCTCGCGCGAGCCGGTCGACGGCAACGACGTGATCCTCTCGATCGACCTGGACCTGCAGCTCGCCGTCGAGGAGGCGCTCGACGAGGCGATGACGAACGCGCTCCCCCCGCGCGCCGCGTGGGCCGTCGTCCAGGACTGCCGCACCGGCGAGATCCTCGCCATGGCCTCGCGCCCGAACTTCGAGGTCGCGGCCTTCGGCTCGTCGACGCCGGACGAGCAGAGCAACCGCGCGATCTCCACGGTCTACGAGCCCGGCTCCGTGATGAAGACCTTCGCCGCCGCCGCCGCGATCGACGAGGGGCTCGTGACGCCCGACACGCTCCTCGACGTCTCCCCCGGCCTCTACTGCGGGCGCCCGCTCCGCGACCACACGCACGGGCAGAGCGAGCTCACCGTCGCGCAGATGCTCGCGTGGAGCTCCAACCGCGGCGCCTCGCGCCTGGGGATGATGCTCGGCAAGTCCCGGCAGCAGGCGCACCTCAAGGCGTTCGGCTTCGGGCGGCGCACCGGCCTCCCGCTCCTCGGCGAGAGCGCGGGCCAGACGATCGGCGACGGCTCGGAGCTCAACAACATCCGCACCTCGATGGGGCAGGGGATGACCGCCACGGCGATCCAGCTCGCCACCGCCTACAGCGCCATCGCGAACGGCGGCCTCCTGATGGAGCCGATCCTCGTGAAGGCGGTCGCCGCGCCGGACGGGACCGTCCTCACCAACTTCGAGCCGCGCGTCGTCGGCCGTCCCTGCTCGGAGCGGACCGCGCGCCAGGTCGCGGAGATGCTGCGCGCCGTCGTTTCGCGCGAGGGCACCGCGCGCCGCGCGCGCGTCCCGGGCTACACCGCGGCCGGCAAGACCGGCACCGCGCAGATGGTCGAGAACGGCCACTACTCCACGACCGACTACCGCGGTTCGTTCGTCGGGTTCTTCCCCGCGACGGACCCGCGGCTCACGATCCTCGTCACATGCGAGGCGACGCCGAAGCCGCGCACCGACGGCGGCGTCTGCGCCGCGCCCGTCTTTTCGCGCATCGCGTCGGATGCCGCGCGGATCCTCCAGATCCCCCCGGACGATCCGGACGAGGCGCCCTAGCCGCGAGCGGCCCCGCCGGGCGGGGCCGCCAGGAGCCCGTGCGCGGTGAGCCACGGCCCGACGCGCTCCGCGGGAAGGCCCATGACGTTCGTGAAGGACCCGGAAAGGGATTCGACGACGCGGTCGCCCATCGTCGCGATGTCGTAGGCCCCCGCGCGGTCGAGCGTGCGCGCGTCGCGAAGGTAGCCCCGCGCGTCCGCGCGCGTGAGAACCCGGAACCGGACGGCGGACGTCTCGACGAAGACGTCGGGCTCCCCGCCGCGGCCCGGCGCGGAGGCGGCCACCGCCGTGCGCACGAGGTGCTCGCGGCCGGAGAGCCGCAGCAGCGTCGCGACGGCGTCCTCGGGGTCGCGCGGCTTGCCGATCGCCTCGCCGTCGAGTTCGACGAGCGTGTCCGCCGCGAGCACGGCGCGATCGGGACCGGCGGAGCGGACGGCGGCGGCGTGCTTGGCGAGCGCCGCCGCGCGGACGCGCGCGACCGGATCGGGGAGGAGCGGCTCCTCCGCGTCCGCGGGCCGCACGACGAATCTCGCCCCGAGCTGCGCGAGGATCGCCGCGCGGCGCGGCGAGGCGGAGGCGAGGACGAGCCGGGGCTCGGATTCGGACGGAAGGGGAGGCATGCCGGCCAGTCTACCATGGGCCCGCCGCCGGGACAAGCCGCCTTGACAATCGGCCGGTTTCGTGGGATGATTCCCGGACTTGCGGAAAACGGCTCCCGCGTGGGGGCCGTCCGTTTTGCGACAACCCTTTCACCCATCCGGAACCTACCCAATGGCAGACGAAACCACCGAGGTCCAGGCCCCCGCCGAGGAGCCCGAGAAGCCCGTCCCCCAGAACATCCGCAACCTCCACATCAAGGCCCAGGGCTCGCTCGAGCGCAACCCCGACCTGGCGATCGACCTCCTGCTGCGCTGCGTCACGGCCTGCCCGTGGTTCCTGCAGGCGCGCACCGACCTGCGCAAGGCGGAGATCGGCCGCTACCTCCTCAAGCACAACGGCAAGGTGGCGGTAAGCCCCCTCGCGGCCGCGCAGGCCTTCTTCCCGAAGATGAAGATCGCCGGGCTCGTGAAGAAGCAGAAGTTCGCCGAGGCGCTCGTCGAGTGCGAGAAGCTGCTCCTCAACGACCCGCTCAACATCCACTTCGTGAAGCTCTTCGCGGAGACCGCGATCGCCGCCGGGCGCAGCCCCGCGGGCCTGATGACGATGGAGCTGGCGAAGGAGCACATCCCCGCGAACGACGTCGACGCGACGCTCGTCCTCGGCCAGCTCTACTTCCAGACGAAGAACTACCCGAAGGCCGTCGAGTGCTTCGACATCGTCCACCGCGCGCGCCCGACGGACGCCGCGATCGGCAAGATGCTCAAGGACGCCGAGGCGCTCAACACGTCCGGCACGTGGGAGGAGGCGGCCGAGGCCGGCGACTTCCGCAAGGCGTTCCAGGACAAGAAGATGGTCGAGGAGCTCGATGCCGCCAACAAGTCCGTCAAGACCGCGGACGACGCGCAGAAGATCATCGCCGAGACGCTCCGCAAGATCGAGAAGGAGCCGAAGAACGTCAACTACTATCTGGCGCTCGTCAATCTCTACCTCCAGCAGAAGCAGTACGACGAGGCGCTCCAGGCGATCGACAAGTGCCGCTCGGTCGTCGGCCAGGACCCGCAGCTCGACCTGCGCTACGCCGTCGTCAAGACCGAGAAGTACGACACCGACATCGCCGCGCTGCGCGAGGCCGGCCAGACCGAGCAGGCCGACGCCCTCCAGGCCGAGCGCGACCAGTACGTCTTCGACGACATCGCGGACCGCGTCCAGCGCTACCCCAACGACCAGCACCTGCGCTTCCAGCTCGGCGAGCAGTACTGGAAGTACCGCGACCGCGACCCGGCGCTCGTCGACGAGGCGCTGCAGCAGTTCCAGATCTCGCAGCGCTCCCCGAAGGACCGCGTCGCCTCGCTCTACCTCATGGCGCACTGCTTCGTCGAGAAGGGGATGATGGACATGGCGATCGAGCAGCTCAAGTCCTCGCTCGAGCTCCTGCCCGGGATGGACAAGCAGAAGATGGACGTGTTCTACATGCTCGGCGAGCTCTACGAGAAGGAGGGCCGCCTCGACGACGCCTCCAAGTACTTCAAGGAGATCTACCGCGCGGACGTCACCTACAAGGACATCTCCGACCGCGTCCAGCGCATCTACGCCGCGCAGAAGGAGCAGGGCAATGCGTAGCCGCGCCGCGCTTCTCCTCGCCGCCGCCGCGCTGCTCGCGACCGGCTGCTACACGGACCCCGCCACCGGGCGGCTCGTCTTCGGGCGCGGGCCCAAGGGCCCGACCCCGGAGCAGGTCCGGATGCAGCGGATGGAGCAGACGATCAGCGAGCTGCAGAACCAGAACCGCTCGCTCCGCAACGAGCTGGACGACGTCGGCACGTCGATGAACGACGTCGCGACGCGCTCCGCGCAGAACACCGCCGCGAACGACGCGCGCGGGCAGGACGTCGTCGCGCTCCGCGCCGAGATCGCGACGCTGCGCAACCGCGTCGCCGCGCTCGAGGGCCAGCTCGCGAAGGTCCCGCAGGCCATCACCGCGGCCGTCTCCTCCGAGCACCAGGCGATCGTCTCCGAGGTGAACAAGGCCATCGCCGCCTCCGACGCCCGCACGGAGCGGCAGATCCAGCAGGCCGTGCGCCAGGCCGCGCAGTCGCGCCCCTCCGGCGGCTCCTCCTCCGGCCGCCCCTCCGGCTCCGCGCCGGCCGGCGACTACTATGAGTACGAGGTCCAGTCCGGCCAGACCCTCTCCGAGATCGCCCACGCGTTCAACTGCACCGTGAAGGAGATCATGCAGGCCAGCGGCATCCAGGACGCCTCGAAGATCCGCGTCGGCCAGAAGATCTACATCCCCGCCAAGTAGTCTACCGCCCCCCACACCTCCAAAACCGATTCTCCCCATGAACATTCCCGACAAGCACGATCTCACCGGCAAGGTCGCCGTCGTCACCGGCGGCGGCGGCGTCCTCTGCTCCACCCTCGCCCGCGCGCTCGCCGCGGCCGGCGCCAAGGTGGCCGTCCTCGACCTGCGCGAGGAGGCCGCGAGGAAGGTCGCCGACGCGATCGCCGCCGAGGGCGGCGTCGCGAAGGGCTACGCCTGCAACGTCCTCGAGAAGGAGTCGCTCGAGGCGACCCGCGCCGCGGTCGAGGCCGACCTCGGCCCGGTCGACGTG
The DNA here is from genome assembly GCA_902761575.1 of uncultured bacterium. Taxonomy (GTDB): domain Bacteria; phylum Verrucomicrobiota; class Kiritimatiellia; order RFP12; family UBA3636; genus UBA3636. Next base: position 5,819 of record CACWKU010000006.1, read on the forward strand.
CTGCTCAACGGCGCTGGCGGCAACCACCCGAAGGGCACGACCTCCAACGAGCGCCTCACGGCCGCGGACCTCGCGGCCGCCGACCCCGGGCTCAAGACGTTCTACGACCTCGACCCGGCCGGCATCCAGTTCGTCTTCAACCTCAACATCCTTGGCACGCTCCTGCCGACGCAGGTCTTCACGAAGGGGATGGTCGAGCGCGGCCGCGGCACGATCCTCAACATCTCGTCGATGAACGCGTTCCGCCCGCTCACGAAGATCCCCGCCTACTCGGCGGCGAAGGCCGGCGTCTCGAACTTCACGCAGTGGCTCGCGGTGCACTTCTCGCAGGCCGGCGTCCGCGTGAACGCGATCGCGCCCGGCTTCTTCCTCACGGACCAGAACCGCGCGCTGCTCACGAACCCGGACGGCTCGCTCACCGCGCGCGGCAACAAGATCATGTCGCTCACGCCGATGGGCCGCTTCGGCGACCCGGAGGACCTCGTCGGCGCCGTGCTGTGGCTGCTCGACGACAAGGCCGCGGCGTTCGTGACCGGCGTCGTCCTGCCGATCGACGGCGGGTTCAACGCCTTCTCCGGCGTCTAGCGCGCCCCAGCCCCGAGGCCGACCGCATGAGCCGCCGGAAGAAGAAGAACACGGAGAAGAAGGGCGCCGACCTGCTGCGCGAGTGGCAGCGCGAGCGCCTGCTCCGCGACCGGGAGCTGCCCGTCCCCGCGACGGGCCCCTCCGAGGTGACGCTCCTCGCCTACCATTTCCGCCCCGAGGCGCAGGAGGAGGAGCGCTTCCCGTACCTCGAGTGCGCCATCCGCGAATCGTGGCGGCAGTGCGGGTTCCTGCACACCGTCGTCGTGACACACGCCGCGTCCCCGGCGCTGCGCGCGTTCGCGGAGCCGTTCGGGATCCATTTCGAGATCCAGGAGGAGCCCTCGCTCGTCCCGGGCCGCCCCGAGACGATGGGCGTCGACATGGCGACGCGCCTGCACGAGCGCTTCGCGACGCCGCTCGTCCTCGTCGTGCAGGACGACGCCTTCCCGCTCCGCCCCGGGCTCGGGAGCTTCGTCGACGACTGCGACTTCGCCGGCGCGCCGCTGCTGCGCGACCACTGGTGGACGAACATGCTGGCCCGCTACACGAACGGCCACGCGATGGACGGCGCCTTCTCGCTCCGCTCCCGCGCGATCTGCGAGCGCTCGGCGGCCGAGTGGAAGGCGCGCGGCCCGCGCTCGCCCGGGCGCGGCTTCGCGGAGAACCTGTGGTACACGCGGACGCTTCCGCGCCATTCGCTCTCGTACCGCTACGCGGCGAAGCTGCCGTCCGCGCGCGAGGCGATCCGCTTCGCCTACGCCGGGACCGGCCCGTTCACGGGAAAGATCCCGCCCTTCGGCTTCCACGGCGCCGCAGCCTTCCGCGCGCTCCACGCCGCCGGGAAGATTCTCTAGGGCCCTGCGGGACGGCAACGCGAAGGCATGCCCGGTTCCGACCTCGCGCCCCGGCGGCCGCTGTGCGTGCTCGTCGTTCACGAACGCTACCGCGTCCGCGGCGGCGAGGACGGCGTCTTCGAGACGGAGTGCAGTCTGCTCGAGAAGGCCGGGCACAAGGTCGTCCGCTACGAGAAGGACAACCACGACATCCCCGACCGCGGCGGCCGCATCGGACTCGCGCTCCGTACCATCTGGAATCCGCGAACCTACCGCGAGATACGATCGATCATTCGCGAGGAGAAGCCGGACGTCGTCCACTGCCACAACACGTTTCCGCTGATCTCGCCGTCGGTCTACTGGGCGGCCGCGCGCGAGGGCGTGCCCGTCGTGCAGACTCTCCACAACTACCGCCTCGCGTGCCTGAACGGCTATCTCTTCCGCGAGGGCCATGTCTGCGAGGACTGTCTCGGCCGCACGCCGTGGCGGGGCGTCTGCCGCCGCTGCTACCGCGGCTCGCGCGCGCAGTCGTTCGTCGCCGCCGCGATGCTCCTCGTCCATCGTCTTCTCGGCACCTGGCGCCGCAAGGTCTCCCGCTATATCGCCCTCACCGACTTCGCGAAAGAGAAGTTCGTGGAGGCCGGTCTGCCGGCACGCAAGATATCCGTGAAGCCCAACGCCTTCGCCGCCGCCGGCGGTGAAGGCGCCGGGCTTCCGGCCACTGTTGAAAGGTCCGGCGCTTCGGCGCCGGACCGCCTGCGCGTCATCTTCCTCGGTAGACTTTCCCCCGAGAAGGGCGTCGACATCCTCCTTCGCGCCTGGGCGATGTTGAACAAGAATGGTAGGGACGCGCCCACGGCGCGTCCGCTCCAATCGCCGGGCGGGCCGGGGGCGGCAGAGCCGCGCCCCGGCCCCGCCCTAACTTGCGTGATAATTGGCGACGGCCCCGAGCGCGTCGCGCTCGAGGGCCTCGCCAACGACCTCGGCATCTCCTCCTCCGTCCGCTTCCTCGGCGCGCTCCCGCGCGAAGAAGCGCTCCGCGAGCTTGCCGGCGCGGACTTGCTCGTCTTCCCGTCGCTGTGGTACGAGCAGTTCGCCATCACGCCGCTCGAGGCGATGGCGCTCGGCGTCCCGGTCCTCGTTTCCGATGTCGCCCGCGGGGCGACGATCGTCGAGGATGGCGTCACCGGCCGTTTCTTCCCTGCCGGCGATTTCGCCGCGCTCGGCGCCTCGCTCCGCGCAATCCTCTCCGATCCCGTCTCGCTCCGCCGGATGGGCGACGCCGCCCGCGCCGCGTTCGAGGCCTCCGACTGCGCGCCCTCTCGCAACCTTGCGCGACTGCTGGAGGTCTATGCGTCGGCGCGTTCCGCGCACGACGCGTAGACCGCGACCGGTTGCCACGGATTGCCGAGTCTGCTAGAATCGCGCGCCATGAACGCACCCCTCTCCTCCACCGTCAAGACCGCCGACTGGAAGGCGGAAAAGCACGTCCCCGCCATCGCCGCGCCGGCGGCCGCGAAGGCGAACGAACCGTTCGACGTCGAGATCGACGTCGGCCGGGAGATCCCGCACCCGAACACGGCGCAGCACCACATCGTCTGGATCGCGCTGCACTTCGTGCCGGAGGGTTCGAACACGTCGATCGAGCTCGGCCGCGCGGACTTCTCCGCGCACGGCGCCTCGCTCTCCGACGCGCCCGGCCCCGCCGCCACCGCACCCTCCGCGCGCTTCCGCGTGTCCCTCGCCGTCTCTGGCACCCTCCACGCCACCGCCTACTGCAACCTCCACGGCCTGTGGACCTCCTCGGCGCCGATCATGGTGGAGTAGGCACGCACGTCCGTCCATGACCGCGATTGCTTCGCAACGCCATCTTGCCTAACGGAAGATCGCCAAATTACCTAACAGAATCTCGCCAAATTACCTAACAGAATCTCGCCAAATTACCGAATGGCTTGACAAATCCAAGGAAATTCGCGAGAATCAACGGGCGTGAAAGCGGAACCCTACAGAAAACGCGTCGCGGATGTTCTTCTTGCGGAGAAGTTGTCCTACATGGGCGCCGTTCTCGTGCAGGGACCGAAATGGTGCGGCAAGACGACGACGGCCCGGCAAATCGCGAAAAGCGAGGTCTGTTTCGGTGATCCGCGCAAGGGAAGGACCGACCGGATCTTGGCGGAGACCCGTCCCGACAAGGTGTTGGAGGGCGCTTCGCCCCGTCTTCTGGACGAGTGGCAGGAAGTGCCGCTTCTCTGGGACGCCGTCCGGTTCGCCGTCGACGAAGGCGGGCGGGGCCTGTTCATCCTGACGGGCAGCGCCGTTCCGCCGGCGGTGGACGAGGAGGACGAAAAGAACCGGACCCTTCGCCATACGGGAACGGGCCGCATCGCCCGTCTGTCCATGCGCCCTATGAGCCTTTGGGAGAGCGGCGAGTCCACGGGGTCGGTCTCCATCGCCGATCTGTTCGCCGGCGAAGATCCGACCGGTGCGAAGAACGAACGGCATCTCGAGGACATCTGCGAGCTCCTGTGCCGAGGAGGATGGCCGGGCGCGCTCGGCTTGACCGGGCGCGCCGCGCGCGGTCCGGCGAAGGAGTATTTCGCGGCGATCTGCGACAGCGACGTTTCGCGTGTCGACGGCACCCTCCGCGATCCAGGCCGGGTCCGGCGCCTGATGCGTAGCCTGGCCCGGCTCCAGGGAACCCAGTCGTCCGCGGCCGCCATCCGCGACGACATGAAGGCCAACGACGTCGACACCCTGACGGAGGACACCGTCTACGCCTACCTGAAGGCGCTGCGGAGGATCTTCGCGACGGACGACCTCGAGGCCTGGTGCCCGAACCTGCGCTGCAAGACGCCGATCCGGACGACGGACACGCGGTACTTTTCCGATCCTTCGATCGCCGCGGCCGCGCTCGGCGTGGGTCCGGCCGACCTCATGAACGACATGCCGACCTTCGGACTGTTCTTCGAGACCATGGCCGTTCGCGACCTGCGGACCTGCGCCGATGCGCTCGGCGGGACGCTGTGCCACTACCACGACAAGAGTGGCCTGGAGTGCGACGCTGTCCTGCGTCTCGAGAACGGCTCCTACGGTCTGGTCGAAGTCAAGACGGGCGGCGACGCCCTGATCGCCAAGGGCGTCGCCTCTCTCTCGGCGCTTGCTTCGAAGATCGACACGACCCGGATGCCGCCTCCGTCCTTCCGCATGATCGTCGTCGCCGAAGGCGACATTGCCTACCGCCGTCCCGAGGACGGCATCCTCGTCTGTCCCCTCTCGACCCTCCGCCCGTGAAATTCTCGTTCGTCACCCTCTCGCGTCCTCGCAGCGCGCCGGCTTTCGCCGACGCGCGCATCGGACGTATGCTCTTTCGATCCAGATGAAGTTCTCGATTGTCACGCCGAACTACAACTACGGACGCTTCTTGAAGAAAAACCTTCAGAGCGTTCTAGCTCAAGTTGAATCCGGACTTGATCGGTCAGGCGCGAGCTCTTCGAGCGAGCATACAAACGATGCGGGTCGCGCGGAGTGCGACCCGAGGAGTTTTCGTGTCGAGCACATCGTCATCGACGGCTGCTCGACCGACGATTCCGTTTCCATCCTGAAGGACTGGGCCGCCTTCGCGGCGGCGCAGCCGGCCGCGAAGGACGGCCGCTACGCCTTCTCCTACGTTTCGGAGCCCGACGACGGCCAGACCGACGCGATCAACAAGGGTCTCCGCCGAGCGACGGGCGTCGTCGTCGCCTGGCTCAATGCCGACGAATACTACCTCCCCGGCAAGCTCGCCCTTGTCGCCGCCGCCTTCGCCAAGCATCCCTCCGTCGACTTCCTCTACGGCGAACCGCTCTTCGTCGACAAGGACGGCAACCCCATCCGCATCCGCCGCGCGCACCGCTTCTCGAAGTTCGTCCTCTACGGCTGCTGCTGCTATATCGCCTCCTGCGCCTCCTTCTGGCGCCGGCGCGTCCTCGACGACGGACACTACCTCGACCCGTCCTACAAGGTCATCATGGACGGCGAATACTACTGCCGCCTCGCCAAGGCCGGCTACCGCTTCCGCTTCCTCCCCGCCACCGTCGCCGCGTTCACCTGGCACGATTCGAACGTGTCGAAAACTTTCGCCGAACGGGGGCGGGAAGAATGGCTCCGGATTCGTCGATGTTTTGTGGGTTTGCGTTTTTCTTCGAGGTTCGAATGGCGTGCATATCGGTTTCTTTCCTTTTTCGGTCTGCAATGGCGCCGTTTGCTGGTAGTCGGGCGAATGCTCCGTTGTCCATGGAATCGAAACGACGTCCATCGGCCAATCCACGGCATGAAAGAAATCACCGACAACCGGGAGCTGCAGCGGATTGAACTCGGCATTCTGGAATCCGTCCATTCGTTTTGCTCGAAAAACGGAATCCGGTATTTTCTCAGCGGAGGAACCCTGTTGGGCGCCGTCCGTCACGGAGGGTTCATTCCCTGGGACGACGACGTGGACATCATGATGCCTCGACCGGATTACGAACGGTTTTGCAATACGTTTTCCGCGCCGTTTTATTCGGTTCACACGTTCCGGAACGATCCGGCGTACTTTTTTCCGTTTGCCAAGGTTCACGACGACCGGACGATTCTTGTCGAAGACCGGGACCCGCACGGAAAGCATGCCGTCTGCATCGACGTTTTTCCCCTTGACGGCGTTTCGGACAACGGTCCCGCCCCCCGCCGGCTTCTCGGGAAACAGCGCTTGTTCTATTCCTTCTTTTCCGTTCTTCGGGCTCCGCCTCTTTTCCGGAAGCGACCATGGCGTCGGCAACTGGCGCTTTGGGCGGGCCTTCCGCTTCGTTTGATTCCGAGACGGTTGCGTGCGGCCGCGGTTCGGCGGACATTGTTCTGGTTGGACCGTTCAGTCTCCCGGCAGGAATTCGGGAAATCGCCGTATGCCTGCGTTTTGGTCTGGGGAGGAACACTCGTGGAACTCTGCCCCCGTTCCGTTTACGATTCGGCGGTTCCAATCCGGTTCGAGAACGACGAATTCTTCGCGATGTCGGAATGGAAAGCGTATCTTGAATCGCATTACGGCGATTACATGACTCCTCCTCCGCCCGGGAAACGCGCGACCCACCATGGTTTTCGCGCTTGGTGGAAGTGAACAATCAAACGGGACACCCCTGTTTTTCCCACTTTCTGAAAGCGGACACGTGCACCATCCGGCGGGCGAGGAGGAAAAGCGGCTCCAGCGTTTTCGGCACGGCGAGACCCCGGATCCGCATGGTCGAACCCTGCTTTCCGAGAATGAGCGGCGCCTCCTTCATGAATCCGAATCGATTGTCTTCGCGGTGTTCTTTCCAGACCTGGAACGCGACATGTTCGAAATGGATTTTGTTGACGATCGTTGTCTCGTACTTTCCCTCGAAGTCCGTTTTCCAAACGGAACGGCGGATTGCGATGCATCGCGTGTCCGCCAGCGGTGGTCTTCCGTTTCTCGACACGCCTTGCATCGGCATCATCGGGAAGAATTGCATGTGGACGGCGTCCGGCGTTTTGCAGACGTTCCTGAAAACGGTTCGAAGGTTCAGGACGGGATACCGTCCGGTCACTTTCACGAAGAGCTCGTCTGCCCCGATTTTTTGGGTTTGTTCAAGCGCGGTGTCGATGGTCAGCATTTCGTTCCACGATTTTCCCATCTCGGGCCGGAACGGATCGGGAGACAGAGAGATGAACTCGACGCGGTCCGTCAATTCAAACGGAACCAGCAACTTGAACGGAGCGAGATCGGCACCTGAATTTTCGCAGAAAACGATACCCTTGCACAGGTCCTGGTTCTTTCCGAAGAAGCGGAGGAAATGACGGAATGAATGAATGTACTGCTTTTCGCGTTCCGATCGGGAAAACAGACAGCCGACGCCGTTTCTCGCATCGACGGCCGCAGTCAGCAGCAACCACGGACGATTGCCGGGGAGAGACGTGTCTGTCGTTTCGGACGTGGAGTTCTCGACCGGGACGGAAGCGACGTTCATGGAAGAAATGGATGTTGAGTACGTGACATCGGTCGAAGGGAATTGGTGTGCGCGGTTGACCAGTTCTCGCGTGCGGAGGAAGATTCTAGCACATCCGAATTGAAGGAACAACCGGCAGTGGATTGGTTTGCCGTCCGCCGTCGCGCATGCGCGACGGCGGTTGCGCCGGGTTTCCGCTTGTGCTAGAATCCGCCGTGTTTCCGCCCCCATGTTCCGCAAGGCCTTCAAAGTCGCCAAAGCCGTCTGCCGTTCGTGCCGCTTCGCGTGCTCGACGTGGCACGTGCGCCTGCTCTTCCGGCTCAACGGAATCCGGTTCGGAAAGGGTCTTCGCGCCGTCGGCGTTCCGGCCGTCAACGTCTCGCTCGGCGGTCGCGCCGAAATCGGCGAACGGTTCACGATCCGGACGGGGCTCCATGACACGGAAGTCGGTTTCGCCGGCAGCCGGATTCGCGTCGGACCGAAAGGCGTTCTGCGGATCGGCAATCGCGTCGGGATGTCCAACGCGACCGTTGTCTGCGAGGAGTCCGTCGAAATCGGGGACGACGTGCTGCTTGGCGGCGGCGTCCAGGTCTTCGACACGAACTTCCATTCGACCGCCGCCGCCGTCCGCGCTTCCGGTTGCGAGACCCGCGCCGACGTCCGGACCGCTCCGGTCCGCATCGGTTCGCGCGTTTTCGTCGGCGCGAACGCTTTGATCTGCAAAGGCGCGAGGATCGGCGACGAAGCCGTCGTCGCCGCCGGTTCGGTCGTGGTCTGCGACGTTCCCGCCGGCGAAACCTGGGGCGGCAATCCGGCACGGAGGATCAAGTAGCCATGGCACGCGAAGCGGATGCCGCCCTTCAGGCGAAGATTCTTCAAGTCGGATTCGTCCTCGTTTTCGTCGCGGCGGTTTTGTACGGCGTTCGCGGCATGATGTTCGGCAGCAAGGCCGTGGCGGGAATCGTGGCGGCCTTCTCCCTCATCCTTGCCGGCGTCTTGATTCTGGACCGCGAGTATTGGGTTCTGTATCCGTTGATTTCTTTTTCCGGCCTTTTTATTCCGCGGCTTCCTTTCGACTCCGCCGAACTGGCCAGTCTCGTTCTCGTTTCCGTTTTTTGCGTGCGAGCCGTTCTTCGAAGAGACGCATTGAATTTCACTTCGAGCCGTTACGTCCTGTATGCCGTCCCTTTCTTTCTTTGGGTTTGGGTCATTTTCATTCTGAAGCCTGTCGGTTTTCACATTTTCGGGTCGAACATGATTGGCGGGCGCCATTATTTCCACATTGTCCTTGGTTTCATGACGTTGTTCGTTCTTTCCCAGATCGAGCTTTCCGAGCACGGACTCAAACTTCTCTTCGTCGGGTTGGTTGTTTGCGTGTTCATCCGATGCGTGATTGGCTATTTCGGATTTCTCAGGGCGGACGACGAAGTCGTTGAAATCCACACCCGCTACTATTTGGAGTCTTTCGGGGTGTTGTTGTCCCTGCTCCTGTGCCGGTACGACCTGCCGAAACTCCTTTTGTCTCCCGGCCTCTTTCTGGTCTGTCTTGCCAGTTTCGGGCTGGTCGTCCTGTCCGGCCGGCGAACGGCCGTCGGGACGTTGTTGCTGACGCCGTTCGTCTTGATGTTCTTGCGTCGGCGCGGGTACTGCTTTACCATTTGCTGCGGTGTCTTCGGCGCAATCCTGCTGGGCCTTCTCGTTGTTGGCCACGGTCGGTTGTACGAATTGCCGTACAGCATGCAGCGCAGTTTGAGTTTCCTGCCCGGCAGATGGGAACGGAGTCTTGAGTACATGGGATTTCGTGACGATTTCCGGTCCGAGTTGCAACGTCGCGCGAAGAGAATCATCCGCGAACATCCATGGGTCGGGCGCAAGGGTTTTGCAATGGATCCCCGCGAGATTTCCTGGGTTGTTCTCTATACGGGAGCTCGCGACACGATGTTCGGCGGACACGAACTGGCCGGCAATTGGCACAACAAGTTCTACGGAATGTGGGCGGATTTCGGTGCGATCGCGCCGTTCACCTGGTACGGATTCCTGGTCTTGTGCGTTTTCTGGGGCTTTCGGCGTCGAGACGAATATCCGGACGGTTCTTATGCGGACACTTTCTTCCGGCATTGGTTCTGTCTCGTGTTTTTCGATTTGATTCTGGCATACGGACACAGTGCGATGACGCCCTTCACGATATGGCCGACCTTCGGGCTTCTGTTGGCGCTCGACAACATGCACCGCAATCAAGCGGCGAATCGGGAGTCGCTTCGTCTTCAGGAAGGGAACCAGTCACACGGTGGCGCCGTTTTCGCGCTTCCGTACCGAACGCCGGCAGGACCTTTCGGAACATGAAGGTCCTCTGGTTCACGAATACCGCGTCCAATTGTCCCGGCGAGAAGTCGTCTGCCGGAGGCGGATGGATTTCGTCTCTGGAAACCGCGATGCGGGGCAGGGGAGACGTCGAGCTCGGCGTTTCGTTTTTCGGTTCCGGCGTTTCCGACTCCGTCCATGACGGGCCGGTTTCCTACTTTCCCGTTCTGCGCGACCGAAGCCATCTGGCGAAAGTGCGGCGTTTTTTCGAACTGGCAAAACAAGACGAACGGGACGTTTCGGATTGCCTGCGGGTTGTCGACCGCTTCCAACCCGATTTGATCCACGTGTTCGGGACGGAGCGGTGTTTCGGTCTTCTCTGCGGGCGAACCCCGATTCCGGTCGTCATCCACCTTCAAGGACTGTTGGTTCCGTACCTGAACGCATGGGTTCCGCCTGGATACCGCCTTTGGGATTACGTCCGCGCTGGCGGTTGCAGTCCTTTTCGGCTGGCGATGGGTCTCAGAGCGTTGGCTTTCAACCGCCATGCCGCTTCCAGGGAACGGGAAATCATGCGGAACGGCCGTTTCTTCATGGGGCGGACGGAATGGGATCGCGACTACGTCTCCCTTTATGCGCCGCGCGCCCGGTATTTCCATTGCGAGGAAGCGCTTCGTCCATCCTTTTTCGAAGAAGCGCTCCGGACCATTCCGGGAAAGCCCGTTTTCGTCTCGACGCTTTCCCGTCCCCTCTACAAGGGACACGATGTCGTGCTCAAGACGGCGAAGGTCCTTTGCGAAACGGGGCACGGCGATTTCGAATGGCGCGTCTTCGGCGTTGACGACCTCCGCCTTGCCGAAAGGAAGACCGGCATCCGTGCCGAAACCGTGCACGTGCGCCCTCTCGGGACGGTTCCCGCGGAACGGCTGCGCCAGGAGCTTCTGTCCTGCACCGCCTACGTCCATCCGTCCTACATCGACAACAGCCCGAACAGCGTCTGCGAGGCGCAGGCCCTCGGCGTTCCGGTCGTCGCGACGAACGTGGGCGGCGTCTCCAGCATCGTCGAGAACGGGAGGACGGGCTGGCTCGTTCCCGCCAACGACCCCGTGGCGACGGCTAGCCGCCTTTCCGGTCTCGCATCGGGGACTCTCGGCCTTCCCGACGGCTGGGCGGCCGGTCCGCGTTCCCGCAACGATCCCGCCCGCGTTGCCGGCAGGGTGGTCGAAATCTACCGGGAGATCCTGTTTTTGACATGACAGAGTACGTTCCCGACCGGAATCCGGATCCGGCCGCCGCTCCCGTTCCGGACCGGCGGCCGCACATTTTGCTTGTTTCCGTTCTGTTTCCTCCGGACCAGGGTGGCGTGGAGGTCGCGGCCGGCGAATTTGCCGCGGCGTTCCCTCGGCTCGGGTTCAGGGTGACGGTCGCCACCACGACGGCTGGCGCTCGTTCCTCCGGTTCCGTAGACGTCCGCGTCTTCCCCCGCGATGGATTTTCCGGCCGGGTCGCCGCGTTCGCGCGGGAGATCCGGCCCGACCTCGTTTTCGTCAACGGGCTTTTCCTGAACGGCGGCATGGGCTTCCCGTTCGACACGGACGGAGCTTCCGGCACGCCGGTCGTCTACCGTTCCCACGGGTTCAACACGGCGTTCCGCATCCACTGGCGCCATCCGCCCTTCTTCGGAATGGCGACCTTCGTCCGTTCTTTCGCCCGGGCAGTTTTGAACGATTGCAAGTTCCGGCGCCTTTCCCAGAACGTGTTCCTGGACGATATAAAAGGATGGGGACAGAATTTCGACATCGCTCTCGCATCGTTGCTCCATCCGAAGAACGTTTCGTTCATTCCGAATTCCTTCACGTCCGTTGCCCGGAGGGAAACGAACCGGTTTCGCGAGCGGTTCGGCATCCCTTCCGGCGACTTGGTCTTCCTGAACGTCGCCAACTACTGCGACAGAAAAGGCCAAGTCGATGCCGTCCGAATCATTCGCGAGCATCCGGAACTGGACGCCCGCTTCGTGTTTGTCGGCTCGGAAAACAACGCATTTTTCTCCGCGGCGGAACGCCTTTCCGCCGGCGATTCCCGCATTCGCCTGCTCGCCGGCATTCCGCGGGACGACGTCATTGCGGCGATCAATTCCTGCGACGTCGCTTTTCTGTTTGCGCGGCAGGAACAACAGCCTCTTTTTCTTTCCGAAGCCATGTCTTGCGGAAAGCCGTGGTTTTCGACGAATGTCGGGTCCGTGTCGAAGATGCGCGGCGGCATCGTTCTCCGACGCCGGAACGGGGATTCTTTCGTCCGTGCCGTCCGCGAATTGCTGGACTCCCGTCGCCGGGAAGAGCTGGGGACGGAGGGGCTTTCCTTCTGGGAGACGAACTATTCCCCGGACGCCGTCTATCCCCGCTGGAAGCGGCTGCTCGACGACGTTCTTTCCGGACACATCGGAAACCGCTATTGACGCTTCCCGGTTCCGGCGAGTCCGAGACGAGTCTGGAGCAGGTGCCAGCGGTATTTGATGCCCAGTGCCGCCCGGTCGAGGAAGTTCGCGACTGGCACGGCGATTCCGGGACAACCGAACCGGCGTCCAAGCAGTCGCAGGCGCGTCGTCCACCGGAACGGGAAGACGGGGGAGGTGGCGCAGACGCCGGCTGTCGTCTCGAGCAGGGAATGCCTTTCGTCTTCGGTGTAGGTCCGCCATGGACGGAAGGCGTTGAAGAGCATGTGGCTGTGGAGCGAACGGTATCGCGTCGCGTAGCGCGCGATGTCCTGGACGGAAGCGCCCATGGGGCCGGCCATGGTCCGGAAAACGTACCCGTAGCTTTCAAGGCATTCGCGGAAAAACCGGAAGTCTTTCGTGGCCGTGGCCGCACCGGGATGCTTCCGGTAGGCGTAGTACGGTTTTTCGATGACGGCCCATGCGGCCGGGACGCAAAGGGCATCGGCCCAGAACCGGGTGTCGGGCGTGATGCGGACGCCAACCGGGAATCGAACCGATTTGAACAAGGTCGACCGGTAGACTTTCGAAACCGTGTACCCGTGCGCCGAAAGGGGGCCGGCCAGCATGTCGATCGGCCGTTGCCCGCTTGCCAGCATCCGATATCCCGCAGGGGCGTCTCGATAGTTCGAAATGTCCAGGAAGCGATCTTCCGGAAAACAGAGCAGCGCGTCGGCGCCGGATTCGTCCAAAGCCCGTCGAAAGCAGTCGAGCGCATCCGGAACGATGGCGTCGTCCGAATCGATGAACAGGAACCAGGAGCCGGAGACCTTTTCCAGGGCTGCGTTCCGGGCCGACGATTCGCCTCCGTTCGGTTGATGGAAAACGCGAAAGCGCGGATCGCGCGCGGCATGCTCTTCGAGTATTGCGCGGCTGCGATCGGTGGAACCGTCATCCACGCAGATGCATTCCCAGTCGCCGATTGTCTGCGCGCGGATCGAATCCAGGCAGTCGCGAAGAAAGGATTCCGCGTTGAAGACCGGAACGACGATGGAAAAGAGGGGGGGGGCTTGGTCTCTCATGGCATGGAGGACGAGCGTTGTGTTCGAGCGGAAACGATGCCGTGTACCGGCCTGCGTCGTCTCATCTTTCCGGGCGAAGACGGAATGCGGTTTTCCAGATCTTTCGCAAAGCCCGGCGTAGCAGCCCCCCATGCCGCAAGAAGGCCAGTTCCCGGCGGAGCCTGGCGTGGCGAAACCAAAGGTATTCAAACGGGCTGAAGCCTTTGCAGATCATGTCCAGACAATCAGCGCAATCGGGATTTTCCTCACGGATGTCGGGAAGGAGATCCCGGAGAGACAGAAGACCGCACATTTTTGAAAAAAGAACATAGGACCGTTCGCATCCGGCGGCCGTGTCGATGGAGTCCAGGTTCCAGAAGAGGACGGAGGCCGTCCATTTCTTGAGATGTGTCTCCAGCATCGATCCATTTCGGAACAAGCCCCTGTTCCGAAACTCTTCATGGAGGGACAGGATTGCCTCTCCGAGGCACTCGGGGCTTTTGCTCCGGGTGCGTTCCAGCGAGCCGCCGGATATGCGGTACGCGACCAGCGGAACGTCCACGACCGCCACTTTTCCGGCCAGTGCCAGCGCGCAATAGACGAACCGGGTGTCGTTCGCCGTCCTGATTTCCTGGAACCTCAATCCGTGTCTGTCGATCGTTGCCTTTCGGAACAGCTTGTCCCAGACCCTTCCGACGAAGCGATGAAAGATGTCGAGCGACGTTGCGGGGTTTGCGTACTCTGCGTCGACTCGGTTCCGGGCCCTGGACGGGAGCCGCGGAACGGACTTTCCGTCATGGAACATCCGTACCTTGCAAACCGCGATGTCGGCTCCGCTCGTCTTGGAGGCGTAAAGCATGGTTTCGAGCATTCCGGGCGAGAACACGTCGTCGGCGTCGAGAAACTGGAGGAACTCGCCACGGGCGAGCTCCATTCCGGTGTTGCGGGCGGCGCCGGCGTTGGAGTGCTCCCGGCGGACAACGCGGATGCGCGGATCGCTTGTCGCGTATTGGGCGAGGACGGAGGGGGAGCCATCCGTCGAACCATCGTCCACGCAGATGCATTCCCAGTCCGCGAAGGTCTGCGCCCGGACCGAATCCAGACACTCGCGGAGATGCTTCTCCGCGTTGTAAACGGGAATCACGATTGAAATCTCAGGCATGTTTGTTCTCCTTTCTCGAACAACCAGGCGATGGCGATGGAAAACGCCAGCGAAAAACAAAAGAACACCCAGCGCAGTCCAGTCTGGAAAGCGTCGGGATAAAGATTGACGAAGACAACCATGGGGAGCCTTTGGTAAATGTAAAGTGCAAACAGATGTCTTCCGCACCAGTGCAATTCGGGGCTGTCCAGGTCGATACGCATGGTCATCAAGACAACAATCAATGCGAACGACACGCTCTTGATGTTGAATGCAATCCAGTGGCGATGGCCGATGAATGGACAACGGAGAACCGCGATGAACACGAGGACAAGGATGAGCAACAGAATCCAGTAACGCTTCTTCAGGCATTCCAGCATGGCATGTCCGTGAAGTCCGAATGTAACTCCTGCCGGAAACGCCATCAAGGTGTCGGACCACCATGGAGGTTTCACGCGCGACAGCACTAGCGCGCATCCCAGGACAATCGCGAATATGCCTCCCTGTTGTGCAAACGGTGCAAGACGGTGCCATTTCTCAAGCATCCGTGAAACGGTGAAGGCAAGGTAGAAAGCTAGGTAGCACAGGACGATGGCAAAGATGTACCAGTTGCTGTTTCCGACACTTTCCCAGCCCAAGAACGACAGGATGGTTTTCCGGACCGTAGGAGGTCGTCCAAGCAGGATCGATACGAGTGCGAACACGAATACGGCGAAGTCGAATCGGAGGACCGTCGAAAGAATCCGCTTCCGGGGAAATGATTGAATATATCGATTGCCTTTGGCGAGGAACTGGACTGCGCAACCGTAACCCGAATAGAAGAAGAACGTGGACACGAACAGCTGTCCGAACAGGTCGCCCATGAGACTGCTGATGGACGGTTTGCAGTATTGGGAGAAATGGTGGAGGAACACGACGCAGATGAAGAATCCGTTGATTGTCGCAGTCGTGTTCCTGTCCATGCAGTGCAGACCGGTTTCACGCGCAATTCGCGCCTTGCGGAAGAGCAGTGTCAGAAGAACCGCGAAGCAGAACCATTGCACAATCATCGGATCAGCCTTCCATTTTCTGGCACCACCTTGCGGATTCGATGCGATGAGCTAGACCCGGCGTCCGTTTCCGGAGGACGGGCAGCATGAGTTCACAGTATTCTGCCAGTGGCCGGAGACGGAAGAAGCACGCGAGAGAAAGGTAAATTCCGAATCCGACGAATCCTTCGGCGGCGAGGGCGACGACATATGCGAGATGTTGGTTTTGGAACACAGCGCAGATTGGCTCCAACACCAAGCCGACACCCCACATGGCGATTGCCGAGATAGCGCAAAGGCCAACCGACGGTGCGATGTCGCGCATTTGCATCCCGAAGGAGTAATGCAAAAGTTTCCCGTTCACGAAGGTGTTTGCCAGAACCGCAAAGGGGCCTTGCACGAACGCCATGGTCATTACGAAAGCCATTACCCCGTGTCGGATGGAAAGGAGCATCAGCATAAGGCCAGTGCTCTTTTTCACGATTTCTAGAAGCAGAAAAACGCCACTGCGTCCCCGTGCCGAAATCGCCATGCAATTGATGCTTGTCATAGGGCCGGTCGCAAGAGCAAAACAGGCAATCGGGACGTAGGCAATTGCCGGCTCCCATTGTTGTCCGAAGAGAAGTAGCGTGAGCGGTCTAGCCGTTAATGCCAGAAAGGTCAAAAGCGGAAAAACGAGGAACGTCGAACACTGGATCATGCGGCGCATCGCATCGCGAAACTTTTTCGTGTCGTCCTGCAACTTCGCCAACGCCGGAAAACTGATGCTGTTGATCGTTCCGTTGACCGTCATCATCAACAACTTCGGCATGGAACGGCTCTTGTTCACGAAGGCGAGATCGGCCGGGGTGTAGACGCGACCGATGAGAAAGCCGTAGATTTCGTTGTAGAGCGTGTCGATCATGCTTGACAGGGAAAGTTTCCAACCATAGGAAAACAGATCTTTCACCGCCGTGAAACTGAACATCAACTTGGGGCGCCAGGCAATGAGTGTCCAGTAGGCGACGACGTTCGCCAAGGCGGACAGCAGGGACATGAACACCAGCGCCCAAACGCCCAGTCCCAAATACGCGAGCGTGATGCCGGAAACGGCCGAGACGATGCTGACGAACAAGTTGATCTTGAACCGCTTGTCGAAAAGCATCTTCCGAGAGAGTTCGGCTCCTTGGACGGAATTGATCGCATGGAGGATGAAACTGATCGCCGAAACGCGGGCGAGAGGGCACAGAACCGGAACCTTGTAGAAATCGGCGATGAACGGCGCAGCGAAGAACATCGCGACGTAGATGACGAGCGACGCGGCGATGCTGACATAGAAGACGGAGTTGAATTCAAGGTCGTCGACGTTCTTCCGCTGGACGAGGGCGTTTCCAAAACCACAGCTGGCAAGCGAACCGGCGATGGCGAAGAAGATGGAAAGGAGGGCGACCGTTCCGTAGTCCGTTGGCGTGAGCAAACGTGCCAGTACGATGCCGACCATGAATTGCATGGACTGCACGGAGAACTTCTCCAGTGTCGCCCAGGCTGCACCTTTGGCCACTTTGTTTTTCAAAGAATCAGCCATTACCGTTTCAGCAACTTTCGGAGGTAATCCACAATGTTCTGTGCCGCGTCAACGCCGTACAGGCCGGCTTTTCTCAGAGCGGCAATCCTAACGTCTTTCTTTGGATCATTCCGTTGTTCCAATACCTGTTCGAACGTTCCTAGCATGTCCTCCACGGAAAAAACTTGATAGTAGCATTCCAGCAAATCCGCGATGTAGGGGTGGTAATGTGGGCGCATGTCTTTGCGCATCAAATGAATGATAGGTTTGCCAGTTGCGCCGTATTCAGCAAGGAAACTGTCGCAGTCCGTAATCATGGCGCGAGATTGTTTGAACAAGCCGGGATACGATCCATCATAACAAACCATGCCTAACGTTTCCCAGTTCTGGTAGTATGCATCAATTCGCTCTTTGGGCCAGAAATGGTCGTCCGCGAGAGTCTTCCGTAATCTTGGATGTGGCTTGAACGCCCATTTGATTTCTGGATGATTCTTTGCATAGTCAAGAACAACGTCGCCAGTGGACAAAAAGGTCGAAATTGGAGTGCTCAAACCTTTCGGTTCGGTCCAGACGCTATGGTGCGGTGCGTAGATGACGTAGCCATTTCCGTTCGCTAGGTCCGGACCGCTGATTCCATCCAGCGCGGGATGCCCGGTAATAACAAAATCAAATGACTGGCGCAACCACGAATGCTTTTTTGCATATGCTTTTGTGATGTCTTCGTTCAGAACGAAATAGCGCGACAATGTTCGATGCATTTCAAGATTGCAGTGTTTCTCCGGATTGCTCTGAACGAAAACGAAGTAAGGGACATAGCATGTCAGGGCGAATTGAGAGACATGCTCCGTCGTTTGTGGTGGAAGAGTGGCCCAGGGTTCGGGAAAAAAGACGACGTCCGGCGCGAACTCGACAAGGTCTTTGTACCGTCTTGGATGCAGGTCAACCGTTCGTACATGACGATCCCCCAGCGCATCGAAAAACAATTCGCTTTTTGCGAACACATTGTCAAGTTGGGAATCGGTGCATGAGGATTGCTCCCCTAGGGCGGTAATCCCAACGATTGGTTCGAAAAGGCCGGACTCCTCCATTTTGCGGTAGACAGACTGACACTTCCATTTTGACGTTTCGCTGTTGAGGAACAAGACTCGGATCTTGCCGTTTGCCGCCTTGGCTCGGATGCGCTGGACGGACAACCAGTAGCGACGTCGGACCGCAATCGTCCGCCCTGCTCTTCGTAGGCGGGAACGAAACCTCTTGAGATTCGCTATTATGCTCATCGAATCGTCATGTCATACTACTGGTTGAAACGCTGAGCTTGCTTTCTCGAAATCTCCTGACAACCGCATCGGCGAGCGCCTCGAGTGAGTCAACGGCAATGTTCGAAGGCAGAACTTCGGCCGAACCAAACGCCATCCGTAAATCTGTGCAACCAAGAATGACGGGATGCTGAGCGGAGTTGACAAGCTTCGAAAGGAGGTCGCGGGGCGACGCCGCGTCGGAGGAAGGAAGGAATCTCGACTTGCTCTTTACATCGCAAATCACTTTTGTCACAAGGCGTTGCTTCTCTTCGGAAGGGTAGAGGATATCCGCTTCGGGGAAAATCCTTTTGAACGCTTCTCTGTAAATGTTGAACTTGCGGGCTCCGTCGGAACAGAACAAATCGAACTGCCGGGCTCCGGTTTTCTTGCAGATTTCCGCTACTTCATCCAGCAGATTGATGAACGGCAGTCCCGATTCATTGGCAATCTCGCTAATCGCGTAGTGAGCCGTGTTGCAGCACATGCACCCGGTGTCGCACCCGAGCCGTTTGAATTCCTTCGCAATCCGTATGTAGTCGGGACGCCAGTCCGGACCGCGGCCTTCAAGAAACATGCTGCGGGACGGAACGGATGTCGCCTGCCAAACGATCATTTCCGGATGGTGTGCATCCCGGAATGCTCCGCTTTGCGTCACCTTCCGTTCAATCATGTCGCATAGCCTATTTGTTGCCGCGACTCCGTTTCCGCCGATTACTCCAATCTTCATGTCACAAATCCTGTATGATTTCCTTTAGCCTTGTTGTGGAGATCCCCTCGGTTCTCGGCAAAGCCACTACTTCCTTTCCGTTTTCGGCACACCACCTGAACAACCGCTGGAAACGCTCGTTGGTGTGTTCGGGACCAACCACAAGAATGTCAAAATCGATGTTTTTCACTGCATCGATGCCGACGATATCGTAGGGAATCGCTTTGTCAACGGTTCGAAGGGTTTCAATCATTTTTTGTCGCGTCGGAAAGTCATAGACGCGCTTGCAGCCCGGTTTGAATTTCTCGATCATTTCGTCAATTTGAAGCATGACGTAGACCTTCCCTTCCGGTCCGACAATCTCCCGGATTTTTCGGAACAGTTCGAAATGACCAAAGTGGAGCAGATCGAAAACCCCAAAGGTAATCGCCGTTTGACCAAAACGTTTTTCCATATATCTCGTCTCCATGGTTGTTTTGTGGGGTGGATTCTAGCAGAAAGGAAATCGAGTCGCAAACTGAGGTTTATGGCGTTGATGTAAACATCATTCCGACGAGTGATTGTTCGTCCCAGAAGATTCCGTCCGCGAGGGCGGGGCCGAGGGAGCGGGAGGCGCGGAGGGCGCCGGGGCGGAGGGGGTGCTGGGCGGTGTCGGCGAATTCGTCTGGGTGCGGGTTGCAGCCGAGGAGCGGGTCGCGGACGACGGGAAGAATCGGCAGGATGTCCGCCAGAAGGGAGGCGTAGGCGGCGGGCGTGTTCGGGTTTCCTTCGAGCCGGGGCGGGAGGGCGTAGACGGCGCGGCAGCCGCGGCGGTCGCACTCGTCTCGGATCGAGAGGAGAAGGTCGCGTCCGGCGGCGCCAAGGCGGATCGGAGCGGCCGGTCGGGGTTCGGAATCGAAGGGGAGGGGGCGCCGCTCGTGGACTTCCATCCAGCCGTCCTCGTGGAGGTTCTCCGCGACCGTGTAGCGGTAGGGCTTCATTCGTCGCAACTTCTTCATGACCATGATGAGGTTGTAGCGGGTGTTGCCCTGGAGATACTGGACGAGATGCGCCGGATCGAGGCGGAAGAACCGGCCGGGACGGAAGGACAGCCCGTCTTCGTGGAGGAAGAGATCCGCGCCGCCGGTCGGGGGCGTGGTTTCGTCGCGTGCGAGGATTGCGGGCTCGAAGGCGACGACGATCGTGTCGCCCGGCTTCGCTTCGCGCATGGCGAGCTCCGTGATGACGTGCGGGCCGAAGCCTGCGTGGAGGCCGAAGTTGACGACGGGGACGCCGAACTCGTCGAGGAGGACGGACGGAATCCACGACGCCCGCGAAGTGGAGCCGCCGAAGACGACGAACAGGTGCGGATGTTCGGCGCGGAGGGAGCCGGCGTATCGCTCTGACGTGCGGATGGCCTCGGAGAAGAAGGCGCTCTCGACCTGCCAATGGCGCTTGGCGTGCCAGGAGAAGGCGGCGGAGAGGACCGCCGCGAGCGCCAGGACGGGAATCGTTCCGGCGCTAGAACGCAAAGTAAATGAACTCGTTCGCATGGCCGGAATCCAGTTGGAAGATCAGGAAGATTTCCGCGCAGAGCGCGGGAAGGGAAAGGAGAAGGGCGTAGGGGTTGCGTCCGCGGCGGACGCAGAGCCATTCGGCGAGAAGGACGATGCACGCAAGCGGCAGCAGGAAACAGGAGAGGACGAAGGGATCTTGGAACGCCCCAGGAAGCTCGCGAAGCGCGGAGAGCGTGTAGGAGGAAGGCGTAAGGAGCAGGACGTGGAAGTCGCGAAGCGCGAAGAGGTCCGTCGTGTCGAAGAGCATCCAGACGTAGAAGACGAAGGCGAGAAGGAAGACGCGGGCGAGCGGGCGGGGGAGTCGGAAGCCGAGCCGGCGCGAGAAGTGCTTGTGGACGACGAGTGCGAGGCCGTTCGCGCCGCCCCAGAGGACGAAGTTCCACGAGGCGCCGTGCCAGAGGCCGGAGAGGAGGAATACGAAGAGGAGGTTGAAGGCCCAGATCCGGGTCCGCGAACCGCCGAGCGGGAAGTAGACGTAGTCGCGGAACCAGTTCGTGAGCGAGCGGTGCCAGCGGCGCCAGAAGTCCGTGATGTCCGCCGAGGAATACGGGGCGGCGAAGTTCTGGGTGAGCCGGACGCCCATGCAGCGCGCGAGACCGTAGGCGGACAGGCCGTAGCCGCAGAAGTCGAAATAGATGCGGAGGCCGAAGGAGACGTTGCGGAGCCAGAGAGCGAAGACGTTGCCGCACGGGTCGGCGGGGTGGCAGAGCGCGAGGTTGTCGCCGAGGCAGAGCTTGAAGAAGAGTCCGAGAACGACGTAGCGGAGGCCCCAGGCGACGTCGGAGGTGCGCCAGCGGAAGCGGAACGAGCGCATCTGCGGGAGTAGTCCCGACCGGCGCTCGATCGGCCCCGCCACGATCTGTGGGACGAACGACTCGAAGCAGAGGAAGTCGAGAAGGGACGGGAAGTCCGCGCGGTTGCGCGCGGAATCGACAAGAAAGCCGATGGCCTGGAAGGTGTAGAACGAGATGCCGACGGGGAGGACGAGCGGAAGAGCATCCGCGAGTTCGATGCCGAGGTTGGCCGCGATGAAAAGACGGTACTTGAACCAGACGAGGGGGAGGAGGAGAACGGGAATGGCGCAGGCGAGGACGATGCGTCGCGCACGGAGATTCTCCAGCCGCCGGACAAGCGCGCCTGACGAGTAGGCCGCCGCGCAGACGAACAGGAACGCGAGGAGCGTCTCCGCGCTCGCGTAGCCGAGCGCGGAGACGCCGATCAGGACGAGGAAGAACTTGTGGACCGAACCGGGAACGGCGCGCCGGAAGAGACGGAAGCACCCCGCCACGGCGAGGAACGCCGCAACGCCGCCCGCGAACAGCAGCCAGTACCGGAGGTTGGAGAAATCCACGGCGCAAAGTCTAGCAAAAAAACGCGGCCGGGAAAAGGCCGGACACGACGGAGTAGCCCAGCGGAATGTCGCGAAAGGTCAGTCGAGGCCGGGGTAGGAGAGGCGGACTCGGAAGAAGGGGGAGGAGGGGAGGGCGTTGGTGGACCAGACGGGAGCGGGGGAGAGGGCGGGGGATCCTTCGACGACGCAGGAGGAGCCGGGGAGGGGATTCACGAGGTTCCAGCCGACGAGGGGTTCGCCGTCGGGGGCGATCTCGATCGTTGCAAGGAGGCGGCTCGCGGAGTCGGCCGGATCGGTGCCGCAGAGGTATTCGGCCCAGGTCGCGAGGCCGTCGCCGTCCGTGTCCGATTCGGCGAGCGCGTCGAACTCGGCGGGGGAGAAGGCGCGGCGCGGGAAGGCGTCGTCGAGCCACGCGAACGGAACGGGGACGGGCGAGGCGGTCCGGTTGCGCGCGCCTTCGTGCGCGAAGGCCGAGAAGGGCGCCGCCAGGGCGGTGCCTTCGTAGTAGTGGTGCCAGGCGAAGACGACGGCGCCGGAGACGAGGTCCGCCACCGCCTCCCAGTCGGCGCGGAGGTCCTCGACCGGCATCGGGACGTAGTCCGGTTCGCGGAAGGTCTCGCAGTCGATCCAGAAGCGCATTGCGCCGCCGAGCGCCTCCTTCTGCGCGAGCGCCCATTCGCGGATGAGGGCGGGGGCGCGGCCCGCGCCGCCGCCGTCCTGCGGCGCGTAGACGTCGATCGGGCGGAAGCCGGCCGCCGCGACGAAGTTCGAGACGAACGAGCCGAACTGCGCGGGCGTGGAGAGGTCGGGGTTCCAGAACGGGCAGACGAGGACCGGTTCGCCGGGGCCGGCGGCGGCGACGGTCGCCGCGGCGTTCGCGCCGAGGACGTGGGCGTAGAGGCCTGCGTCCGTTCCGGCGCAGGCCGCGTCGAAGTTCCAGAGTTCGCTTGTGTAGTACCATCCGGCGATCCGGTCGCCGCGGGTCGCACCGTAGCGGGCGCGGATCTCGGAGACGATCGCGGAGCAGAGCGCGGCGTTCGACGCGCACCACGACTCGAAGAAGGTGCCGCCGGCGCCGTCGGGTGCGGGCGCGCCCCAGCCGAACTTCCACCAGAGGTCGTCGTTCACGGTGCCGATCCAGAGTCGCATGCCCGTCTCCGCGGCGGCGTCGAGAGCGAGCGCGAGCGCGTCACCGCCGTTCTGCGAGGAGCGGTAGGAGCCCGCGAGCTCGGGAATCTCCGAGGGGTACATGCAGTAGGCGGCGGCGTCGGGGTAGTTGGCCGGGTCCTGCGCCGCGCCGGGGCCGGGCTCGCCGCGGACGATGTCGCAGCACGACTGCAGGACGAGCGCGTCGAAGCCCGCCTCCCTGGCCGCGAGGAACTCCGCGCGCCACTCCTCGGCGGTCCAGTCGCGGCACTTCCAGGACTGGATGAACGTCGCGTGGAACTTCGAGGCGCCGGCGGAGAAGCGCGGGAGGGAGAGCTCGAGGAAGCCGAGGCGGTCGCGGACGCGGTCCGGGTAGTTGGACGTGATGGCGTCCACGCCGCGGGAGACCGTCGAGTCGATCGCGTTGGTGGCGTCGACGGTCCAGGCGCCGACGGTCATTCCGAGCTCGTGCGCGCGGGCGATCCAGTTGGAACGGGAGGCGGAGGCGTAGTCCGAATGCAGGAAGTCGATTCCCGGGACGCCGTCGGCATGGACGAGATCGGGGTCGCGCGTCGTGATGCACTGGATCTGGAAGCCGGGGAGCTTCGCGGCGAGATGTTTGCAGGCGGCGTTGCTGAAGGAGATGAACATGATCCGGTCGGGGGAGAGCAGGCCGTGGCGGCGGACGGCCTCGACCGCGAGGTCGGCGAGGCGGCAGGCGGCCGCGTCGCTTCCCTCCTTCTTGACCTCGAGGACGAGCATCGTCGACTTCGAGCGCGAGCCCTGCGAAAGGTATTCGTCGAGCGTGGGGAGGCGCTCGCCGTTCGACAGCGCGAAGTCCGCGATGTCCGCGTAGGTCTGCTGCCAGATGTTCGTTCCCCGGATCTTGTCGTCGTGCCGGACGACGAGCCGCTCGTCGAGCGTCATGTGGACGTCGAACTCCGAGCCCCAGAAGCCGGCGTCCTGCGCGGCGGCCAGCGCGGCGATGGAGTTCTCGGCGCCGACGCCGGGCGCCCTGTGCCAGCCGCGGTGCGCGATGACGGCGACGCGGCCGTCCGCCTCGGCGCTGAACGCGGCGAGGAGGAGCAGGGCAAGGGCGGCGGCGCGGATGGTCACAGATCCTGTTCGGAGGGAGACGGAGTCCAGAGGACGAAGCCGCGGGGGGGTGACGGGGAGGGGACGAGGCCGAGGGCGAGCAGGAGGGCGCGGCGGGAGCCGTCGGGGTCGGAGATGTCGTATTTGGAGGAGAGGACTGCGAGGGCGGGGCGGGGGAGGGGAGCTTCGGTGGAATCGGGAAAGAGGAGAAGACGCGAGGCGGCTGCGCCGGACGGCGGAGGATAGTATTCGAAGGTCCATTTGTCGCCGCCCCACCAGACGACCGAGCCGGTTTCGGCGGCATCGCGCGCGAGATGCGCTGCGGCGCGGACATCGTCCTTTGCGTGGCGGGGTGCGAAGCGAAGGGATAGCGAGGATGCGAGCCACAGGGCGCAAAGCGCGGCGGCGACGAGACGACCGGCTCGGTCGTCGTGCCGGATGATCGCATCGAGGCCCCACGCGAGTGCGAGGAGGAATGCGGGGAGGGCGGGGATCAGGTGCCGGCCGACGATCCGGAGATGCGTGGCCGTTCCTCCGGCGAGGAGAAGGAGCGCGCCCGCCGCGGCACAGGCGAAGAGGGGGTGGCGTACAGCACGGCGGAGCGGAAGGGAGTGCGAGCGGAATGCCGCGCAGGGCAGCAGAGCCCAGACGGTTGCAACGCCCGCCAGTGGAATGACGAAGGAACGGAGAGCGGCAAACGGTGCGGTGCGCAGGGCGGCGCGTCCCGGGCCGAGGCCGGAGGCGCCGAGGAACTCGTAGACGCAGAACGCGGCGGTGCGCCAGTTCGTGGAGTAGGACTGCGTCCCGCGATATCCGGCGAGGAGCGTCCAGAGGAAGTAGACGGCGAGTGCGACGAGCGCAAGCGCCGCGGCGGCGAGCGCCGGCGCCAGCGCACGGAACTCCTTCTTCGCAGGAGGCCGGCGGAGTGCGCGAAGAAGCAGCCAGAGGCATGGCCAGGCGGCGAAGACGGCGCCCGTGAGACTGGCCGCCGAGAGAACGACGGCTCCGAGGAGAAGTCGGTGGACGTCTCGGCGTTCCGGCCAGCCGTCCGGCGGCGGGGCCGCCATCGCGGAGGAGACGAGCGTGCCGCCGAGCAGGAGGAGGAGGTACGGACGAGCCTCGTCGAGATAGAACGTCACGAGGGGCGAGAGCGTTAACAGAACGGCCCACCAACGCCGGACCGGACGTAGGACGCCGCGGGTCGACAGGGCGACCGGAAGCGCGAGCGCAAGGAAGACGAGGTTCAGCGCGCGGAGCGTCCATTCGGCAGATCCGAAAATCCGCGCCCAGACCCAGAGCGCGGCCATATAGAGCGGCATCTGAACGTCCGATCCACCCATGCGGAGCAGTTCGGAGACGAATGCGCCAACGGTCGGCTGCACGGCCTTGGCGCCGCTGCGGACTTCATCGAGCCAAAAGGACTGCCCGGAGACGCAGACGGCGCCGAAGAGGAGGCAGGCCGTCACGAGGGCAAGGTCGACGGCGCGAGCGGCGGTGCGGCGGTTGATCCAGTCGGTGGGGTTCACGGGAGGGGACGACCGCCGCGCGAGCGCGGCGCGATCGGCGTCCGCCGTGGCGGGGTGCGGACCCTGCCACGGCAGGCGAACTAGTAGAGGCCCTTGACCTTGCCGGTGGCGGTGTCGACGTCGATGCGGCGGAAGGCCGGATCGGAGCCGGTGCCGGGCATGAGCTTGATGCCGCCCGCGACGGGGACGATGAAGCCCGCGCCGCAGTAGGTCAGCACGTCGCGCACCGGCAGGCGCCAGCCGCGCGGGCGGCCGACCTTCGTCGGATCGTGCGAGAGCGAATACTGCGTCTTGGCCATGCAGACCGGGAGGTTCGACATCGTCGGGTTCGCCTCGATGACGCGGAGCTTCTCCAGCGCCGCGGGCTCGTAGTCGACGCCGTCCGCGCCGTACACTTCCTTCGCGACCTTCTCGATGCGGGACTCGAGCGGCTCGTCGAGCGAGTAGAGGAACTTGAACTCCGACGGCTTCTCCGTGGCGGCGACGACCGCCTCGGCGAGCTCGCGGGCGCCCTCGCCGCCCTTCTCCCAGTGCTTGGAGACGGCGAAGAGCGCGCCCTCCTCCTCGGCGACGCGCTTCACGAGGTCCCACTCGGCCTTGGTGTCGGTGTAGAAGGCGTTGAGGCAGACGACGGGCGTCACGCCGGCCTTCTTCACGATGCCGATGTGCGCGCGGAGGTTGTCGCAGCCCTTCTCGACGAGCGCGAGGTTCTCGCGCGTGTAGGCGTCGCTGAGCTTCGCGCCGGGCTTCACCTCGGGGCCGCCGCCGTGGAGCTTGAGGGAGCGGACGGTCGCGACGACGACCGCGGCGTCGGGCTTCATGCCGGTGGCGCGGCACTTGATGTTCCAGAACTTCTCGAAGCCGATGTCGGAGGCGAATCCGCTCTCCGTGACGAGGATCTCGCCGAGTCGGCTCGCGAGGCGGTCGGCGATCACCGAGCTCTGGCCGATCGCGATGTTGGCGAACGGGCCGGCGTGGACGAAGACCGGCTGGCCCTCGAGCGTCTGCATGAGCGTCGGGTTCACGGCGCGGACCATCCACGCGGTCATCGCGCCGTCGACCTCGAGGTCGCGCGCGGTGACGGGCGTGCCGGAGCGCGACCACGCCACGACGATGCGGCCCATGCGTTCGCGCAGGTCCGCGAGGTCGCGCGAGACGGCGAGGATGGCCATGACCTCGGACGCGACGGTGATGTAGAAGCCGCTGTCCATCTGGTAGCCGTCCATCTTGCCGCCGCGGCCGATCTCGATGTTGCGGAGGGCCTGCGCGCAGAAGTCGATCGCCCAGCGCATGTTGATGCGCGCGGGGTCGATGTCGAGCCGCTTCAGGTTGCGCGCGGCGAGCTTGTCGTCGTCGTAGTTGCGCTCGTGCTGCATCCGCGCGGTGAGCGCGGTCATGCAGAGGTTGTTCGCGTTGGTGATCGCGTCGATGTCGCCGGTGAGGCCGAGCGAGAGCGGCGCGAGCGGGAGGCACTGGGCGAGGCCGCCGCCGGCGGCGGAGCCCTTGATGTTGAACGTCGGGCCGCCGGAGGGCTGGCGGATCGTGGCGACGGGGTGGCGGCCGAGGACGCCGAGGCCCTCGACGAGGCCCATCGTGGTGGTGGTCTTGCCCTCGCCGAGCGGCGTCGGGGTCATGGCGGTGACGTCGACGTACTTGGCGCGCGGGGCGTCGGCGGGCGTGCGGGCGATGACGCTCTGCGCGTCGACCTTGCCGTAGCAGCGGCCGTAGGGGGAGAGCTCGTCGGGACGGATCCCGAGGGCGGCGGCGACGTCGGCGACGGGCCTGAGTTCGGATTCGGCGGCTTCGGCGATCTGCCAGTCGGAGAGCTTGGTGGGGTCGAGGTTCATGGTTGTCGTGGGCGGTTGTTCGGGGAGGGGAAAAGAGTGGATCGGAACGGCTGAACATTCTAGCAGAATGCGGGCGGGAAGTCACGCGTCGGGCGACGCGACGGCGGGCAGGGCGTCGTAGAGCGCGGCGGCGCGGCGGGCGACGGCCTCGGAGGGGTCGAGGAAGCGAACGCCGGGCGCGGCCTCGCGCAGGAGCGGGAGCAGGAACGGGTAGTGCGTGCATCCGAGGACGATCGGGTCGCAGCGCGCGGCGAGGAGCGGCGCGAGGACGCGCCCGACGGTGGCGCGGGCGGCGGGCGAGGAGAGGTCGCCGGACTCGACGAGCTCGACGAACCCCTCGCCGACGGCGGGGACGACGCGTACGCCGGCGGCGAAGCGCGCGGAGGTCTCGCGGAAGAGCCGCCCGCGCAGCGTGTGGGCGGTGGCGAGGATGCCGACGGCGCCGGTGCGCGAGAGCGCGGCGGCGGGCTTGACGGCGGGCTCCATCCCGACGAACGGGACGTCCGGGCGCTCGGCGCGGAGCGCCTCGAGCGCGACGGCGGAGGCGCTGTTGCAGGCGACGACGACGAGGCGCGCGCCGAGGGCGAGGAGGCCGCGGACGATCTCGCGGGAGCGTTCGAGGATCTCCGCGTCGGGGCGGGCGCCGTATGGGCAGAAGGCCCAGTCGGCGGTGTAGAGGACGCGCGCGGCGGGGCGCAGGCGCAGGAAGGCGCGGGCGACGGAGAGGCCGCCCATTCCCGAGTCGAAGAACCCGACCGCGGGCGCTGGCGCGGACCCCGCCACGGCGCTAGTCGCGGATGCGGAAGCGCGAGGCGATCTCGTCGAGCTCCCGCCGGTCCTGCCCGTGGAACGAGTCGCGCGCGCGGACGAGTCCGCGGACGATGGTGCGAGCGCGGTCGGTCTCGCCCTGCGCCTCGAGGACCTGCGCGTAGTGCAGGTGGTAGCGCGGGTCGTTGTCGCTGTCGAGCTTCATCGCGTTGTCCATCGCGTCGCGGGCGCCGGCGGCGTCGCCGCGCGCGAGCATCACGCAGCCGAGGGTGTCCCAGGCCCCGCCCCAGCGCGGCTCGAGCTCGATGGTGCGGCGGGCGAGCGCCTCGGCCTCGTCGTACTTGCGGAGGCGGTACTTGGCGAAGGCGAGGTCGTTGAGCGCGTAGAGGTGGTCGGGCGAGGCCCGGAGGACGCGCTCGAGGAAGGCCTCGGCGGACTCGGCGCGGTCGAACTCGAGCGCGTTGGAGCCCATCACCCAGTTGGCGAAGGGGTGGTCGGGCGCGCGGCGGAGGATCTCCTTGGCGTGGGCGACGCCGCTCTTGCGGTCGGCGAGGCGGAAGTCGAGCGAGAGGACCTCGGAGAGCAGGGGGACGGGGTCGAACGTGCTTCGGGCGCGGACGGCGGACTGCTCCGCGGCCTTGAGGGCGCCGAGCAGCTCCGCGCGGGCGTCGGCGGGCTTGTCCTCGAAGGCGGAGGCGCGGGCGGAGAGGACGAGGACGCGCGCGTCGTCGGCGACCGCGGTCCTGGCCAGCTCCGAGAGCTCCCTGCGCAGCGCGGCGACGGCGACGGCGCGGCCCTCGGCGTCGCCGGCCTTGTCGCAGCGCTCGGCCTCGGTCGCGTGGATGTTGGCGAGGAGCAGGCGGGCGTCGGCGCCGGCGGGATCGAGCTCGAGGAGGCGCTGCGCGATGGCGCGCGCCTGGTCGACGGAGCCGGCGAGGAGGTCGGCGACGGCGGTCTCGTAGAGGATGCGGGCGCCGGGGACGCCGGCGACGCGCGCGGACTCGAGGAGCGCCTTGGCCTCGTCGAAGCGGCCCTGGAAGAGGGCGATGCGGAAGAGGCCGAGGATGGCGTTGCGGTCGGCGGGGTCCTCCTCGAGGATCTTGCGGAAGGCGTCCTCGGACGCGGCGAAGTTTCCGCTGGAGAGGAAGAGGTCGGCCATCTTGCGGCGGATGGCGCCCTGGTCCTCGGGCGCGATGGCGTCGAAGGCCTCGCCGATGGACTGGAGGGCGGGGTTGGCCTGGCCGGAGGCGGCCCAGCTCAGGCCCTGGCGCGCGAAGTAGAACGGGTCGGCGACGTAGCCGGAGCGCGAGGCGAGGGCCCAGCCGTCCTCGGGCGGGTTCGCGGCGAGCTCGGCGACCGCGGCGTCGACGTCGGGCGCGCGCTCGGGGTGGAGGCCGTCGCGCACGAGGCGGATCCAGTTGAGCGTGGCGGAGAGGTTGCCCGGATCGAAGGCGCGGACGCGCTCGAAGAGGTCGAACGCCTCCTCCTTCAGGTCGCGCGAGAGGAGGAGGAAGGCGGCGTTGTTGCCGGCCATCGAGACCTGGGAGCGGGCGACGCCGGAGTATCCGAGGACGCGGGGGTGGGCGTTGGTGGGGATGGCGTCGAAGAGCGGCTGGAGGGCGTCCATGCGGCCGCGGACGCGCTCGGCGACGGGGCCGAGGGGCATCGCGGAGGCCTCCTCCGGCCGCAGGCCGGCGAAGACGACGCCGGAGGGGACGTCCGCGAAGGAGCCGAGCTGCCAGAAGTGCGGGACGTAGGCGAAGGCGAGGGAGTCGGGGGCGTCGTCGCGCTTCTCGAGCCACTCGTGCAGCAGCGCGAAGGTGCCGACCTCGGCGGTGTTGCGCAGCCCGATGTCCGGGAGGGAGTCCTTGTAGAACGCGACGGAGCGGGCCGTCTGGTCGGCGAGGTTGATCGGGTGGAAGTCGATGCCGCGCTCCTGGGCGCGGAGCATCAGGTTCGCGTCGAAGAGCCCGGGCGTGACGAGCCACGGGCGGCCGTCCATGTCGTCGAGCGTCGCGTCGGCGTAGCGCGGGAGGAAGGACCAGGGGCGGAGCGAGGCGTCGTCGGAGTTGTTCCAGACGGCGTAGAGCAGGATCGCGCCGGCGGCGGCGAGGATCGCGGCGGCCGGGCCGCGGACGCGCGGCTCGCGGTCGTTCTCGCGGGCGCGGGCGGCGACGTGCAGGACGGTCGTGAGCGAGACGGCGACGAGGTAGCCGACGCTGAGCGCCGACATCGCGTAGGGCAGGATCGGGTGCTCGAATCCCTGGACGAGGCGCCAGGGCGTGTGGCGCAGGTCGAGCACGACGGCGAGCGTCGTCGCCGCGATCGCCAGGTGCATCCCGGCCATCGCGACGCCGCCCTCGCCGTTCGTCGCGCGGCGCCCGACGAGCATCGAGGCGATCCACGGCGCGACGCAGAGCCCGACGAGAATCGTCCAGTAGGTCGAGTTGACCGACTTGTAGACGCCGCCAAGGAGCCCGCGGCCGAGCGAGCGGAAGACGAACCAGAACGTGCGGTTCGACCCGAGGATCGCGGCGCCGGGGGACGACGAGAACTCGCCCGCGTTCCAGAGCAGCAGCAGGACCGCGGGGACGAGGCCGAGGAGCGCGAGGCCGAGGAACGAGCGCGGCGTGAGCCTCTCCTCGCCCCAGAGCACGAAGACCGCGTAGAGGAAGAAGACGGGCGCCCAGCCGACGAAGCACGAGGCCTGCGACATTCCCGCGCCGTGCAGCAGCGCGAAGGCGGCCATCCAGCCGAGGCGGCCCGTGGCGCCGAAGCGCAGCAGGCAGAGCGCGGAGAGGAGGAGCCACGCGAGGTGGAAGGAGTAGGGGTGGGCCTGCGCGGCGGCCGTCCACCACGGCGCGCAGAAGGCGAGCGCGATCGCGGCGGCGAGGCCGCCCGCGAGCGACACGCGCCAGAGCGGGAGCGAGGGGTCGCCGCCGACCGCGGTCTCGAAGACGTCGCGGTCCGCGAGCAGGAGGAGGAACTGCGCGAAGACGAGGAAGAGCAGCGCGACGGCGAGCGCCGAGACGACCGCGTGGAAGAGGTTCGCGGCGCCGACGGCGCACGAGGACGGCGCGATCGCGAGCACGGCGGAGACGGCGCCGCGCCAGACCATGTACCGCTCCATCAGGTTCGGGCGGGCGCCGGAGAGGCCCGCGAGCGCCTCCGCCGGCTCGCCGGGGAGGGCGAAGGAGCGGAGCGAGAAGGCGAGGTAGGCGAGCAGCGCGACGCCGAAGACGAACGCGGCGGCGACGAGGTTGCGGCGGAAGAGGCGGGCGTCCGCGGCGCGTTCGTCGCGGAGGCGGTCCGCTTCGCTGCGGGGGCCGATGGAGGAGGAGGGCATGTGGCGGGCGGGCGGAGGTTAGCGGGCGGGGGAGAGGACCTTCTCCATCGCCTCGATGCGGGCGAGGGAGAGGGCCTTGAGGTCGACGGCGCCGAAGCGCGCGGCGTCGAGGCCGGGGAATCGCTCGGCGAGCAGCTCGGCGAAGGTCATGCCGTGGTTGGCGAACTGGAGGTTCTGGCGCCAGTAGCCGATCACGTCCTCGACGTACTCGTAGAGCCAGAAGGCGCGCGAGCCGGCGTCGTAGATCGTGCAGCGCTCGATCGGGTAGGAGGGCGACCCGTACTGCGACTCGACGAACTCCGGCGCCATCAGCGCGCCGAGGCGGATGAGGTCGGTGCCGGTGAGGCGGACGTGCAGCGGCGTGTCCGGCGCGGGCACCTCGAAGCGGCCCTCGAGGTAGATCAGGACCGTCCGGCCGTATTCGGGGAAGCGCTCGCGGCAGGCCGCGTCGATCTCCCGGAGGATCTCGGCGGCCTTGGGGCCTCCGTAGGTGAAGAAGACGAGGTTGCGGACGGCGACCTGCTGCTCGGCGGCGCTCTTGAGGAGCTCCTGCAGGCCGTAGCGCAGGCTCGTCCCGGTCGCGACGACGTCGCCCACGAAGAACGACGCGGCCTTCGGGAAGTAGACCTTCTTGTACGAGTTCTCGGTGATGTGCCACTCCTCGGAGTCCTGCGCGTCGCGCGCGCGCTGGGCCGACATGAAGCACGTCGTGTGCGCGTTCCAGCCGAAGGCGTCGGCGAGCGCGTCGCGCAGGCCGAAGTTGAGGCCGCCGCGGAGGATGTTCACGACGACGGCGTCGGATTCGGGGACGTCGGGCGCGAGCGCTCGGAGGATCTCCGTGCAGGCCTCGCGCAGGAGCCGCGTGTAGCGGACGCCGGCGACGGTCGGATCGTTGCAGATCGCGCGGGTGCCGGGCGTCGTGGCGACGTAGGACTCCAGCGCGCCCGGCTCGGCCGGGCCGATGCGGTACAGGCGGGCGGAGCCGGATTCGTAGGCGAGGGAGAGGGGTTCCATGGCTATTGGGCCGCTTTGCGGCGGAACTTCGGGCCGCCGGCGTGATCGTGCGTGGCGGGGTTGAAGACGAGGCGCAGACCGAGGATCTGCGCGGCGAAGTCGGGCGAGTTGGAGCGGCGGGCGGCGCTGCGGCAGACCTCCGCCGGGTAGCACCAGGCGCCGCCGCGGAGGACGTGCGGGTGCTGGCCCGGGACCTTGTCGGGCGGGCCGGCCGGGTCCATCTCCTCGGGCGGGTAGTCCTCGAGGAAGACGTCCTGGCACCATTCGCAGACGTTGCCGTGCATGTCGTAGATGCCCCATGCGTTGGGCTTCTTGGCGGCGACGGGGTGCGTCTTCTCGTCGGAATTGTCCGCGAACCACGCCATCTCGGCGAGCGTCTCGGTCGCGAACGGCGTCTCGGTCCCGGCGCGGCAGGCGTACTCCCACTGCGCCTCGGTGGGGAGCGAGAACGTGCCGAGGCCGTGCGTGCCGCTGTTGAGGCGGCGGACGAACTCCTGGCAGTCGTTCCAGCTTACGCTCTCGACGGGGTAGTCCGTCCCGAGGTCGAAGGCGGAGGGGTTGCTGCCCATGATGATCATCCACTGCGCCTGCGTGACGGGCGCGTAGCCGATCCAGAAGCCCTTGGTGATGAAGACGGAGTGGCGGCGCTCGACGGCCTCGCGCCCGCCCTCCTCCTCGGGGCTGCCCATGAAGAACATCCCGGGCGGGCACCACACGAACTTCACCTCGACGCCGGCCTTGAGCTCGAAGGCAAGCTTTTCGCCGGCCTGGCGGCCGTCGGGCGACACGGCCTTCGCGCCGGGGTCCTCCTTCCTGCGTCCGGCGAGGAGCGGCGAGGCCGCGGGCGCGGCGGCCGTCGCGGCGGCGGGGTCGCCGCCCG
>CACWKU010000007.1 GCA_902761575.1 uncultured bacterium
CGCGCCCTACGCCATCGGCGGCGGCGGCGGCGGCGGCGGCGGCGGCGGATCCGGCGGGAACGGCGGCCTCTATTGGACAGGCGGCTGGGGCACGGGGACGACCCATACGCCGGACGGCGCCGGCGGGCAGGGCGGCTGGGACAACGGCACCTCCTCCTCGCGCACGGAGCCCGACTGCGCGCTGGACTCGGACGGGGACAAGCACAACTATGGCGGCAACCGCGGCAGCGGCGGCGCGAAGGGGGCGTCCGGCGGAAACGGCTCGTTCTACCGCGACCTCTCCGCGACAACCTTCTCCGGAACCGTCGCGTCCACCGTTCCCGCCACGTCCCATGGATCGATCGAATACACCCTGACGTTCAACGACGAGTGGCGCACGAACGTGACGCATGCGGCGAAGCTCGGCTACGACCTGCCCGCCTCGGCCCCGATCCCGACCCGCGAGAACTACACCTTCCTCGGCTGGTTCGACCGCAAGGACGCCCAGGGCACGAAATACTACAACCCCAACGGGGCGCTCGCGAATCCGCGGTTCCCGTGGTATTCGGTCGCCGACGACCTCACGCTCCACGCCGGCTGGGAAGTCTCCGGCCAGGCCCAGAACCCCGTCACGGTGACGGTGGACGGCGTCACGACGGCCCTCGAGCCCGGCCAGGACGCCTCCGGCACGGGCTGGTTCTATGACGGCCCGTCCGGCGAGCTTTCCATCACCGGCGCCGACAAGACCTACACGCTCGAGGGCAGGAACACCGTCGGCGAGGTGGTGCTGGGCGTCAAGGCCGCCTGCACCGTCAACGCGCACAACCTCGTCCTCGACGCGTCGAACCGGCACGACCCGCTCGCGCTGCTCACGATTTCCGCCGACACCGTCTTCAACGTCACGGGTGCCTCCTCGCTCACCGGAACCACGGGCTACCCGACCGTCCTGATCGAAGCCGGCGGCGCCCGGCCCGTCTTCGGGGGCGACGCCGCGCTGGAGCTTTTCAAGGCCCCCTCCGGGGAATCCCTCCCGATCTTCGGCGCCGACAGCGACAGCGTCATCTACATCGACACGGCCGAAAACGACATCCACCCCCACCACGGCTCGCACACGCTGGAATCCGGAATCGTCTTCCGCTCCTCCCGCACGGACGAGCGCGTCTGGCTGGTGCGGGTGCCCGGCGCCTTCGCGCCCGGCGCGGCGATCGCCTGGAGCGGCCTCGACGAGGACTACGCGCCGGACTGCACGACGGCCGATTCGGACGGCAACGCCTGGCTGTGGCTGCCCGACGGCGCGCACTCCTTCTCGTCGCTCACCGCGGCCGGCGCGAAGGACTGGGTCGTCCGCATCGTCGGCGCGCATCGCGACGCGATCCCCTACGTGCCGACGGGCCTGCGGATCGACGGCGTCGACGTCGGCAACGCCGCCGGCCCCGGCTGGTACTGGGACGAAGGGCACGTCGTCTTCCTCACGAACGCCGGCCCGTTCACCGTGAGCGGAAACTCCTCCGCCGGCGTCGGCATCGAGGCGTCGGTCGACTGCGCCGTGACGTTCGAGGACCTCCTGATCGACGCCTCCGGCTGGTCCTCGGACGTGCCCGCCTTCCGCGTCAAGCCGGGAGCGAGCGTGGACTTCACGCTCGTGGGCGACAGCCGGCTCAGGACCGCCAAGGGCGGGCACGCCGCCCTCCAGGTCCCCGACGGCGCCGCGGCGACCATCGACGGCGAGGGCTCCCTCGAGGCGATCGCCGGAACCGAGAACCAACAGGCCGACGGCGGCGCCGGCATCGGCGGCGGGAACGGGCAGAAGGCGGGGGCCATCGCGTTCCGTGGCGGCACCGTCACGGCCCGTTCCCACTGCAACGCCTCCGGCATCGGCGGGGGCACCGGCGGCGCGGGCGGCACCGTGGACGTTTCCGGCGCAACGGTGGACGCCTGGGGCTTCCGCTCCGGCATCGGCGGCGGCCTCCGGGCCTCCGGCGGCACGACGACGATTTCCCGCGGCCGGGTGACCGCGGGCAGCAAAATGGGCGCCGGCATCGGCGCCGGCAACGGCGGCACGGCCGACAACCACGGCGGCGTAACCGTCATTTCCGGTGGCATCGTGACCGCCTACTGCGACGGCAACGGCTTCGGCGCGGGCATCGGCGGCGCAGGCAATGCGCACGCCGGCCAGGTGACGATCTCCGGCGGCACGGTCGCGGCGTCCCCGGGGGTGGCCGGTTTCGGGATCGGCGCCGTCGACACGGTGTCTGGCGACAAGGTCGAGATCTACGGCGGCTCGGTCCGGGTCGGCGGCAGCACCTCGCCGCAGGCCTCCTACAGCAACAAGTCCCGCTACTGCGTGACCGTCGAGGGCTTCGAGGCCAACGCCGCCGTCACGCTGGACGGGCTCGACGACCTCGATGTCGCCTCCTACGGCGACCACGACCTCTACGCCGACGACAGCGGCAAGATCTACATCTGGCTTCCGGACGGCGACCACCGCTTCGTCGCGCGCTGGGGGGCGAACCGCGAAACGTTCGCCGCCACCGTATCCGGCTCCAACACCGTCGCCTCGGTCTGGCGCGCGGGCGTCACCGTGAACGGCGTCGACGTCTCGGCCCTCGAAGGCGCCGGGTGGGTCTATCAGGCAGGCCACTCGCTGAGGCTCACCAACGACATGGACTACGTCCTGTCGGGCACCAACGTCGAGGGCTTTGTGACAGTGTGGGTCGCCAGCGGATGCGACATCACGGCCAGCAACCTCGTGATCAACACGTCCTCCATCGAGCGCTCCTGCGCGTTTGGCATCTACACGGACGGCCCGGTGTCCATGACGCTCATCGGGGAAAGCCGGCTCAACTCCGGTTCGGGCAATCCGGGCATCTCCGTGAACGCCGGCCGGACCCTCTCCATTTCCGGCGACGGCACGCTCCACGCGACAGGCGGCGCCAACGGCGCGGGCATCGGCAGCGCCTCCTCCGGCGCCAGCGGCACCATCACCCTTTTGGGCGGCACGGTCTACGCGACCGGCGGCGAGGGCGGCGCGGGCATCGGCGGCGGCTACAAAGGAAACGGAGGCACGACGATCGTCAGCAACGCCACGGTGGTGGCGCGGGGCGGCGCGTCCGGCGCGGGCATCGGCGGCGGCGGCACAACGCGGATCGTGGAGCAACCCGGCGACGGCGGCAACGGCGGGAACATCACGATCTACGGCGGCACCGTGACGGCCACCGGCGGCGACTACGCGGCCGGCATCGGCGGCGGCGCGGCCCGCAACAACGGCGGCGGCTACGCGTCCGGCAACGGCGGCACCATCCGCATCCTCGGCGGCACGGTGGTCGCGCAGGGCGGCGAAGAGGGCGCGGGCATCGGCGGCTCCTCCGGCGAAAACGCTCCGAGCGGAGACGGCGGAAACGTCACGATCGCTGGCGGCGGCGTGACCGCCACCGGCGGCGCCGGCGGTGCCGGCATCGGCGGCGGCCTGGGCGGCGACGGCGGCGTCATTGATATCCAGGGCGGCACCGTGGTCGCGACCGGCGGCTGGAAGGGCGCCGGCATCGGCGGCGGAGAGGGGGCGTCGCCCGATGAGCATACCGATGGCGGCCGCATCACCATTTCGGGCGGCGACGTCAGGGCGGCCACGGACGGAGACGCGGCCGGCATCGGCGGCGGCAACTACGGCGACGGGGGCATCATCGCGATTTCCGGGGGCCGCGTCACGGCCGCCGGCGGCAGAGACGCGGCCGGCATCGGCGGCGGAGCCGGCGGTTCCGTGACATCCATCGACATTTCCGGCGGCCTCATCGACGCCTCGTCCGAGTGGAGAGCCTCCGCGATCGGCGGCGGCCATAGCGGGAAGTGCGGCGCGGTCCGCATTGTCGGCGGCACCGTCAGGGCCCGGGCCGACATCGCCATCCCCCCGTCCTCCACCGGCCGCGCCTCCGCCGACATCGGCATCGGGTACAGCGGCGGCGAGGACCAATGCTCGGTGACGATCGCCGGCGGCTCCGTCCTCGACGCCGGCCTCGGCATCGTCAGGCCCAAGCCCACCGACGGCTCCGCGCTCGTCTGGCGCGTCGACGTCGGCGGCCTCCCGGAGAACGCACCCGTCCAGGTCGCCTTCCTGTACTCGACGGCCGGCACGGTCTACGGCACCGACGGCATCTACGCCGACGCCGACGGGAAGATCCATCTCTGGCTCCCGAACGGCTGCTACGACTTCACCGTCGCGCCCGAGGGCGGCGAGCCGGCCGAATACGTGGCGGGCGTCGCCGACGGCAACGTCGAGGCGCACCCCTACGCGCCGCTCGGCTTCTGCGTGGACGGCGTGGACATCGGCCACTACGCGCGAGACCACTGGCGTTTCGACGATTCGACCTGCAGCGTCGAGCTCACGGACGAACACGACTACCTGCTCTCCGGCCAGGCGGCGCAGACCGGGCGCCTCTCGCGCATCGGCTTCGACAAGCTGAAGGGCGGCAAGACCATCGTCTCGAACCTCGTCGTCGATCTCCCCTGCGGGCCCGACGACGAGCCGGGCCGCCAGGGCCCGCCGATCTCGATCCTGGCGAGAAGGGGCTCCACGATGATGCTCGTCGGCACGAACACGCTCACGGCCGCCCCCACCTACCCGGCGGTCTATGTCGGACCCGACAGCGCAATCATCATCGACACGCAGAGCGACGGACGCCTCGAGGCCCACGGCGGCAGCAGGGCCGCCGGCATCGGCGGCGGAAACGGCTTGGGCATTTCGCCAAACTCCGGCTGGATCATGATCGACGGCGGCACGATCGTCGCCACGGGCGGCGACTACGCGGCCGGCATCGGCGCCGGCGATTACGGCTTCCCGAGCCAGGTCAAGATCGGCGGTGGCCACGTGACCGCGACGGGGGGCAAAGAGGGCGCCGGCATCGGCGGCGCCTCTTGCAGCTGGTCCGGCTCGAGCAGCATTTCGCGCCCCGTCGACGTCTACATCACCGGCGGCACGATCGTCGCCGCGGGCGGCGACTACGCGGCTGGTATCGGTGGTGGCAGATATGGCGGTGGCGGCGTCATCGAGATTCATGGCGGTGACGTGACGGCCGTCGGCGGCACCCAAGCGGCCGGAATCGGCGGCGGCAGCAACGCGGACCGTCCCTCCGCCAGCTCGCCGGACTACGCCGGCTCCGGCGCACGGTTCATCCTCCGCGGCGGCACCGTTTCCGCGACCGGCGGCAGCAGGGGCGCCGGCGTCGGCTCGGGCTCGAACGGCGTCCGGGCCGGCCAGATCTCGATCGACGGCGGCACCCTGGTGGCGAAGGGCGGATCCGGAGGTGCCGGCATCGGCGGCGGCTACTACGGCGACTGCGAAACCATCAAGGTCGCCGGCGGCATCGTCTACGCCACGGGCGGGAGTCTGGCGGCCGGCATCGGATGCGGCGAGAATGGTTCCGGCGGTTCCATCAAGATCTCGGGCGGCACCGTGCATCCGAAGGCCGGCACCTCCGGCGGAGGCATCCTGCCCCGCGAAATCGGCCACGGCGCCCACCCCGACTTTTCAACCTTCCCGGATCCCTGCACAAACGGCTTCGACGGCGGTGCGATCTACGCGAACGCCGACCTCGTCGCCGCCGCCCCGACGAACCAATACGGCTTGGCCGCCTTCCCCGTCGATTTCGACATCGGCCTCCCGACGAACAAGGTCGCGGAGCTCGAGATGTTCTTCCAGGGCTACTTGTCAAACGGCCTCCCCGAATCCTTCTCCGACTACGGCGCGAAAGACCTCTACACGAACGAGCGCGGCGTCCTGCGCCTCTGGCTGCCTTCGACGGCCCCGACCGTGTTCACCGCGACCATCACGATGGAGGACGGCTCCGTCCACTACTTCGTCTTCCGGATCGAGGCGGACGGCACCGTTGTGCAGACCGACTATCTCGTCGTCAACGGGCAGTTCGTCACGGACCGCGCCGACGCTTCCGGCACCGGCTGGACCTACACGAAGGACACATGCCTCGTCACGCTCACAGGCGACGCGACCGTGGAGGGCGTCTCCACCAACGGCGCGCACCGCCTGTTCGTGAATCGCGGCGGCGCCTCGCGCGTCACGCTGCAGGGGCTCGACCTCCGGGAGCCCGCGACGAAATACGCCTCGGCGATCGTCGTCTCCAACGACTGCACGCTCTCGCTCGCGCCCGACCTCACGAACCGGGTCGTCGCGACAGGCCAGTATGCCGCCGGCATCGAGGTCGTCACCGACGCGACGCTTTCCATTTCCGGTTCCGGCGTCCTCGCCGCACAGGGCGGAAAATACGGGGCCGGCATCGGCTCGCGCGGCGGCAACAAGGCCCCCGGCAGGATCGCCATCGCGTCCGGCACCATCCTCGCGCAGGGCGGCGAAAAGGCCGCCGGCATCGGCGGCGGTGTCTCGGCCAACCTCCAGGAGGACGGCGTCGTCATCGAGGGAGGCCATGTCACCGCGATCGGCGGTTCGGCCGCCGCCGGCCTCGGCGCCGGCAACGGATCGGTCAGGATTCCCGACGGCGCCGTGAAGATCTCGGGCGGCACCGTTCTCGCGACCCACGGCGGGAGCATCGGCCTGGGCGGCGACCTGATCCAGAGCGCGGGCAACACCGTCTCGACCACGGGCTCGGCCAAGCCGCTCGTCGTCACCGGCGGCAGCGTCCACGGCGCGAACCTCTCCGTCAAGCCGAATCCGGCGGACGCCGCCGGCACGGAGCTGCGCTACTGGCTCTTCACCGGCATGGCGCCCGGCGCGGCGTTCGTGGACAAGATCGTGGACGGCCTGCCCGACGGCTACGGCACGAACGACCTCGTCGCCGACGCCACCGGTTCGGTCTGCCTGTGGCTGCCGGTCACGAACGGCGTGCGCACCCTGCGGAACCAGGACTTCGAGTTTGTCGGCGGCGGCACCACGAACAACGTCTTCGCCTTCGCCGAAGGGGCCGTCGGCGTCACCGTGAACGGGTTGGACCTTGCCTACCTTTCCGGCGAGGGCTGGACGTTCTCGGAGGACACGCGGATCCTCTCGCTCGCCGGCGCGGGCCCGTTCGCGATCTCCGGCGCGGGGACGAATATCACCATCCGTGCCGACGCGGACTGCGCCGTGACGCTCCGCGGCCTCTCGATCTCCAACGTCGTCGGGGCCCTCGCGCCGTTCGACTGCGGTTCGCGCACCGTGGCGATGACCCTGTCGGGGACGAACCGCCTGGTTTCGGCCGTCACCAACGCGCCCGGCATCCACGCGGCGGCCGGCGCGACGCTGACGATCGACGGCCTCCAGCCGCCGGACGCCGAGGCCTCGGTCCTCGTCGTGGAAGGCGGCTACAACGCCGCCGGCATCGGCGGCTCCGACTTTGAAGACGGCGGATCCATCGAGATTTCCGGCGGCATGGTGACGGCGACCGGCGGCGAATTCAGCGCGGGCGTCGGCGGCGGCCATGCCGGCTCCGGCGGCACGATCGCGATCACGGGCGGCGCCCTGACGGCGATTGGGGGCGGATACGGCGCCGGCATCGGCGGCGGCTACGGCATCGGCTACGCCAATCAGCCCAATGCCGACGGCGGAGAGATCACGATTT
Source organism: uncultured bacterium (assembly GCA_902761575.1). Lineage (GTDB taxonomy): Bacteria > Verrucomicrobiota > Kiritimatiellia > RFP12 > UBA3636 > UBA3636. The sequence continues at coordinate 7,542 of CACWKU010000007.1, forward strand.
CCGGCGGCGTCGTAAAGGCGACCGGTTCCGCCGGGGCCGGGATTGGCGGCGGCTTCCACGGTCCGGGCGGCCGCATCGCGATCTCCGGCGGCGACGTGACGGCGGAGGGCAGAAGCGGCGGCGCCGGCATCGGCGGCGGCTACCGCGCCGACGGCGGAGACATCGCGATTTCCGGCGGCGACGTGACGGCGACCGGCGGCACCTATGGCGCCGGCATCGGCGGCGGCGAGGAAGGCGCCGGCGGCACGATCGCCATCTCCGGCGGCGACGTGGACGCAACAAGCGGCTCCGGCGGCGCGGCCATCGGCGGCGGCGAGAAAGGCGCGGCCGGCGCGATCGAGATCGCCGGCGGCATCGTGAACGCGAAAAGCTACGGCGGCGGCGCGGCCATCGGCGGCGGCCGGCAGGGACAGGGCGGCTCGGTGGCGATCCGCGGCGGAACCGTCGCCGTCACGCAGAACTACGACTTCAACGCGCCCACGATCGGATACGGCAAAAACGGCTCCGTCGATTCCGTCGCGTTCACGGGCGGCGCCATCTACACGACGGCGGCGCGCGTCGTCCCCGTCGCCACGAACGACGTCGCCGGGGCCGCCGCCCGGCCGGTCGATTTCGACCTGGGCGTCCCCGACGCCAAGGTCGAGTCGCTCGTCATCGACACGCCGCCCCTGGCCTACGGCACGAAGGACCTCTACGCGGACGCCAGCGGCGTCCTGCGCCTCTGGCTTCCCGACGGCAACTGGTTCCTCGACCTGAAGGCGGAGGGCGGCGACACGGAGCGGTGGGTCGCGCCGGTCGACGGCGACCACGCCGCCGCCTTCCGCTACGTGCCGTCCGATCCCGTCGGATTCTTCGTGAACGGGACGGACGTCGGCGACGTCATGGGCGAGGGCTGGCACTACGACGGAACCAGTCGCACCGTGACGCTGACCGACAGCGGTCCGTTCGAGCTTTCCGGATGGCTGACCAACGGCACCGTGGCCATCGAGTCCGGCTGCGCCGTCACGCTCTCCAACGCCGTGGTGGACGCCTCGTCCGTCACGAACGGCGGCGCGATCCATCTCGCCGCCGGCGTGACCGCGACGCTCGCGCTCGTCGGCGAAAACGCCGCGACGGGCGGCGTCGGCCGCGCGGGCGTCACCGTCCCCGCCGGCGCGACGCTCACGATCACCCGCTCCTCCAACGATCCAACGATCCAACAAACCAACGATCCAACCCTCGCCGCCGTCGGCGGCGCGGGCGCGGCCGGCATCGGCGGCGACGAAGACGCCCAGGCCGGAACCATCCGCATCCAGGGCGGGACCGTCGCCGCGACTGGCGGCGAAAACGGCGCCGGCATCGGCGGCGGCCGCTACAACGGCGGCCAGGACTGCCGCATCGAGATTTCCGGCGGCCTCGTGACCGCGACGGCCGGCGAAGGCGCCTACGCCATCGGCGCCGGCGTCAAGGACGGTTCGTTCGGCTACGTGTTCGGCCACGTCGCCATCTCCGGCGGCACGGTCCTCCCCGTCCACCAGCGTGATCTCGGCATCGGCAGCGGACGCGACAAGGGGACGTCGAACCACGATTCCCTGCGCGTGACAGGCGGCTCCGTCCTCGCCGGCTACGGGGCAGTGAGCCCCATTGCGTGGAGCCACCGCGACCCCGCCTACCCGGTCGACGTCGACATCGGCCGCGCCGACTCGCCCGTCACGGCGGACATCCTTGTCGACGATGGCAACGGCGGAACCGTCGGATACGGCATGAACGACGTCCGCACCGACGCGAGCGGCATCGTCCGCCTCTGGCTGCCGGAAGGCAACCGCATCGCCGAAATCGACGGCGAATACTGGCGGATTTCGGTTTCGGGCGGCGGCTCCTTCGCCGAGCGGTGGAATTCGCGCCTCACCGTCAACGGCATCGGCATCTCCGCCCTGTCGGGCGACGGATGGACCTTCGACATGTCGACGATGTCCGTCCATCTCACCGGCGCCGGGCCGTTCACGGTTTCCGGCGAAGAGCCCGGCGCCAGCATCTCCGTCGAAAGCTCCTGCGACGTCGTCCTCTCGAACGTCGTGCTCGCGACCGGCGCGAAAGGCCTCGCGGCCCTCGATTTCGCGGCCGGCGTGACGGCGACGCTGGAGCTCGCCGGCACCAACTCCCTCGCGAGCGGACAGTATCATCCCGGCCTCGCCATCGCGGAGACCGCCTCGCTCGCCATCCGCGGCGACGGCTTCCTCTCCGCGACCGGCGGCGAATGCGGCGCCGGCATCGGCTCGGCGTGGACAGACTCCGCCGGAAACCTCACGATCGAGGGCGGCACCATCGTCGCGCAGGGCGGACGGACCGGCGCCGGCATCGGCGGCGGCTACGCGAACAACAGCGGCGGCGGCTGCGGGACGATCGAGATCCTCGGCGGCGACGTCACCGCCACGGGCGGCGCGAGCGCCCCGGGCATCGGGCAGAAGGGATATTCCACCGATCATCCGGGTTCGATCACGATCTCCGGCGGCGTCGTGACGGCGATCGGCGGGAGCTACGGCGCCGGCATCGGCGGAGAGGTCTCCCCCACCCACTACGTGGCGACGCCCGTGACGATTTCCGGCGGCGTCGTGACCGCGACGGGCGGAAAGGGCGGCGCCGGCATCGGCGGCTGCTTCTCCAGCAAGGCCGACGTGACGATCTCCGGCGGCGTCGTGACGGCAACCGGCGGCTACCACGGCGCCGGCGTCGGCGCCGGCGAGGGCGGCTACGGCATCTCGTATTCCACCGGAACGGTGCGCATCACCGGCGGCGTCGTGACGGCGACCGGCGGCGAAGGCGCCCACGGCGTCGGCGGCGGCTACCTCACCGGCGACGGCACCGTCGAAATCGCCGGCGGCACCGTGGCCGCCACCGGCGGCACCGGCGGAATGGATGTCGGCATCGTCGGCACCAGCGGAATCGCCGGTAGCATCGTCTTCAACGGCGGCTCCATCCTCGCCGACCAGGCCGCCGTGAAGCCGGCCGCGAAGAACACGGCCGGCGCGGCGGTGTGGCGCGTCGACGTGGCCGTCCCGAACCCCGACCCCGCGCGGGCCGTCACGGTCGCCGGGCTCGCGAACTACGGCGTGGCCGACATCTACCCCGACGCGAACGGCGACATCCACCTCTGGCTCCCCGACGGCACCTACGACTTCGTGGTCGACGGCACCCCCGTCCACGAGGTGGTCGACGGCTCGTCCGTCTTCGTCCCGCTCGGCGTCACCGTGGACGGCGTGGACGTCGCCCACCGCGCGGGGCCGAACTGGACGATGGACGACGACAGGCGCGTCGTCCTCGCCGGCCCCTGCGTCGTCTCGGGCACGAACACGCTCGACGGCGTGTCGATCCGGATCGAGACCTCCGAAGAGGTCGTCTTCTCGAACGCCTGCATCCGCTCCTCGCTCGGCTTGAAGGTCGCGACGAACGTGCAGGCCGTCGTCCGCGGCGTCGGCCGCAACGTCGTCCGCCCCACCTACTCCGCGAGCTACCTCGAGGAAGGCGCGGGCCTCGCCGTCGCGGGCGGAACGTTCGAGTTCAAGATCGAGGGCACGTTCGCCATCCTCGGCGGCTCGGTGTCCGGAATCTCCGCCTACTATGCTTCGCCCACGAACGCCGCCGGCGTCCGCGTGTGGAAGGCCGACCTCAAGGGCTTCGCGCCCGGCGAGGCCGTCGGCCCGATCCAGGGGCTCCCGGACTACTACGACACGGCCGAAATCTACGCGGACGACGCCGGCGAAGTCCACCTCTGGCTGCCGGAAGGCACCTACGTCGCGACGAACGCCGCCGACGGCGCGAAGTGGACGATCCGCGTGGGGCCGGACGGCAAAACGACCGTCGTCGCGTGGAACGACGACTTCACCGTGAACGGCGTGAACATCGCGCAGCTCTCCGGCGACGGCTGGGACTACACGGCCGGCGTCCTCACCCTCTCCGGCGTCTCCGGAATCGAACGCTACACGCTCCACGGCACGAACACGCTCGGCGAGGTCCGCGTCGTCGTCGCCGCGGACTCGACCGTCGAGCTCGCCGGGGTCTCGCTCCGCTCGGAGGAGCCGCTCGTCCTCGGCGAGGGCGTCACGGCGACCGTCGCGATCTCCGGCTCCGGCAACCGGCTTGTTTCGACGGCCAGCAACAATCCGGGAATCCGCGTCCCGCAGGGCGCGGCCCTGACGATCACGAACGCGACGGACGACGCGTATCTCTACGCCTGCGCCAACGGCTGGGGCTCGGGGATTGGCGAACGCGGCAACTACACGCCCGGCTCCATCACCATTGCCGGCGGCACCGTCGAGGCGCACTGCAGCGAAACGGACACCGGATCCGGCGCCGGCATCGGCGGCGGAAACGGCGCGGCGTGCGGCCTGGTCCGCATCACGGGCGGCAGGGTCTTCGCCTACGGCGCGACGGATGGCAGCAGCCGCGCGAGCGCAGGCATCGGCGGAGGCGTCGGCATGTATAGCATTTACGACGCAAGAATCGAGATTTCCGGAGGCGCGGTCTACGCATGCGGCGGCCGCATCGACGACACGACCTTCGCCGCCGACATCGGCACCGGCATGTTCTGGTCCAAGGACTACTACGAGAACATCCCCGTCGTCATCACCGGCGGCAGCGTCGCGCCGGCGCATTTCGACAACGTGGAGGAGCGCTTCACGCAAAGCATGGAGCTGGAGGAGAACCAGCCCCACGACGCCGCCAACCGCGTCCTGCACGCCGTCGTCGTCCCGCTCGGCACGCCGCACGCCGCCACCGGTCTTGTGCTCCCGGCTTCAGCCGGGAGTTACGGCACGCGCGACCTCTACGCCGACGCGAACGGCGACGTCTACCTCTGGCTGCCGGACGGCGACTACCGCTTCGAAGCGAACGGCCGCGGCTACACCGCGACCGTGGACGGCGCGGACACCGTGGCCGTGGCCGACGCGATCGCCGTGGAGGCCCTCCATATCGAGAGCATCGAGCTGGTTCCCGGCGCCGTGGTCCTCGTCGTCTCGGCCGAGCCGGACGGCGCTCTCACCGCCGAAACCGTCCCGCTCCTGCGCGTGCGCGCGTCCGATGCCCTTCCCGTCGCCGCCGGCGATCTCCTCGACCCCGCCGACGTCCTCCCCCTCCTCAACGACGACGGTACCGCGACCCTCGTCCTCCCCTCCCCCGCCCCGCCCGCCCGCTTCTACCGCGTCGAAATCCCCTGACACGTTCCCGTCCCGCCAGAAATCGAAAGGAATACCATCATGCCCGATCCCAAAGACGACCTCGACGAATACCTCGCCCGGATCCGCAAGACCATCGCGGAGTCCGAGGCCCTCGTCGCGCAGACCGAGCTCCGGATGCGCGAGACGGACCGCCTGCTCGAATCGCAGGGGCTCACCCGAGAGCAGGTCCTCTCCCTGCGCTTCTCCAAGGAGCAGAAGCTCGCCGTGAACGAGGAGCTCAAGCGCCGCGGCCTCCCGCCCATCGAGGACGACGGAGACGACGTCCCGCCGCCCGACCCCGACGCCCCCGCCCCCGTCGGCGTCCCCGCCGCGCCCGCCTTCGCCGTCCACGATTCCCAGGGCGACCTGGAGAACCGCCAGAAGAAATTCGGCATGATGATGAAACCTTTTTCGCTCTAGCGTGTATCCAAGGTGTTCAAACCACAAAAACACCCAACCGCAGAATCCACCCACCCATCCCCAACTCTCACCTCTCACCTCTCACCTCTAACCTCCAACGAAAGAACCAGCCATGCCTACCAACGCCATCCAGTTCCCCGCCGCCCAGAACCCCGTGCAGACCGCCGTCCAGACGGATCCGCAGTCGGCGCGGGCCGGCTCGAACGCGCCCGGCGCCGTCCTCGGCGGCCCCGGCGTCCGCGTCTCCATCGCCGGCACCCAGCTCGACAAGCTCGTCGCCAAGGTGAAGGGCGAGAGCGAGGACGCGCGCCTCGCCACCGCCAAGCGCCGCATCGCGATCGTCCTCACCGTCCTCTCCGCGCTCAACGTGAAGATCACGGAGTCCCAGAAGAACAACCTCGCCCAGATCGAGGCGCTCCAGAGCCAGATCGACGACCTCGCCAAGCTGCTTTCCGGCAAGGATGGCTCCTTGACGGCCGACCAGGCGCGGGTCGCCGCGCTCGAGGCGCAGATCGAGAGCATCAAGAAGGCCGTCGCGAACGCGGTCAAGGAGGGCGAGGAGCACCGCAAGCAGGTCGAGGAGCTCAAGAAGAACCGCGCCGCGGACGACGCCGAGCTCAAGCGGGCCGAGACCGCGCTCGCCAAGGCCGAGGCCGCCCTTGCCGCCGCGCAGGCGAACCTCGCGAAGGCCCGGACCGACCTCGACTCCGCGAAGCAGGCCGTCGAAACGGACAAGAAGGAGATCGCCGCCGTCAAGGCGAAGGTCGCCGGCCTCGAGAAGAAGATCGCCGAGTGCGTCGCCGCCGTGGGCGACAAGACGCTCGCCGCGCTCGCCGCCGGCCTCCGCGTCGAGGCGCCGGAGGTCGAGCCCGCCGAGAACGAGACGAACGCCGACCGCGAGAAGGAGGAGGCGAAGGCGATCGCCAACGACCCCCTCCGCGCCATCCGCGCCGCCCTCGACCGCATGGACGCCGACATCCGCAAGACCATCGAGGACAACCGCACGCTGCTCGTCTGACCGAACCAACGATCCAACGAACTAACGAACTAACGAACCACCCAACCCCAAACCCACCCATGAGCACCGAAATCAACAACGACAAGATCGCCGAAGCGGCGGAGAAGTTCGCCAACGGGTTCGCCACGATGCGCGAACTCAAGGGCATCACCAAGGCCGAGATGGAGGCCGTCTACTCCGTCGGCTTCAACATGTACCGCACCGGCCGCTACGACGACGCGGAGAAGATCTTCCGCTTCCTCGTGCTCTTCGACCACCTCGAGCCCAAGTACTGGCTCGGCGTGGGCGCCGTGCAGCAGGTCCGCAAGGACTACCAGGGCGCGATCGCCTCCTACGGCTACTCCTCGTTCCTCGACCTCTCGAACCCGAAGCCGCAGCTCCACGCCGCGGAGTGCTTCCTCGCGCTCGGCGACAAGGTGAACGCCGCCTCGTCCCTCATGGCGCTCGACAAGTACTGCCCGCCCGAGACCACCCCGATCGGCCGCGAATACCGCGCCAAGGCCGCGGAGATGCGCAAGCTCATCGGCGAGGAGGCCTTCGAGGAGGCCTCGAAGCCGGATCCCGAACCCGCCGTGTAACCTTTTCCCGGTTGCCGTGTAACCAGGTCGAAGCACGCAAGTCCGAACCTTCGAACTTTCGAACCTTCGAACGACCCAACCACCCAACCACGTAAACACCCAACCACCGGAGGCACACCATGCCCGGAGAAATCCCCACCATCAACACCAACGCCGCGCGCCAGGCCTCGGCGATCGACACGGCCGCGCAGCTCGCCAAGGGCCTCGGCCTTTCGGAGAAGGCCACCCAGGCCGTTAAGGAGGTCGCCGCCCTGCTCGGCAACCGCAACGTGAACGTGTCCGCCCCCGCCGGCGTCAGGTCCGAGGCCGGCACGCCCGCCGGCGCGACCGGCGTCCCCGTCCTGGACAACCCGGACGACGAGAAGGCCAAGGAGGCCGATCTCGAGAAGCTCATCGCCTACCTGCAGCTGGAGAACACCAAGGAGCAGTCCGAGTCGGCCAAGGCCCGCATCGAGTCGTTCAAGGGCCAGCTCGAGGTCGAGCACAAGGACCGCAAGGCCAAGATGGACAAGTCCCTCAAGGAGATGGACGAGGCGGCCGCGGCGCGCACGCGCAACAAGATCTTCGGCTGGCTCATGACCGGCCTGGCGATCCTCGGCGCCGTCGTCGCCTGCGTCGCGACGGGCGGCCTCGCCGTGGGCGCCGTCGTCGGCGCGGGCATCGCGCTCGGCGCCCAGATCCTCAACGAGACCGGCGTGATGGAGAAGATCGTCGGCGGCCTTTCGGACGCCCTGCAGAGCCTCGGCATGTCGAAGATGGCCGCGGACATCGTCGCGCAGGTCGCGGTCACGCTCGTCATCATCGCCGCCTCGCTCGGCGCGGGCGCCATCGGCTCCGCCGGCAGCGTCACGCAGCTCACCAGCGAGATCGGCAAGGCCCTGCAGAACCTCGCGCAGATCGCCAAGCCGGCCCTCTCCATCGCCACCGGCATCATGGGCGGCGTCTCCACCCTCTCCAGCGGCGTCGGCGCCTACCAGAGCTACAAGTCCGGCATGTCGGACGCCGAGCTCAAGGAAACCGAGAAGTACCTCGCCATCATCCAGCAGAAGATGGACGAGTCGGAGGAGGAGCTGCAGAAGATCCTGCAGATGATCCAGGACCTCGTCGGCCAGATCGCCCAGCTGCTCTCGTCGCAGACCGACACCACCAACGAGATCGCGATGCAGATGGGCCAGATGGCCTAGCCCGCAAGTCCGCCCGGTCGGCGCGGCTCCGCCGCCCGACCGGGCGGGCGTTGTCTCGCCGCGCTCCGCGCGGCGGAAACCGCCCGGAAAATCATCTTTCAGGACCGCTGTAACCTTCCAGCCCGCTCCGTGTAACCAGATCGAACACGCAATCGGTCGAACCTTCGAACCTGCGAACCTTCGAACCTGCGAACCATCCACCCCCCCAACCACGGAACCCTTCCCATGAGCATCCAGCCCACCACCAACAACGCCAGCCTCGACTGGTCCTCGCTCCTCAGCAAGCTCGACGCCGCCACCAAGGCCGCAGGCGCGCAGGGAGCCTCCGGCGTGACCGCCGGGCAGAACGTCACCATCACCGCGACTGTCGACGGCGTCGAGCATGCGGTCACGTTCCCGATCCCGGACGACCTCGACCTCCCGGCCACAGTCGACCAGGCAGCCATCGATTCGCTCTGCGCCAAGCTCGCCGGGGACACCTCCCTCGGCCTCTCCGAAGCGGACGTCAAGGCCGTCCACAAGGCGCTCTCCGACGCGCTCGCCGCCGCCTCCACGAGCATTGTCCCGGGCTCCAAGAACGTCATGTTCGACCTCTACAAGCTGATGGCCCTCCTCGTCGAGGTCGGCCAGAAGCAGCGCGACGCCGCCCGCGAGATCCGGAGCGCCCAGAGCCAGCTGGTCCAGAAGAGCATCCAGGACCAGGCCGACCAGCAGAGGACCGCCGCCCTCACCGGCATGATCCTCGGCGCGATCACCTGCGGCATCCAGGTGGCCGTCTCCATCGTGATGCTCCGGAGCCAGACCAAGGACTTCAACAAGCAGATCAACACGCTCGAGACCAGCGGCGTCGCCTCCGCGAAGGAGAACCTCTCCATGCTCAAGGCGGCCGACGGCCCCGTCAAGGCGGACGCCCAGCTGCAGAAGGTGGCGGCCTCCATCGGCAACAAGCCGTCCGGCAACATGGGCCGGACGATCGCGGAGGAAGTCGGCGAGTACGGCTTCGGGAACACCGACCAGGCGAAGGCCAAGCTGCAGGTGGAGCACTCCAAGGCGGACCAGCTCCGCACCCGGTTCGAGACCCTGGTCTCCAAGAGCGCCGACGGGACCCTGCGCTCGACCGACGTCCCGGCGGGCCCCCTCCGCGACGCGCTCGTGAAGCAGGAGGCCTTCGAGGCCAAGCTCGCCGAATGCGGCTTGTCCAAGCAGGACGCGGATGCCTACATCGAGCTTTCCCAGAAGGACGCGAAGGGCCTCTTGGACGGGCCGCCCGTGGACGTCCAGGGGCGCGCGAAGCTGATGAGCCTCATCAGCGAGCATCCGAACATCGCGGAGATGGGCCTGGGCAACCAGACCTCCGCCCAGATCAAGGCCGAGGTCACGACCGCCACGGAAGCCCTGCAGACGGAGCTCCAGACCAAGATCCAGACCCAAGGCGATGCGATCGACACCGCCCGCAAGAACATCCGGGAGGCCGCCAAGACCGACCTGCAGCGCTACGAGGACGAATACGAGTCGGCGCTCCGCGACGTGAACTCGATCAACGACAAGACCACCAAGGCCGAGGCGAACCAGCTCCACGAGAAGCTCCAGCTCGCCGCGGACAGGCTCAAGTACGCCCGCGCCTACGCCTACAAGGAGCTGGCGCAGCCGGGCGTCACGACGCCCGCCGAACGCGCCGCCGACATCCGCATGGCCGGCCTGGCGGTCGACAGCGCCGAGCACGGGCGCACCACCGACCTGGAGTACCTCAAGGCGACGCGCAGCCTCCAGGCGGGCGAGGCGCATCTCGGCATCGTGAACGCCCTCGGCAACGCGAGCCAGAACTTGGTCCAGAACCTCTCGTCCTTCCTCGCGGCGAAATCCAAGGACTACGAGGCCGAGGCGACCAAGCTGCAGGACGAGCTCGACCAGACCAAGGAGCTCTTCAACCAGGCCCAGCAGCTCGTCGACGCCGTCGTGCAGCTCATGCAGGCCGTCACCTCGGCCGAGACCCAGTCGATGCGCGACGCCATCCAGGCGTAGCCGCCTCCCCTGGCTCCCGAACCGTCCGCCGGCGCCCGCGCCGGCGGACGGTTCGTTTTATCCTCTCCTCCGTTCGCGGAATCTCGCCCTCGATCCGCAATATCTCGCCTATTTATGGATTCTCCGACCGTATTTAAAATTTTGCTTGACCCGCGGACGGGCGGCGTGTAGAATCGGCGGCATTCCTGCGGACCGTTCCGACCTTCAACCATCCGACCATGCCCTTCTTCTACCAGCCCGCGCTCTTCGGCCCCGGGGGGCTCGGCGGCCCCGCGAGCCCCGCGGAGGAGGCCGATGAAACCGCGACCGCCCTTCTCCTGATGGCGTGCGCGGGGACGGCCGGCCTGCTCGCCCTGGGCGGAGGAATCGCGACCCTTGTCTGCATCGCGTGCGCCGAGGAGCTGCATCGCCGATACCAGATCCTCGCGCGGAAGGGCTACTACGGCTGCGAACGCCGCCGCGAGGAGGCCCATAGGCGGTTCGAGGAGGGAATCGCCGCCCTGAAGGACGATCCCGCCCACTGGGCGGCGAACTACAACCGCGTCTTCAAGGACTACATCGCCGAACTGCGCCGCATCGACGCCGACTTCGAGCGGGAGACCGGGCGGAGCCCCTTCCGCCTCGCGATGCAGAACGCCAGACGGCGGACGAAGGCGTCGCGGTGTTGGAAGGAGAATCTCTGCGAAGACGGGACTTTCCCGGGCGGATTCCGCCGGAGCCGAAACCTGCGCTGGACCGGGACGCCGTGGGCCTCGCCGAAGGCGCGGGCCACGCGCCGGAAAAGGCGCGAAAGGCGAATGGCCCTCTGGCGCGAATGGGCCCGGAGGTTCGCGGAGGCGGTGCGGCTCGGAAGGAACCCGCCGCCCTCCCCCGCGGAGCGCCGCGTCGGCGGAGGCGCGCCGATCCGGCGGCTCTGCGAGCGGTCTTCGAGCCCTCCCCCCACGCCCGAGGCGCTCCTCGCCCAATACGAGAAGGCGAAGGGTCGCGGCCCCGTGGAGGAGAAAATCCGGCTCGGGTCGATGATGCTCGACATCGAGGCGGCGGTCGACAGCTCGCTCGTGCGCGATCCGAGCGGCGAGATCGTCGGGCGCAACGCCGGCGTGCGCGGCTGGATCGCCGAGCGCTGCCCGGCGCTCCTCCGGCACTACGCCTCGCTGATGGGCTACCGCCGGCTTGCGGACGAGTTCCGCAAGGTCCACGGCCTGCGCGACCCGCACCCCGCCACGCGACTGCTCGAAGAGGACTTTCCCGCCGAGGCGTTCGCCCCGGCGATCCGCGAGGCAATGCGAGCGAGCCACGCCGCCGCGAGGCGGCGGCTCTCCTCGCCCGCCGCAAGGACGGCGAAGGGCTTCGCCGAGGCGCTGTCACGGGCGCGAAGACGGGGCGTCGTCCCGCGAAGACGAACGGGGTAGACTCCGCCCGTCTCCTCCCGACCTCGGGTCGGCCCCAGGCACGACAGCAGAGCCCGGCTCCGGCGCGAAATTCTCGCGTGCGCGAGCCCGCACGAATTTTCTTGCACTGCGCGCCCGCGTGCGCTAGAATGCCCCCATTCTCGACTCGTTCAGGTAGTCTTTCACACCCTTTTTCCCCTCCCATGCCACTCATCGAAACCACCGTCATCCCGGGCGCCTCGGTCTACGGCGTCCAGCAGGTGTCCTACACCGTGGCCGGCGCCGCGGGCAAGGACTACTCCGCCGCGCTCATCGCCGCCACCCTCAAGGAGTCCGCCGCCATCGAGGCGTCGGCGAGCTCCTACTCCGCCGTCGTCCAGGAGCGGGCGCACAAGATCGACGAGCTCGGCAGGGTGCTGGCCGAGCTCAACAAGTCCCTCGCGAAGCTCAAGTCCTCGGGCCAGTCCACCGACACGGCCGGAGTCGACAACGGCGCCTGGGTCAACGGGACGGCCTCGAAATACGGCGTCACGCTCATCTTCCAGGAGAACACGGCGGACATGACCCGCGCGAACATCATGAAGGGCCAGAACGAAATCCAGTACGTCATCGACACGGAGGACAACAACCTGCAGCAGGACATGGTCGCCCTGCAAGGGCTCGTCTCCAAGCGCGACAACGCCTTCTCCTCCGCCTCCCGCATCGTCAGGAAGGCCGACGACGCGGCCTCCTCCGTCATCCACAACATCGTGTAGCCGCTCCGCGGCGGCCGCAAGTCGCAAGTCCGCCCCCAACCACCGAACCACCCGACCACCCAACCGAGGAACCCGCCATGGCCACCATCGAAAACGTCAAGGTCGCCGACAACCTCACCGCGCTGTGGGGCATCAACGCCTACGAATACAAGATCAGCGGAAACCAGATCGACTTCCAGGACCTGATGGTCGCGGTCAGCGAGAAGCGCGCCGTCTCCGTCGAGGGCGAGGTGCAGCCGCTCACGACGCGCATCCGGACCCGCAACGCCTGGCTCGACGAGCTCGGGAAGGCGCTTTCCGACCTCACCCGCATGCAGGCCGCCTTCAAGCCCGAGGACGGGGGCACCGCCCAGAGCGAGACGATGAACGACAACACCTACGAAACGATCTACAAGCTCCAGAGGACGTATCCCACGAAGAAGGAGTACAAGCAGTGGGTGGAGTACTACATCCAGCTCGTGAAGACCGCGATCGACGGCGAGAACAACCAGTCGCAGACCGACATGTCGCGCCTGCAGTCCCTCGTCGACCGCCGCGACGAGTCCTACTCCACCGCCACCAACCTGATGACCGCGGTCAGCGACACCCGCTCGAATCTCATCCGCAACCTGTAGCCGCCATGCCCATCGAATCCATCCAGATCGCGACGAACCGCTACGCCCCCGCCGGGAGCGAACAGGTCCTGATGTACGACACCGGCGCGAGCGGCCCGCTCACGCTCGGGCAGCTCGTGCAGGCCGTGTGCATCCGCACCGCCGCGGCCCTCGAGGCGCAGAGCGTCAACAAGATGAACACGATGACCGCCGGCTCCGTCAAGCTGGACGACGCCGCCGGCTGGCTCTCGCAGATCGTGCGGGGGACGGCGGACTGGCCCGCCGCGAAGGCCTTCCTCACCGGCACGATGGGGATCGCCGAGAGCGAGCTCCCGCCCAGCCTCGACTCCTACGACCGCCGGATGCAGGCCTCGAACGCGCTGAAGGCCCGAATGGACGCTCTCACGCAGTCGCAGCAGGAGGAGATGATCGACCTGCAGACGATGGTCAACCGCCGCGACGTCGCCTTCTCCACCTCGTCCAACGTCGTCCGCGCCCTCGGCACCTCCACCATGGACACCGCCCAGAACTTCTAGTCCTCCTCTCTTCACTCTTCACTCGTCACTCTTCACTCGTCACTCGGAGAACCGCCATGCCCATCAACACCGTCGAATTCGATCTCTCCATGGTCAACCCCGAAACCGGAGAATACCGCACCGCCCGCGCCTACACCGTCGACGGCGTCCTCGGCGTGGACAACCAGCCGCGCCTGCTCTCCATCGGCCAGCTCGTGATGGCGATCTGCCTCCAGCGCGCCTCCCGGCTCGAAAACGGGTATACCGATCCTGAGACCAATCTACATGTCAATGGCATCATCGACCTCATGGAGGAGATGAACGCGACGTCGGTCCAGCTGGAAATCATGACGAAGATCGAGGAGGAGATCCTCGCCGGCACGGTGGAACTGGATTCGGCCACCGTGACCTACAACGGGGTGCCGTACACCTACCAGAATTTTCTGACGAACGTCATGCGGATGACGAACGTCCCGGACAGCGCCTCCGCGGCGTCGAAAGACTTCATCACGGCCCTGGAGGCGAAGATGGACGAGAAGAACAGCTTCTCGCAGCAGACGATGATCGAGCTGCAGTCGATGACCGCCAAGCGCGACCAGGCCTACGACATGGTCTCCAACGTCCTCAAGAGCCTCAACACGGTCCAGGTCGGCATCGTGAACAACTACTAGCGCGCCTGGCGCGAGACTTCGAACGCCCGCGAAGCGGGCTTCGGACGCGTGCAAATCCCGCCTGGAACGCCCCGCAGGGGCTTTGCCCCCCCCAACCACCATGCCATCCTCCCTCGACCAGTTTCTCTCCGCGATCGGATACCCCGAACGGGCGCCCGAGGGGGCGACCTCGTTCTCCGTCCTCGTGGACGGCGGGGAAGTGCTGGTCCGCGCGGAGCCGGGTCGTCTTCTTTTTTCGCGCGCGCTTGCGTGCGACGAGGGGGACCTTCCCCGCCTCGCGTCGTTCGCACCCGGCCGGATGCTGCGCGAAGAGGCCATCCTCGCCGCCGACCCGACGCCGGGCGGCGCCGCGCTGCTCTGGCGCGAACTGCCGGCGGACGCCTCCGCCGGCGCGATGCAGCTCGCCTTCGAATCCTTCTGCGACTCCTGCGACTGGTGGCTGGAGCGCATCGACGAGTTCTCCGCCCCCGAGCCGGAGATTCCACCGCTGATGATCCGCCCCTAGCCCGAAGCCCCCCTTTCTCACGCCCAATCCGTTTCCCGATGAAACGATCCCTTTCCCCCCTTCCCGCCCTCGCCCTCGTCGTCGCGCTGTTCGGCTGCGCCACCGACCCGCCGCGCGGAGACCCGGATCTCGAACCGGATCTCGAACGGCCGATCGCGGGCGAGGAGCCGTCGATCAAGCTCGTCACGCGGAGCGTCGACGAGGATGATTCCCACGCGGAGTCCGCGGAGTCGAAATCTCACACGGAGAACGCAGAGCGCGCGGAGACTGCCTCCGGCGACACGAAGGGGGAGTCCGCCGCGGCGATCGCGGAGGCCAGCGACGACCTGATCGACGCGCCGGGCGGCGCGGAGGCGAAAGCCAGCGCGGAGAGCTCGGAGAGCGATTCCCGCTCGACGTCCGCGGATCCCGCGGAGGAGGCCGCTACGCCGGTCGTCGCGTCCACGGCCGACACGAACCCGCTCAAGCGCTACGAGGCGGACATCGAGGAGCTGCTCCAGGACATCGTCCGTTCGGAATGGTTCCACAAGTGGTTCCGGGAGCATTTCGACGAGTTCAAGGACACCCTGTCGGGCCTCGTAGACAAGGCGACCGGCGGCGCGTCCGCCGCGGCGGCCCCGGCGCAGCCCGCCGCCGCGCCCGAGATCCCCTGGAAGACCGAGACCTACTCGCTCGTCGCGCGGTCGATGGACCTGCGGCAGGTGCTGGAGACGTTCGGCGTGGCGCAGGGGATCTCGACGATCCTCTCGCCCGCCGTCGGGGGGGCGCTCTCGGGCGAGTTCGCCGACGTGCCGTGCGGCGAGTTCCTCGACCGGCTCTGCTCGATGCACAACCTGGCGTGGTACTGGGACGGCGCGACGCTCTGGATCAACGCCGCGAGCGAAATGCAGACGATCCTGCTGGACCTGCGCTACATGAAGGCCGGCGAGGTCCGCGCGATGCTCGCCGAGCTTGGCGTCGAGGACCCGCGCTTCCCGCTGAAGACCGCGAGCAACGACGAGCTGATCATGGTCTCCGGGCCGCCGCGCTACGTCGGGCTCGTCGCCGAGATGATCCAGAAGGCGGACGTGCTTCGCGAGCGCCGCACCTTCAACGAGATCGAGACGCGCCTCTTCCCGCTGCAGAACACCTGGGCGGACGACGTAGCGTTCAGCGCCAGCTCCCCCGAGTCGAGCGGCTCGATCAAGGGCGTCGCGTCGATGCTCAAGGACATCGTGGGCACGATCGCCTCGCCCGGATCCCGCGCCGCCGGCGACACGAACGCCCCCGCCTCGTTCAAGCCCCTCATCACCTCCGAGAACCGCCTCAACGCGGTGATCGTGACCGACGTCGCGCCGCGCATGCCCCTCTACGAGCGCCTCGTCCGAGAGCTCGACGTCCCGCAGAAGCTCGTCGAGATCGAGGTCACGGTCGTCGAGATGTCGCGCAAGGACGCGCTCGACTGGCAGCTCTCGATCGCCGGGACCGGGACGAAGGACCGCCTCTCCGGCGGCGTCGGCCAGAACGCGGGCAACCTCTTCCCGGCCGAGGACCTCGCCGGGCGCGGCCTCGCCGGCGCGCTCTCCTACCTCGGGAGCAAGTCCACCGTCTCCGCCTCGCTCACCGCGCTGCGCGACAAGGGCAAGGCGCGCAACATCTCCCGCACGACGCTCCTCACGGTGAACAACCTCGCCGCCTCGCTCTCGGACCAGCAGACCTACCACGCCCGCGTGATCGGCACCGAGGTGGCGGAGCTGGCGGAGGTCTCCGCGGGGACGACGCTCCAGGTCAAGCCCCGCATCATGCGCCTCGGGGACGACGCCGTGCCCACCCGCATCTGGCTCACGCTCTCGCTGGAGGACGGCGGCTTCGAGAGCGTCTCCGTGGACTCGATGCCGATGACGCGCACCTCGTCGCTCGACACGCAGACCTCGGTCTACGAGGAGGACACGATCGTGCTGGCGGGCTACCTGCGCGACATCGAGGAGACGGCCGGCTGGGGCATCCCCTGGCTGCGGGACATCCCGCTCCTCGGCTGGCTCTTCGGCGGGCACTCCTCCAAGACCGAGACCGTCCAGCGCCTCTTCCTCATCTCGCCGCGGATCGTCGACCCCGACGCCGAGGACCTCGCCCGCCTCCAGGCGATGCGCCTGCGGGACATCGAGGAGATGGAGACCCTCAACGAGGACGCGGAGGACGCGGACGAGGTGCGCGAGCTGCGCGCCCTCGACCGCCAGGAGCGCCGCGAACGCCGCCAGGACGCGCTCGACGAGCGCCTCGAGGAGCGCAAGCGCGAGCTCGTCCGGGCCCGCGAGGAGCGCGCCCGCCTCCGCAAGGAGCGGGAGGCCGAGCGCGAGGAGATCGACAAGCGGGGGGGATGCCTCCCGTGGTAGCCGAGCTCTCCAGCGGATTCGCCGTCGTCGGCGCGGGCGCGTGGCTCTTCGGCCGCGCGCAGCCCGCCGCCGTCCGCGGCACGCTGAGGAGCCGCGGGCTGAAGGGCTTCGTCTGCCCGGACCGCGGCGCGCTCGCCTACGGCGAACTCGCCGCGGGCGAGGGTTCGAAGCGCGCTTCGCGCGCGTCCGAAGACGCCTCCGGCATCGTTCGCAAGCCGGCTTCGCCGGCGTTCGAAGGCGCCTCCGGCGCCGTTCCGGAGCCCGCGAACGGCGGGTCGCCGGCGGAGCGGCAGGCGGCCGCGGCCGCCTGGTGCTCCGCCGCGGACCGCCCCTTCCTCACCCGCATCGACTGCGGCGTTCCCGTCTCCGCCATTTCCGAAAAGGTGCTCGTCGCCCCGGCCGCGGCGCGGGCCGGCGCGCGACTTCTGCGCGTCGTCCCGATGTCCTTCGCCCGCGCCATCCGCACCACGGAGTTCTCCTCGGAGTGGGTCGTGATGGCGACCCGCTCGCGCACGGCCCGCGTCGCGCTCGCCGACGGCGAGTCCCTCGGCGTGCGGCCGGACGCCGCCGTCGCGTGGACCGGCGCGCGCCCCACGGGCTTCTGCCCGCGGCTGCGCCTCCTGGACGTCCTCCTGCCGCGCGGCCCGCGCGACCTGCTGCTCCACTTCCATGGCCCGGCGATCGTCTGGATCGAGGGCTCCCAACCCCTGCCGCTGCGCACGGCGGCGCCGAGAAGGGCGGTGTTCTGATGCCGATGGACGCCGCCCAGATCCTGCGCCACGTCATCTCGACGCAGTACGACGTCGCCGCCCGCCAGGGCGAGGCGCTCGACCGCGCCGCGCAGGCCGCCACGACGGCCCCCGCCGCCGAGACCGGCCGCGCGATGGGCGTCGCGCTCACGGTCCAGGCCGACCCGACGGCCGAGCTCATGGACTCGATGGAGGAGCTCACCGCGCAGTTCGAGGAGAAGTCCCTCAAGAAGCTCGCCGACCGCAAGCTCGGCGAGGCGCAGGGCCCGCGCTCGTCGTTCCTCCGCGCGATCGAGGCCTGGAGCAAGGTCCTGCCGGACATGCCCGGGCGCGACCAGCTCGACGCCATCCTGCGCCAGGCCCGCCTCGCCCGCGCCGGCGGCCAGCCGATGTCCGCCGACGATCTCCTGCGCCAGCTCGGCCGCGCCTCGACCGACGCCACGCACCAGTTCGCGATGCTGGACCTGCTGGAGCAGATGCTCGGCGAGTCCGAGGGGGACCTCGCGCAGCTCGTCAAGGACGCCCGCGCCCAGCTCATGGCCGAGAAGGGGCCCGACGTCAAGGCCGGCCTCAACCTCGCCCAGGAGGTCAACGCCCGCGCCACGACGCCCGAGGAGATGCAGGGCCTGCGCGACCTCTACCGCTCCGAGGTCTTCGGCTTCACCAAGCCCCAGGACTGCTTCCGCTCGCTCCTCGCCGCGCGCGGCCCCGAGGGGCTCAAGGGCGCGATCTCGTTCCTGCTCGCCGGCTGCGGCGCCGACCTCGCCGCCTCGAACCCCTCGATGGATCCCGTGCAGCTGCGCCAGATTCTGCTGGACCTGCAGTGCGTCGACGTCCTCCAGACCGTGCTCGGCGACCTCGACAAGCTCGGCGCCCGGATGCAGTCGCAGTTCGGCGAGGCGTGCCGGCTCGGCGCCGAGCAGCTGACGGGCCGCGTCCTCGACTTCACCGAGCAGGCCTTCGTCACCGCGCCCGGCATCGGCGCCTTCGTCGGCGAGACCGGCCTGCAGGCGCTGCTCGCCCAGATGGACTTCACCCGCGAGCTCGTCGGGCTCTTCCGCCGCCTCTCCCCGCGCCTCTTCGGCAAGGAGACCGACCGGCAGAAGCTCGTCGACGCCGCGCAGGAGCACCTCGACGGCCTCGTCTCCCTGGAGGAGGAGGCCGAGCAGGAGAAGCAGGAGGAGCAGTCCGCATGAGCAGCCCCGCCCCCGTCTGGCTCGACGACATCGTCCGCGAGTTCGGCCGCTCGGCCGGGCTCTCGGACTTCTCCCTCAACGACCGCGGCGCCGCGGCCGCGACGTTCGAGACCGGCGCGCAGCTGCGCTTCGAATACGCCTTCGAGTCGCTCGTCGTCGCGCTCTCGTTCCCCTACCCCGCCTCCGACCCCGCCGCCGCACGCCGGCTCCTCGCCGCCGCGCACCCCGGCGCACGCGCGCCCTTCCGGCTCCGCGCCGGGATCCTCGCCCGGTCCGGCCGCGCGATCCTCGCCGCGCGCTTCCCCGAGCGCGAAACCACCCTGCCCGCCGTGAACGCCGCCTTCTCCGCGCTCTGGCGCCTTTCCGAAGACCTCGCCGGAGGGCCCGCCTGATGGAAGTCTCCCGCACCACGCACGCGCTCACCTTCAACACCGGCGTCAGCAACGCCGAGTGGACGACCGGCGTCGTCGGCCAGACCCCGGGCCAGACGCAGCAGGCGCTCCTGCCCGGCTCCACGACCGTCACCGCCGCGCTCGACGAGGTCTTCCCCGAGGCGCGCACGGCCGCGAACGACATCTTCGCCGCGCTCGTCGCCGGCAACGGCCCGGCGCTCCGCACCCCGGGCGGCTTCAACGCCGCTGCGCGCAGCACCCTCCGCAACCTGCGCGGCCGCAAGGGCCCCGCCGCCCAGCGGGCCGCCCGCGAGCTCGGCGCGCTCCTCGCCGACACCGAGCTCTTCGAATCCTACCGCGCCGCCCTTCTCGAAACCTAGCACCGCCATGCCCAGCAAATCCTCCGACATCGCAGGCCTCTTCACCCGCTTCGGCGACCTCGTGCTCGCCGTGCTGGTGGTGTGCATCATCGGGCTGCTGATCATCCCGCTGCCGTCGCCCATCGTCGACCTGCTGATCTCGACGAACATCATGATCTCGACGGTCCTGCTGATGCTCTCGCTGTATCTTCCGCGGGCTCTCGCGTTCTCGACGTTCCCGTCGATGCTGCTCTTCACGACCCTCTTCCGCCTCGCGCTCAACGTCACCACCACGCGCTGCATCCTGCTGCACGGCTCGCAGGACCCCAACGCCGCCGGATCCATCATCAACACGTTCGGCAACTTCGTCGTCGGCGGCAACTTCGTCGTCGGCGCCGTCATCTTCCTCATCATCACGATCGTCCAGTTCGTGGTGATCTCCAAGGGCGCCGAGCGCGTCTCCGAGGTCGCCGCCCGCTTCACCCTCGACGCGATGCCCGGCAAGCAGATGTCGATCGACGCGGACATGCGCGCGGGCGCGATCGACCAGGACACCGCCAAGCAGCGCCGCGCCGAGCTCGCGATGGAGTCGCAGCTCTACGGCGCGATGGACGGCGCGATGAAGTTCGTGAAGGGCGACGCCATCGCGGGCATCATCATCACGTCGATCAACATCATCGGAGGCATCCTCATCGGCATGCTGATGTTCGGGCACGACGTGGGCTGGTGCGTGAAGCGCTTCGGCATCCTCACGATCGGCGACGGCCTCGTGGGCCAGATCCCGGCGCTGCTCATCTCCATCACGTCCGGCGTCATCGTGACGCGCGTCGGCTCCGAGAACGCCAAGCCCCTCGGCGTGGACATCGTGAGCCAGATCTTCGCGCAGCCCAAGGCGCTGCTGCTCGGCGCCGCGATGCTCGTGCTCATCGGCCTCATCCCGGGATTCCCCAAGCCGCAGCTCTTCGGCCTCGCCGCCGCCGTCGGCTTCGTCGGCTGGAGCCTGAAGCTCAAGGCCAAGCTCGCCGCCGCGCGCGCCGCCAAGGCCGAGGACCCGCTCGCCGCCGCCGCCCCCTCCGAGGGCACGGCCCCTCGCCCGAAGAAGAAGGACGGCGACGACTTCGCGATGGTGACGCCCCTCACCGTGGACATCGACGCCAACATCCGCGGCGCGCTCTCCTACGAGGAGCTCAACGACCGCATCATGGACGTCCGCCGCGCGCTCTACCACGACCTCGGCGTGCCGTTCCCCGGCATCAACCTCGCGCTCGACGCCGCCCTCTCCGACGGCCGCTACCGCCTCCTCGTCAACGAGGTGCCCGTCTCCGAGGGCCAGCTGCGCAAGGGCTGGGTCTTCGCGCTCGAGAGCTCCGAGAACGTCGCCGCCACCGGCATCCCGTCCGAGAAGGGCAAGGACTTCCTCTCGGGGCACGAGACGATCTGGGTCAAGGAGGAGGACGCGCCGAAGCTCGACGAGTCCGGCATCCGCCACCTCTCCATGACGGACGTCCTCACCTACCACCTCTCCTCGGTCCTGCGCCGCTACGCGCACGAGTTCCTCTCGCTGCAGGAGACGCGGCTGCTCTTCGACCACATGGAGAAGGAGGCGCCGGAGCTCGTGAAGGAGGTGCAGCGCGTCCTCCCGCTGCAGAAGATCACCGACGTGCTCCAGCGCCTCGTCCAGGAGGGCATCTGCATCCGCGACCTCAAGCGCATCACGCAGACGCTCATCGAGTGGGGCCAGAAGGAGAAGGACACGGTCCTCCTCGTCGAATACGTCCGCTCCGCCCTCTCGCGCTACATCTCCTACAAGTTCAGCGGCGGCCAGAACATCATCGCGGCGTACCTGCTCGACCCGACGCTCGAGGAGAAGATCCGCAAGTCCGTGCGCCAGACCTCCTCCGGCTCCTACCTCGCGATGGACCCCGCCACGGTGCGCTCGATCCTCGCGGTCGTCAAGAAGACGGTCGGCGACCTCGCGAAGGTGCCGCAGAAGCCCGTCGTCATCGTGTCCGTCGACATCCGCCGCTACTTCCGCAAGATGATCGAGAAGGACTGGTACGAGCTGCCCGTCCTCTCCTTCCAGGAGCTCAGCCCCGAAATCAACATCCAGCCCCTCGGCCGCCTCAAGCTCTAGCCCTCACTCGTCACTCGTCACTTACCACTCTTCCCTTTGCACCGTAAATGAAGTTCCTCCTCAAAATCGTCCAGGGCCCGAACGCGGGCGCGGAGATCGCCCTCGTCGAGGGCGTTCGCGTCACGCTCGGCTCCGCCGATTCGTGCGACATCGTCCTGGCGGACCCCACGCTCCCCGCCGAGGCCTGCGCCATCGAGGCCTCCGCCGACGCCGTCGCCCTCACGCCCTCCGGCGCCGAGCCCGAGACCCTCGAGCCCCTCCGCGTCCGCTCCTTCGGCTCCACCGCCCTTGCCGTCGGCCCGGCGGATTCCCCCTGGGGGCCGCTCAACTGGGAGGCCCCCGCGGCGGCGGGACCGCCCGCGGGAGCCGGCGAAGAGGCGCAGCCGGAGAGCGCGCCGCCCAAGGAGGAAGATTCCGCCGCTCCGGATTCCGCAAAGGGCGCGGAGACCGAGAAATCCGGCGCCAGCCCGTCCGAGCCCGCGGCCCCCTCGAGGAAACGCGGCCGTTTCCTCGGCTGCCTGGTTGCGCTGGTGGCGCTCCTCCTGCTCCTTGCGGCCGCCATCCGGTTCCTCCTCCCCCTCGCCCGCCCCGCCGACGCGCCGCCCGACGAACCCGGTTCCGTGCCCGAGGATTCATCCCCGGGTCTCGCCGATCTCGCCGCCCGCTACGGCCTCGCCCTCGTCGAGACCAACGGCACCACGTTCGCGCGCGGGGACTTCCCTTCGCGCGCGGAGCGCGTGAAGGCGACCGCCGAGCTCTACGAGGCCCAGCCGGACATCGCGCTGGACCTCGCGGACATCGAGACCCTGCGCAACTCCACCGCGGACCTCCTCGCGGCGGCCACCGACGGCGCGATCAAGGTCGCCGACGTCACGAACCGCGTCGCCGTCCTCGCCGGCCGCGCCCTCGACCCGGCGTTCCTCTCGGCCACGATCGAGGCCCTCCGCGCCGACGTTCCGCGCCTCGCCGGCGTCGACACCGCCGCGGTCACCCTCGACTCGCCGCTCTCCGCGCCCGCCAGGCCCGCGGTCGCCGGGGGGGACGCCCGCCCCGCGCGGGCGCAGCGCCCGCGCCTTCCGCTCCGCAGCATCCTCCTGCAGCCCTACCCGTGCATCGTCCTGCAGGACGGCCAGCGCCTTCTCGAGGGCGCGGAGGTCGGCGGCTACAAGATTTCCCGAATCACGTTCGACCGCATCGTGTTCCGCAACGAGGCGGGGGAGGAGCTCGAATGGACGCCGTAGCGAACGACACCGCCTTGGCCGGCGGACCGGCGGGCTCTGGCCCGCAGCTCCTCGCCCTCGAGCGCGAGCTCTCCGGCCCGGGCGCCCGGGAGGCGCTCGCGCGCCACGACGCCGTGCTCCTCGGACTCGAGAACCGCCTCGCCGACGCCCTCCGCGAGGGCGTCTCCCCCGACGACTTCCCCAGGCTCCAGCAGCTCCGCGACGCGAACGTCGTCGCACGCAAGATTCTCCGCCTCGCCACGCGCGACGGCGAGACGAACAAACACTAACCAAAAACAACCCAACCCACAGGAGAAATCCAAATGGCATACGACACGCACACGCCCGGCTCGCTGCCCGTGCAGGCCGACAACGAGAACACGATCGCCCGCGTTCCCGGCGATATCGCGCTCGACGCGGTCATCCACACCGACCTCGTCTACAACGCGATGCTCAACGCCGCGGAAACGATGGAGTCGCGCCTCGCCGAGTCCCTGAAGACCTACCAGGAGCATCCGGACGTCCAGGCGAACCTCCAGCAGCTGCAGTACGACCTGCAGATGTGGAACCTCGCCCTGACGACGATGTCGAACATCAACAAGAACATGGGCGACGCGCTCAACCAGATCGCGTCGAACTTCCGCTAGTCGATGTTCGATCTCGCACCCGAAGAGGCGCGGTTGCTCCTCAACGTCGCCCTGCTGGCGACGGGGCGGAACCGCTTCCAGTCCGCCGCGAAGATCCTCGCGGCGCTGGAGCGGTTCCGCCCGGGGGAGCCCTCCCTCCCGGCCGCCTACGCGATTCTCTTCATCAGCATGCGCGACTTCCAGGGCGCCGTCGACTACCTCGACCGCACCGCCCTGCCGCGCTTCCCCGGCGCCCCGATGCTCCTCGCCTTCAAGGGAATGGCCCTGATCCGCATGGGCCGCGTCTCCGAGGCGCAGGAACCCCTCCTCGCCGCCGCCAACCAGACCGCCGACACCGCGGCGGCCAACCTTGCCAAGGATCTCCTCACATGGAAGCCCTAGCCGTCGAGGCCATCCGCGCCTCCCAGTCCGCAACCGCCGCCCAGACCGGCGCGGCCGCAGCCGCCGCAGGCCCCTCCGCCGCTCCGAGCGCATCGTCCGTCTCCCGGTTCGAGGCCGCGATGGCCGCCAGCGCCCCGCAGGGCGTCTCCGAAATCCCCTTCGCCTCCCAGGTGTCCGCCGCGTGGCGCTCCGCCCAGGCGAACAACCAGGGGATGCTCCACCGCATCCGCGCCCTCGCCGATCTCCGGGGCCGGCACGCCGTCTCCGCGCCCGAGATGCTCGAGCTGCAGTACGAGGTGATGAACCTCTCCTTCCAGCAGGACGTCGTCACCAAGATCGCCGACAAGGCCTCGAACGCGGTCCAGACTCTGATAAAGAACCAATAGCGCGTGCCGCCGGCGGCGCTCGCGCCGCGCGCGCCCGCCTACGAGGAAGAATCCACTTTCAACTCCACGGAGTGCCCCATATGAAACCACTCGTCATTCGTCACTCGTCACTCGTCGCCGCGATCGCCGCCGCGGCGGCGATCGCAACGACCGGCTGCGACAAGGAGACGCGCCTCAACTCCAACCTCGAGGAAACGCAGGCGAACCTCATCGTCGCCGCGCTGCTCGACGCCGGCATCTCCGCGCACAAGTCGCCGGGCGACGAAGGCGCGTGGAACGTCGAGGTGGCGCAGTCGCGCTTCGCCGAGGCGGCGAACCTGCTGGAGAAGAAGGGCCTGCCGCGCCGCGCCTACAACGGCGTCGGCGAGGTCTTCAAGAAGAGCGGCATGGTCTCCTCGCCCTCCGAGGAGCGCATCCGCTTCATGGACGCCCTCGCGCAGGACCTCGCCCGCACCATCTCGGGCATCGACGGCGTCCTCGACGCCCGCGTCCACATCGTCCTTCCCGAGAACGACCCCTTCGCGCGCAACGCGCTGCCCTCCTCGGCCGCCGTCGCCATCCGCGCCCGCTACGACGCCGACCTCGCCGACTACATCCCCTCCATCAAGGGCCTCGTCAAGAACGCCATCGAGGGCCTCGCCTTCGAGAAGATCTCGGTCACGGTGTTCCAGGACCCCCCGCCGCAGAAGCGATGAGCGGCTCCGCCGCTCACCGCTTGCGGCGCGGGATCCGAAATCCTAGCTCCTCCGCCCTCCTTCGATCCTTTTCAACCTCTTCAACCCCTTGAACCTCTTCAACCTCTAGCCCTCTTGCCCGCTCCGCGCGGGCGCGGCGCAGCCGCCGCCCGCCGCGGAGCGACATCCCATGTCAACGGACGACCGCCAGTTCCTCCTCCTCGCCGCGTGGATGTTCCTCCGCCACGGCCAGCCCTCGCGCGCACGCGCGCTGTGCGAAGCCGTCCTGGAGGAGAACCCGCGCGACGGCGCGGCGGCGGCGGCCCTCGCCCAGATACTGCTCGACGCCGGCGAGCCCGCCGCCGCGCTCGAAACCCTCCGCGCGGGCGACTTTCCCCCCTCCCTCGTCCACGCCGAGGCCCTCCTCGAGACCCGCGCCCTCCTCGCCCTTGGCAAGAAGTCCGAATCCGCCGCCCGCTGGCGCCGCCACCTCGAAGCCTCCAAGGGCGCCGCAAGATCGTGGGTGAAAGCATGAACGATTCCGCCATCAGCCTTGCCGACGCCCGCCCCCTCGTCGCCAGTCCCCTCTGGCCCCGCATCCGCGCCTTCCTGTGGAACTTCGCCTCCCTCTGCGATCCCGCGCGGCTCACCGCCGCCGCAGGGGGTTCGGGGGGCGCCGCCCCCCGTTCGTTGGATCTGCTCGACGCCCCGCGCGTGGCCGCCGGCGCCCTCCGCGCCCTCGGCGTGGAGCCGGTCTTCCACCCCTTCCCCGCCACCGACGCCTCGCGCCTGCTCCTCCTTTCCCGCGAGGACTACGACCGACTCGCGCAGTTTCTCGGCGTCGTCGCCCTCGCGCCCGCCCTGCGCCGCGTCACCGCCGGCGCCGACGTCCGCGCCCTCAAGGCCGCGCTCCCGGGCGTCTACCCGGAGGCACTGGCCTTTGCGGCCTACTTCCACAAGCACGCCCCCCTCTTCACGCAGGTCGCGCCCACGGACGAGTCGGGTGACTCGTCACTCGTCACTCGTCACTCGTCACTCTCCGCGGCGGTCCTCGCCGCAGGCCACCGCCTCCTCGCCGCGGCCCTCTCCGACCTCCCACCCGAGCTCCTCCTCCGCCAGCGCCTCCGCTTCCCCGCCGGCTCGCCGGCCGACCAGGCGCTTGGTGCCGATGACTCGTCACTCGTCACTCGTCGCTCGTCACTCGCCGGCGAGGTCCTCGCCGCCGCGCGCCGCGCGCTGAAGCTCTCCAACCCCGCGGAATCCGCGGCCCTCTTCCCGTGATCCACCATCCCCTCCACCTTCAACCCCAATCGGCGTCCGCCGCGCGATGCGGCCGCAGCCGCGTCGCGCGCGCGGGCGCCCGTTCCGTACCATGCTCCTGATCGACAAAAAGGATTTCACCCTCCGTTCCTCCGGCCGCCTCGTGAAGGCGGAGGAGGTCGCCGCCGCGCGGAGCGCGGCCGAGGCCCTGGCCGCGGCAGAGGCGGAGGCCGCGCGCATCCGCGAGGAGGCGAAGGCCGCCTTCGAGGAGGAGAAGAGGCGCGGCTACGAGGAAGGGCTCGAACAGGGCCGGATGGAGATCGCCGAGAAGAAGCTCGAGATGCTCGACTCCTCCGTCGCCTACATGGAGAGCGTCGAGGGGCGGATGGCCGACATCGTGATGAAGGCGCTGCACAAGTGCGTCGAGGAGATCGGCGACAAGGAGCTCGTCGTGCAGGTCGTGCGCAAGGTGATGTCCGCCGTCATCCGCACGCAGAAGCAGGTCACGCTCAAGGTCGCGCAGGGGATGGGCCCCGTCGTGAAGGAGCGCCTCTCGCAGATTCTCGCCGACTACCCGACCGTCGAGCACATCGACGTCGTCGAGGACGAACGCCTCAAGGGCCCCGCCTGCATGATCGAGACCGAGGCCGGCGTCGCCGACGGCTCCGTCGACTCCCAGCTCGCCGCCATCGAGCGGTCCATCAAGAAGCACTTCAGCAAAGCCGAGTAGCGCCTCCGCCCGCCGCGGAGCGACATCCCATGCCAACGAACACCTTCTCCTACATCACCGAAGTCCTCGACCGCGCGATCGAGGACGCCCAGCCCATCGACGTGAAGGGCAAGGTGATCCAGGTCGTCGGCACCATCATCAAGGCGTCCGTCCCGGGCGTCAAGGTCGGCGAGATCTGCATCCTGCGCAACCCGTGGGAGAACTTCGAGGTGCAGGCCGAGGTCGTCGGCTTCACGCGCGACGCCGTGCTCCTCACCGCCCTCGGCGCGATGATCGGCATCAGCGCCGAGACCGAGGTCATCCCCACCCGCCGCGTGCAGATGGTCCCCGTCGGCCGCAACCTCCTCGGCCGCGTGCTCGACGGCCTCGGGCGCCCGATGGACGCCGAGGTCAAGGGTCCGCTCCGCCCGGACGGCTACTACCCCGTCTACGCCCCGCCCCCCTCGCCCCTCGAGCGCCGCGTCATCTCCACGCCCATCTCCCTCGGCGTCCGCGCCATCGACGGCCTCCTCACCTGCGGCGAGGGCCAGCGCATGGGCATCTTCGCCGCCGCCGGCGGCGGCAAGTCCACCCTCCTGGCGCAGATCATCCGCAACACCGAGGCCGAGGTCACCGTCCTGGCGCTCATCGGCGAGCGCGGCCGCGAGGTGCGCGAGTTCATCGAGAAGGACCTCGGCCCCGAGGGCCTCAAGAAGTCCGTCCTCGTCATCTCCACCTCCGACCGCTCCTCGATGGAGCGCCTCAAGGCCGCCTACGTCGCCACCGCCATCGCCGAGTACTTCCGCGACCAGGGCAGCAAGGTGCTGCTGCTCATGGACAGCGTCACGCGCTTCGGCCGCGCCCAGCGCGAGATCGGCCTCGCGGCCGGCGAGCCGCCGACCCGCCGCGGCTTCCCGCCGTCCGTCTTCTCGGAGCTGCCCAAGCTCATGGAACGCGCCGGCAACTCCGCCAAGGGCTCCATCACCGCGCTCTACACCGTCCTCGTCGAGGGCGACGACATGACCGAGCCGATCGCCGACGAAACCCGCTCCATCCTCGACGGCCACATCATCCTCTCCCGCAAGCTCGCGCAGCAGAACCACTACCCGGCGATCGACATCCTCGCGTCCGTCTCGCGCTGCCAGAGCGCCATCATCCCCAAGGACCACAAGGCCGCCGCCGCCAAGCTGCGCGCGCTCCTGGCGAAGTACGCCGAGGTCGAGCTCCTGCTCAAGATCGGCGAGTACAAGAAGGGCTCCGACCCCGAGACCGACGAGGCCATCGCCAAGAACGCCGCCGTCAACGCCTTCCTCAAGCAGGCCCTCGACGAGAAGCCGACGTACGACGAATCCATTGCCAAACTGAAGGAGGCGGTGAGCTAATGCCCTACGCACTCCAGCCCATGCTCCGCATCCGCGTCCGGCGCGAAGACCGCGCCGCGACGGAGCTCGTCGCCGCGCGCACGGCGGAGCGCGAGGCGGAGCGCGCGCTGGAGGAGCGCAAGGAGGAGCTCGCGGAATACGAGCGCACGAAGGAGGAGCGGCGCGACCGCGTCTACGACAAGGTGATGGGCAAGCCGGTCCCGCGCGAGGAGCTGGACCTCGTGCAGGAGGGCATCGCGAAGATCGACCGCGAGGGCGCCGAGCGCGCGGACGCGGTCGTGCGCGCCGACGAGGAGCGCAAGAGGAAGGAGGAGGCCGTGCACGTCGCGCAGGGCGCGCTCAACCTCGCCATCAAGAACCGCATGAAGATCGAGGAGCACCGCGACGCGTGGATCCAGGAGGATCTGAAGGAGCAGGAGCGCTTCGCCGAATTCGAACTGGAAGACTTTACCGGAAGGAAACAAGATGATTGACCCCGTATCCGCTCTTGCCGACGCTTTTTCCACGCCGCCGTCCGTGGAGGCCGCTCTCGCGCGCGACCCCGTCCTGCGCTCCGCCGGAAACGGCGGAGACGCCGCCTCGTCCGGCTCGCAGCCCGACCCCTCCGCCGTCGCCCGATTCCGCCAGGCCCTCGCCCTCCACGAGGACCTTGCCGCCGAACGCGAAGCCCTTTCCACATCCGTTCCTGCCGCCGCCGATTCTCGAATGGAGTCCGCGGAGGCCCGATCCGCCAGCCGTGAGACCGGTTCCGTGACAGGGTCTCCGACCGCAGGCATCCCCGCCACGCTCGAAACTCTCGCGGCCTCAGCCTCCGCAGCCCTCGCTCGGGCATCGGACTTCGACTCCTCCGCGGCCGCTCTCGCTGCCGCCGTTCCGCCCGCCACGCCGGGGACCCTCGCTGCGGCTGCCTCCGCCGTCCTGACGCAGTCCTCCGCCCTCGACTCTTCCGCCGCGGCCCTCGCGGCCGCCGTTCCGCCCGCCAATCCCGCCACCCTCGCGGCCGCGGCCTCTTCGGTCCTGGCGCAGTCCTCCGCCCTCGACTCTTCCGCCGCCGCCCTCGCGGCCGCCGTTCCGCCCGCCACTCCCGCGACCCTCGCGGCCGCGGCTTCCTCGGTTCTGGCGCAGTTCTCCGCCCTCGACTCTTCCGCCGCGACCCTCGCGGCCGCCGTTCCGCCCGCAACTCCCGCGACCCTCGCGGCCGCGGCCTCTTCGGTCCTGGCGCAGTCCTCCGCCCTCGACTCCTCCGCCGCGGCCCTCGCGGCCGTCACACCACCCGCCACGCCGGCTACCCTCGCGGCCGCGGCCTCTTCGGTCCTGGCGCAATCCTCCACCCTCGACTCCTCCGCCGCGGCCCTCGCGACCGCCGTTCCGCCCGCCACGCGCGAAACCCTCGCGGCCGCGGCCTCCGCCGCTCTCGCGCAATCGACCGCCTTCGCCGATTCCGCCGCCGCCCTCGCCGCTGCGGAGTCGCGAATCCCGTTCCATCAGGCCGCCCGTTCCGAACCTTCGAACCTTCGCGCCTTCGAACCTTCGAATGGCGGCGGGGCCGCCACCGAGGCCGCCGCCATCGCGGCGGGCTCCTCCGCCGCCGCACAGGCGGCCCTTTCCGCCGCCGCGCCGCAGGCGGCTCCCGCCGCCCCCGCGGCCCTCTCCCCCGACTCCTCCGCCGCGGCCCCCGCGGCCGCCGTTCCGCCCGCCACGCGCGAAACC
>CACWKU010000008.1 GCA_902761575.1 uncultured bacterium
GGACGAGCGCGACGCCCTGCGCGAGCGGACCGCGGCGGCGCAGGCGGGCGAGGAGCTCGCGGCCCTGCGGCGAGCGCGCCGCGAGGCGCGCGAGGCCGTAGAGCGCGAAGCCGCACCAGAGCGCGGCGAGGAAGAGCGCGAAGAGCGTGCGGGAAGGACCGTCCATGGCGCGCTACCTCAGGATGAGGAGGCCGGCGTCGGTGTCGAGCCGGAGCGACGCGGCCTCGGCGCCGCGCGGGCCGGCGCCGCGCACGTCGAGGCGGGCGGCGTTCCACGAGCGGGAGAAGAGCCAGTCCGGCGGCGCGGCCGCGAGCGCGGCGAAGAGCGCGTTCGTGCTTCCCTCCTCGCGCGCCTCGAACGCGATCGGCCGCCCGGACGCCGCCAGACGCATCGAGAGCACGAGGGCCCGCTCGCCGGTTCCGTCCGGCGGAACCGCGGGCGGCGCCTCGACGCGGCCCGTGGGCGACGAGACGAACCAGGCGCCGGCGTCCCAGCCCAGCGCGAGCGACTCGTCGCCCTGGAGGAGCGGGCCGCCCGGCTCGCGCGCCGCGCCGAACGCGGCCGAGACGTTGTTGGAGGGCGTGGCGACGAGCGCGACGCGGGCCGTGACAAGGCGCGCGCGGGCGACCATCGCGGCGGGGAGGGGGGCGTTGGCCGTGCTCTCCGTGTCGGCGAACGCCGGCGGCGGGGCGGGCGGCATCGCGAACTCCGCGCCGCGGACGGCGGCCGGAAGCGCGAGCAGGAGGATCGGCAGGAGTCGGGGTTTCATGGGCGGTGTCGGTCGTTTCCGGATGCGCCGCGGCACCCCGCGGAAATCGCGGGAAAGCGCCTCGTGCATACAAGATACTACGACAGAACCGCCCCGGCCGACGGGAACATTTGTGGAACATTTTCGTTCGTGCGTTCCCCGTCCCGGAATGGTAGAAGATGAGATTCCGGCGTGTACAAGAGGCCTCCTCCGCGGACCGGGGAAACCGGTCGGCGGAGGAGGGGAGGGCGCCCGCGGAAGGGCGGCGCGGGGGGGCTACCCGACGAAGGAGCGGGCGTTGCGGAACATGCGCATCCAGGGGCCGGACTCGCCGTCGCAGAAGCCCGCGGGGCGCCACGAGAGCTGCACGGAGCGGAAGCCCCGCTCCGGGTGCGGCATCATGATCGTCGCGCGACCGTCGAGCGTCGTGAAGCCCGTGAGGCCGTCCTCGCTCCCGTTCGGGTTGAACGGGTAGCGCTCGGTCGGCGCGCCGGCGCCGTCGACGTAGCGCAGCGAGGCGCGCTCGGTCGCGAGGACGCGGGCGCGGGACTCGCCCGTGCCGAACCGCGCGAAGCCCTCGCCGTGCGCCACGGCGATCGGCAGGCGCGAGCCCTCCATCCCCTGCAGCAGGATCGACGGCGACTTCATCACCTCGACGGTCGCGTAGCGCGCCTCGAACTGCATCGAGCGGTTGTGGATGAAGCGCGGCCAGTCGCTCGCGCCCGGGATGATGTCCCGCAGCTGCGAGACCATCTGGCACCCGTTGCACACGCCGAGCGTGAAGGTCTGCGGGCGCGCGAAGTAGGCCTCGAACATCTCGCGCAGCCGGTCGTTGAAGAGAATCGTGTTCGCCCAGCCGCTGCCGGCGCCGAGGACGTCGCCGTAGCTGAAGCCGCCGCACGCGACGAGGCCGTGGAAGTCCTTGAGGTCGGCGCGGCCCTCCAGCAGGTCGGTCGTGTGGACGTCGACCGCCTCGAAGCCGGCGAAGGTGAAGGCGGCGGCCATCTCGACGTGGCCGTTCACGCCCTCCTCGCGGAGGATGGCGACGCGCGGGCGCGCGTCGGGGTTCGCGAGGTTGGGGACGGCCTCCGGCTCGAACGTGAGCGCGAAGGACATCGGCGCGAGGTTCTCGTCGGCCGCGTTCTCGCGCTCGGCGCGCGCGGCGTCGGGGTTGTCGCGCAGCTCGCGCATCCGGCAGGAGTTCTCGCTCCAGACGGCGCGCACGCGCGCCATCGGGACGTCGAGGCGGATCGTCTCGCCGAAGGTCGCGGTGAGGAAGCGGCCGCGCGGGTCGACGGGCCCGAGGCGCTGCGCGGGGAGGCCGGCGCCCTCGAACGCGGCGGCGACGGCGTCGAGGTCCGCGTCGGCGACCTGCACGACCATGCCGGGCTCCTCGTTGAAGAGGACGGCGAGCACGTCCTGCTGCGTGCCGGCGGAGGGCAGGCGCAGCGAGACGCCGCAGCCGCCGGCCATCGCCATCTCGGCGACCGCGGCGGCGAGGCCGCCGTCGGACCGGTCGTGCGCGGCGAGGAGCTTCCGCTCGCGCAGGAGCCGCTGGAAGACGCCGTAGAAGGCGACGAGGCGCGCGGGGTCGTCGAAGTCCGGCACGTCGCCGCCGACGAGGTTCCAGCACTGCGCGAGGATCGAGCCGGCGAGGCGGCGCCTGCCCTGCGCGAGGTCGACCAGGAGCAGCGAGGACCCCGCCACGGGCTTGAGGTCGGGCGTGACGCCGACGCGCACGTCCGGCACCGGGCCGAAGGCGGAGACGACGAGCGAGACGGGGGAGAGCTGGCGGTGCTCCGCGCCGCCGTCCGACCAGACCGTCGACATCGAGCAGGAGTCCTTGCCGACGGGGATGGAGAGGCCGGCGGCGGGGCAGAACTCCATCGCGACGGCGCGGACGGTGTCGAAGAGCGCGGCGTCCTGGCCGGGCTCGCCGCAGGCGGCCATCCAGTTGGCGGAGAGCTTGATCTGCCCGATCTCGGGGACGCCGGCGGAAGCGAGGTTGAGGACGGCCTCGGCGACGGCGAGGCGGCCGGACGCGGGTGCGTCGACGACCGCGACGGGCGCGCGCTCGCCGCACGCCATCGCGGCGCCGTCGTAGCCCTTGTAGCCGGTCGTGACGACGGCGTTGTCGGCGACGGGCAGCTGGAACGGACCGCACATCTGGTCGCGGTGGACCATGCCGGTGACGGTGCGGTCGGCGATCGTGATGAGGAACGTCTTGTCGGCGACGGTCGGGTGCGAGAGCACGCGCCAGAGGGCGTCGGCGGCCTCGGGGGCGACCGGCGGCGGCTCCGGCTCCGCCGGGGCGGTCACACGGTCACACGGTTCCACGGTCGCACGGTCCGCGGCGACCCCCTCACCCGCCTTCGGCGGGAGCTCCCCCAGAGGGGGAGCCGCCAGGTCCGCGGGGGCTTGCGGCGCAGAAGCCGGCTCCCCCGCAGGCATCTCCGCTGGCACCGCCATGTCCTCGGCGGCCTGCGGCGCAGAAGCCGGCTCCCCCGCTGGGGGAGCTGGTGAGCGAAGCGAGTCTGAGGGGGTCGCGTCGCCCGCGCCGCTGCGCTTGGCGGCGAGCGCCTCGAACTCGGCGAGGAGCGGATCGGAGGGCTCCTTCGGGAGAGAATGCTGAATGCTGAATGCTGAATGCTGAATGGGCTCGGCGGCGGGGATCTCGTCTGGCGTCTGGCGTCTCGCGTCTCGCTCCTTGGGCTCTTCCGCCGGCGTTTCGACCGTGTGACCGTCAGACCGTGCGACCGTGTGACCCTCGGCGGCAGGGCCGCCGAGCGGCGCGGAGCGCACGGCGGGCGAGGCGAAGGCGACGGGCGGGAGGTCGACGGGGCGGCGGGTCGCGTCGCGGTGCATGCGCGGCGGCTTGCCGAGGAGCATGCCGACGTCCATGTCGATCGGCTTGTCGCCGAAGTGCGAGTCCTCGAGGACGAGGCGGTGGTCGCCGGTGGCGACGCCGATGAAGGCGACGGGGCAGCGCTCGCGCTCGCAGAGCTTCTCGAAGAACTCGCGCGCGGCCGGGTCGATGGCGAGCACGTAGCGCTCCTGGGCCTCGCAGCACCAGATCTCCATCGGCGTCATCGCGGGCTCCTCGTTGTGCACCGCGCGCAGGTCGAAGCGGCCGCCGGTCTTCTCGACGAGCTCCGGGCAGCCGTTCGAGAGGCCGCCGGCGCCGAGGTCGTGGATCGAGAGGATCGGGTTCCTCTCGGCGCCGAGCGCGACGCACTCGTCGATCACTTCCTGGCAGCGGCGCTGCATCTCGGCGTTGCCGCGCTGGACGGAGTTGAAGTCCAGCTCCGCGTCGTTGGAGCCGAGCACGAGCGAGCTGGCGGCGCCGCCGCCGAGGCCGATGCGCATCGCGGGGCCGCCGATCTGGACGATGAGCGAGCCCTCGGGGATGTCCTTCTTGAGCGCCATGGAGCGGCGGATGTTGCCCATGCCGCCGGCGAGCATGATCGGCTTGTCGTAGCCCCACGAGCGGCCGTCGGCCTCCGCCTCGAACGTGCGGAAGAAGCCGCAGAGCTGCGGGCGGCCGAACTCGTTGCCGAACGCGGCGCCGCCGATCGGGCCCTCGAGCATGATCGCGAGCGGCGAGGCGAGGCGCGCGGGGGCGCTCGTCTCGCGCTCCCACGGCAGCGCGTGGCCGGGGATGCGCAGGTTCGAGACCATGAAGCCGCAGATGCCGCACTTGGAGCGCGAGCCGACGCCGGTCGCGGACTCGTCGCGGATCTCGCCGCCGACGCCGGTCGCGGCGCCGGGGAAGGGCGAGATGGCGGTCGGGTGGTTGTGCGTCTCGACCTTCATGAGGATGTCGACCTGGTCCTCCTCGAAGCGGTAGGCCCGCGTGGCGGGGTCCCGCACGAACGCCTCCGAGCGGAAGCCCTCGATGACGCCGGAGTTGTCCGAGTAGGCCACGAGCGTGCCCTGCGGGTGCGACTCGTGCGTGTGGCGGATCATCTTGAAGAGCGAGAGCTCCTCGGCCGTGCCGTCGAGCGTCCAGGACGCGTTGAAGATCTTGTGGCGGCAGTGCTCGGAGTTGACCTGCCCGAACATCACGATCTCGGTGTCCGTCGGGTTCTTGCCGGCCTTGGCGCAGCAGTCGGCGAGGTAGTCGATCTCGTCCGGGTAGAGCGCGAGGCCGAGCTCGACGTTCGCCTTCTCGATCGCGGCGCGGCCCTCGGCGAGCACGTCGAAGACGCGGCCCGGCTTCGGCTCGCCGGCGGCGAAGAGGTCCGAGAGGTCGTCGTAGACGCCCTCCGTCATGCGGTCGTGCAGCGCGGGGAACGCGGGCGCGAGCGCGGCGGGCGGGACGGGCCTGCCGTCGCGGGTCGCCTTCAGGACGATCGCGCGCTCGACGCGGCGGACGAGCTTGCCGAGGCCGCAGGAGCGGAAGATGTCGCTCGCCTTCGAGCTCCACGGGGAGATCGTGCCCTTGCGCGGGGCGACGTAGACCGCGCCCTTCTCGCGGGGCGAGGCGCGGCCGACGGCCTCCAGCAGCTCCGAGGCGCGGACGACGTCCGCGTCGCCGAGGCCGGCGGGGGCGTCGAGGAGGTAGATCCAGGACGCCTGGAGCGAGACGGGGAAGCCGAGCGCGCGCGAGGCGGCCTCTTCGAGCTGGCGGAGACGGAAGGCGGGGTAGGCGTCGGTGCCGAGGAGCGTGAACATGGGAGGAGGGGGTTGAAACGGTTGAAGGGGTTGAAACGGTTGAAGAGGTTGAAGAAGTTGAAAGGTTGAAGCGAAAGGAGGGAAAGGGAGGCCGAGGGGTGCGTTCGGGAATGCGCGGGAGTATACCGCAACGCCCGCGTGCGCACAAGCGCCCGCGGGACCGGCAAATCGGTTGTCATGTCGCGCACAGTCTGCTAAAGTCTAACCCAGTCCGCGCAGCCGTCTGCGTGCAACGAAAGGACCCCGATCATGAAAGACCGCCTCCTGCTTCCCCTGATTCTCTTCGCCGCCTTGGCCTCCACGGCCGCGCAGCCGGCCGCCCCGGGCCGTCCCGCCGCCGCAGGACGCCCGGCCGCCGGCCCCTCCGACGACTCGAAGCCCGCCGCGATGCGCGCCTACGGCCTGCGCGAGGCGGCGCCGCTCTCGCCCACCGAGATCCGCGTCGTGCTCGGCGCGGCCACGACGGCCTCCGCCGACCGGGCGGACGCCTGGCGCATCCTCTCCGACAAGGACCCGGCCTACGCCTACACGACGTTCGCGCGGCCGAAGTCCGTGCGCAAGATCGCGCAGGCGGACGAGTTCCCGCTCCCCGCGGGCGACGCCTCGCCCAAGCCCGCGAAGCACGGCGCGCTGCGCGCCGTCGCCGTCGCGATCGAGCTGCCCTCGCCGATGAAGGACGGCGCAACCTACACCGTGGTCGCGCACGGCTCGCCGTCGATGCAGAATCTCCTGGTGACGGGCGGGCGCGCGGACGCCTCGTTCACGTTCAAGGCGGGCGGCCCGTTCGCGAAGGCGGAGCTGCCGCCGCCGACCCGGGAGGCGCGCGACACGGCCGGCCTGCGCGGCGTGCGGAGCGTCGGCGGCGGGATCGTCCGGCTCGAGTGCGGCGCGGGGCTCGTTCCGCCCGCGTGCGACAGCCCCTCCACCTACACGGTGACGGTGAACGGCGCGCCCGCGGCGGTGCAGTCGGTCGGCCGCCGCACGCGCATCGACCTCTACAAGCCCGAATACTGGCCGTTCCACGTGCTGCTCGTGCACGACATCTTCCTCGACCTCGGCACGCCGCTCAAGACCGGCGACAAGGTCCGCGTCTCGGTCTCGCCGGCCGCGATGGCGTCCGGCGCGACGGCGGAGGCGGAGCTGGCGTTCGACGAGCGCGCGAGCCTCTCGGACTCGATCAAGGCGAACCAGGTCGGCTACCTCCCCGACGCGATCAAGTTCGCCCGCCTCGGGCGCTGGCTCGGCACGATGCCGAAGGGCGCGCTCGACTTCCCGTCGGCGCCGGCCTTCGAGGTGCGCGACGCCGCCACGCACGTCGTGGCGTTCTCCGGGATGGCGCGGCAGACGCACCGCCGGGGCGAGAAGGACGCGCGCCCGGGCGACCTCTCGGGCGAGAACGTCTGGGAGATGGACTTCACGAAGCTGACGAAGCCCGGGCGCTACTACGTCGCCGTCCCCGGCGTCGGGCGCAGCTTCGACTTCCGGATCGCGCCGGACGCCTACGCGCAGGCGTTCGCCGTCGCGGCGACGGGCGTCGTCGCGCAGCGCTGCGGCATCGAGCTCAAGGAGCCGTGGTTCCCCTGGAACCGCGTCTCGTGCCACGACAAGGGCATCGTCCCCACGACCGCCGGGCGCGGCACGCCGCTCCGCGACCTGCCGGGCCTGGCCGAGCCCGGCGCCGCGAAGCTCGACGTCCGGGGCGGCCACCACGACGCGGGCGACTACAATCCGCGCTCGCACCTCGACGTGGCGCAGGCGCTCCTGGACGCCTACGACGTCGCGCCCCGCAAGTTCCGCGACGGACAGATGCCCGTGCCGCCGAACGAGCGCGGCGACGGCATCCCGGACGTCGTGAACGAGTCGCTCTGGGAGCTCCGGCTCTGGATCGGCCTGCAGGACTCCGACGGCGGCGTGCGCGCCGGCACGGAGTCCAACGGCGATCCGAACTTCTTCCAGACGGTCGAGCTCGACACGCTCGGCGACTACGCGTTCGCCAAGAGCGCGAAGGCGTCGTTCGAGTTCGCCGGCTGCGCCGCGCAGTGCGCGCGCATCCTGCGCTCGGTCGGCAAGAGGAACGCCGCCGACGGCCTCCTCGCCCGCGCCCGCAAGGCGTGGGAGTGGGCGGAGGCCAATCCGTCGCAGAATCGCGGCAGCGACTGGGTCTCGGCCCGCTCCTACGCCGCCGCGCACCTGCTGGCCGCGACGGGCGAGGCGGCGTTCAACGAGGCGTTCGTCGCCGAGACGCCGTGGAAGGGCGATCCGAACGCGCCGGCGCAGAAGGACAACGCCTGGGACCTGCGCGCCGCCGCGTTCGCCTACGTGCACTGCGCGCCCGAGAAGGCGACCGACCCCGCCGTGCGCGCCGCCGCGAAGAACGCCATCGTGAAGGACGCGGACGGTCTCATCAACTCCGTGAAGAACGCCGCGTATCCGTTCATCCGCCACCCGTGGGCGCCGATCAACTGGGGCACGGGCGCCTACGAGAACATGCTGCATCCGATCGTCTACGCGTGGGCGGTGACGGGCGACGCGAAATACCGCGACTGGATCGTCCGCAACTGCGACAACACGCTCGGGTGCAACCCGATGTCGATCGTCTGGATGGCCGGCCTCGGCGGGCGGCGCATCCACGCGCCGCTGCACAATAGCCGCTACTCGCCGGGCGGCGTCGTGGCGGGCATCGAGTGCGAGGGCCCGGTGCAGAAGGGCGACGGCTACAACTGGAAGGAGACGGCCGTCCCCGCGCCGCGGACGGACAGCGCGTCGCTCTACACCTTCTCCGACTGCCACTTCGCGATCGGCATGGACGAGGGCGTCGTGAACGCCCAGGCCAAGACGCTCGCGGCCTTCGGCCTCCTGCTGCCCGACGCGCCCGCGAAGAAGTAGCGCCCGCCGGCGGGCGGGCGCGCCCTAGCGCGGCCAGCGCCAGAGGGGGCCGGCAAGGCCGCGGACGCGGAGCGGGGAGCCGTCCGGCGCGAAGAGCGGCGCGTCGACGCGGTCGGGGAAGTAGCACCCGTGCACGGCCTTGTCGAGCAGGCGCAGCGCCCGGATCGCGCGGCGCGCAAGAGGGGAGGGGAGGGCGCCGGCCTCGGCGCGCAGGCGGGCCTGCTCTTCCGCGGCGCCGGGGCCGAGCGAGGCGTTGGCGCCGGTCATCGCGTAGGCGCCGAGATAGCGCGGGCACAGCGCCGCGCGGACGCCGGAGGAGAGGACGCCGAGATACCACTTCTTGTCGGCGAGGCGGGGGTAGGAGAGGTCGAAGCGGGCGGAGCCCTCCCAGACGGAACGCCGGAAGAAGACGGTGCAGGAGAGCAGGTAGTTGACGCCGTTGCGCAGGTAGAGCAGGCGCGCGGGCAGCTCGCGGCGCGCGGCGCGCAGGGAGCCGTCGGGGCCGAGCAGGAGGTAGTCGCCGAACACGAGCCCGATGCTCGCGTTGGTCTCGAAGAAGCGCTGCGCGTGGCCCGGGGCGTCGGGGATCCACTGCTCGTCGGCGTTGAGCCACGCGAGGGCGTCGCAGCCCGCGGCGCAGGCGGCGTCGAGCCCGGCGGCGATGGCGTCGTAGAGGCCGCGGTCGGGCGCGCGCTCGTAGACGCAGCCGAACTCGGCGGCGAGGTCCTCCACCGGCTCCTTCGAGGCGGCGGACTCGCGCACGAAGTGCACGATCTCGCCGCCGCGCAGCGCCGCGGCCGCGGCGCGCACCGACGAAGCGCAGGCGCGGAAGCGGGCGCGTCCGTCGAGGACCGGTGTGACGACGCCGAGTTTCATCGTGGTTCGAAGGTTCGAAAGTTCAAAGGTTCGAAGGTTCGAACGATTCAACCCTGGAACCTTCGAACCTTGGAACCTTGGAACTATTTCCAGCAGGAGACGTCCGCGTCCCAGCCGTCGCCGCCCTCCTCGCCGTCGGCGCCGTAGCAGACGACGTCGAAGGGCTTGCCGGCGGGGCCGGGAACGAGGTAGGCGTATTCGCGGCCCCAGGGGTCGAGCGGGACCTCGAGCTTGTCGAGATAGCCGCCGGCGGGGAAGCTGGCGGGCACGGGCGGGAGCGTCGGCGCGGCGACGAGCGCCGCGAGGCCCTGCTGGCGCGTGGGCGGTGCTCCGTTGTCGAGCAGATACTGCTCGAGCGCGGACTTGAACTGCGCGACCTGGAACTGCGCGCCGCGGTACTTTCCCTTCTGGAGGTTGGGCAGGACGGCGAGGCCGGCGGCGCCGGCGAGGATGGCGACGATGGCGAGCGCGACGAGCACTTCCATCAGCGTGAAGGCGGAGCGGCGTTTCATGCGAGGGGGGAGGGGAGGGCGGTGGTGGGCTTTTGCATGGGCGCGGTCACTTCGCGGCGCCGAGCTCGCGTTCGAAGATCTCGTCGATGTGCGCGAAGGAGTTCTCGGGGCGGCAGATTGCGTCGAGGTCCGCGGCGGAGAGGCGCGCGGAGACCTCCGGGTCGGCGGCGAGGAGCGCCTTGTAGTCGCACTCCTTCGCCCAGGACTCCATCGCGAGGCGCTGCACGAGGTCGTAGGCCGCCTCGCGCAGCATCCCCTTCTCCACGAGCGCCAGCATCACGCGCTGCGCGTGGACGAGGTTGTGGCTCATCGCCATCGAGCGGAGCATGTTCTCCGGATGGACGAGCAGGCCCGAGAGGATGAAGTCCACGCGCTCGAACATGTAGTCCAGGAGCGTCGTGCCGTCCGGGATGATGACGCGCTCGGCCGACGAGTGCGAGATGTCGCGCTCGTGCCAGAGCGCCACGTTCTCCATCGCCGTCACGGCGTAGCCGCGCAGCACGCGCGCGAGGCCGCAGACGTTCTCGCTCTTCACCGGGTTGCGCTTGTGCGGCATCGTCGAGGAGCCCTTCTGCCCCTTGCCGAACGGCTCCTCCGCCTCCCGCAGCTCCGTGCGCTGGCAGTGGCGCACCTCGAGCGCCATCTTCTCCAGGCACGCGCCGACGATCGCGATCGTGCACATCAGCTCCGCGTGGCGGTCGCGCTGCAGGACCTGCGTGGAGACGCTCGCCGGGACGAGCCCGAGCTTCTCGCAGACGTACTTCTCGACGAACGGGTCGATGTTGCCGTAGTTGCCGACGGCGCCGCTGAGCTTCCCGACGCGCATCGTCTCGGCCGCCTGCTCGAGGCGGCGCAGGCAGCGCCGCATGTCGCTGTGCCACAGGAGGAACTTCATCCCGAAGGTCGTCGGCTCGGCATGGACGCCGTGCGTGCGGCCCATGACGGGCGTGCGCTGGTATCTGCGCGCCTGCGTCTCGAGCGTGCCGAGGAGCTTCTTGCAGTCCGCGATCAGGATCTCCATCGCGTGGCGGATGTTGATCGCGTAGGCGGTGTCGACCACGTCCGTCGACGTGAGCCCGTAGTGGAGCCACTTGGAGTCGTCGCCGAGCGATTTGGCGACCGTGCGCGTGAACGCGACGACGTCGTGGTGCGTGCTCTTCTCGAGCTCCTCGATCTCCTCGACGGTGAAGCGGGCGTTTTTGCGCATCCGCTCCGCGGTGCCCTCGGGCACCTTGCCGAGCCTTTCCCACGCCTCGGTGGCGGCGAGCTCGACGTCGAGCCAGACGTGGAACTTGTGGTCGAGCGTCCAGATGGACGCCATTTCGGGGCGGGAGTAGCGGGCGATCATGGTCGGAAGGGGCGGGAGGGTCCGGATGGTTCGGATGGTCCGGATGGTCGGGATGGTCCGGATGGTCGGGTGGTCGGGTGGAACGGATCGGGATTCTAGCATACGCCTCCCGCGCGCGCAAACGAAAGGCCGCGCTTGCCAAACGGGGGAACGGCGGGTTAGAATCGGCGGCATGGATACGGATGAAGAAATCGGGCCCGTGCGGTTCGGACTGGTGGCGGATCCCCACGTGGCGGACATCCCCGACGCGATCGGACGCCGCTACCGCCTCGCGGCGGGGCGGGTCGAAGCCGCCGCGAGGGCGCTGTGCGCCGAAGGCGCGGACTTCCTCGTCGAGCTCGGCGACCTCAAGGACGCCGGCCCGGACGAAGCCTCCACGCTCGCGAACCTTGCCGCCGCCGCCGCCGCGCTGCGCGCGTTCCCGGGTCCGGTGCACCCCGTGCTCGGGAACCACGACGTGGACCGAATCACGAAGGCGCAGTTCCTGCGCGGGTTCGCGGACGGCCTCGGACTTCCGGAGCCGCCCGCGCCGTTCGGCGCGTTCGACGTGCGCGGCGTCCGGTTCGTCCGGCTCGACTGCGACTTCTTCCCGGACGGCCGAGAGCTCTCGAACGGCGACTTCAACCACCGCGACTGCACCGTCCCGCCGGATCAGGTCGCGTGGCTGCGCGCGACGCTCGCCGCCGCGCCGGGGCCGTGCGTCGTCTTCTGCCACTCGCCGCTCACGGGCGACTGGGACAGCGTCGTCACGAACGGCGCCGAGGTCCGCGCCGCGATGGAGGAGGCGGGAGACGTCGTCGCCGTCTTCCAGGCGCACACGCACGGCGACGCGTTCAAGAGGATCAACGGGATCCCGTACTGCACGGTGCCCTCGATCTGCCACGACGACGGCCCCTACGCGCTCGCGGAGGCCGCGCCCGACGGGCGCGTCCGCGTCCGGGGCTTCCACGGCGCGACCTCGCGCGAATGGTAGAGCCGCCACCCCGCCACGCCATGCCCGGAAAGCCACGCCAGTCCAGCTTCGAGCTCCTGCGCCTGCTCTCGATGCTCGCGATCGTCGCGGGGCACCTCTTCACGGAGGGGCACCTCATCGCGCACGCGACGCCGGGGACGCTCCTGCCGTGCCTGCTCCTGGGAAGCGGCGCCCGCATCGCGACGAACCTCTTCGTCCTGCTCGGATGCTGGTTCCTCGTCGGCTCGACGCTCCCCGGCGCGCCGGACTTCGCGCCGGGCCGTCGCTGGTGGCGGCTGCACTTCACGGTGCTCTGCTGGGCGGCCCCGCTCACGGTCGTCGCGCTCGCGACGGGCGCGCACCCGGGCCTGAAGGATACGCTGCGCGGCTTCCTGCCGTTCGTCGGGAGGCCGCTCTGGTTCGCCTCGGCGTGGATGTCGCTGCTGCTGCTCGTCCCGTTCCTGCGCCACGCGCTCGCGCTCCCGGCGCGCCGGCTCGGCGCGCTCGTCGCCGTGGGCGGCCTCCTTCTCGTCTTCAACTCCACGCTCGCCGACTTCCGCGAGGGCTACCTCACGGACACGTTCTGGTTCGTCTGGGCCTACCTCTTCCTCGGCTGGTTCCGCCTGTGCGCGCCGGCGCGGCTGCGGCGCGTGCCGGCCGCGGCCGC
The DNA here is from genome assembly GCA_902761575.1 of uncultured bacterium. Classification (GTDB taxonomy): domain Bacteria; phylum Verrucomicrobiota; class Kiritimatiellia; order RFP12; family UBA3636; genus UBA3636. Next base: position 12,664 of record CACWKU010000008.1, read on the forward strand.
GCTCGCCGCGGGCCTCGCGCTCTACGCGGCGCTCGTCCTGCCCGAGTGGTGGGCCCGCGCGCACATCGCCTCGCACCCCGCCGCGCCCGCGGTGCACGCGCTCGCGCAGCGGTTCCTCGACGACCTCAAGAGCGCGCCGAACTTCCTCTGCGCCTTCGCGCTCTTCCTGTTCTTCGCGCGGATCGACCTCGGATCCGTCCGGTGGATCAACGCCGCCGCGCGCCCGGCCTTCGCGGTCTACGTGGCGCACCAGACGCCGGCCTTCTGGCCGGTGCTGTGGCCGCGCATCGTGCGCACGCCGGAATGGTGGGGCCAGGCCTGGACGCCGCTCGCCGCGATCGGCGCGACGGTCGCGGTCTACGCCGCCGTCGCGCTCGTCGAGACGGCGCGCCTGCGCCTCCTCGAGCCGCGCTGGACGCGCACGCGCGCCTTCGCGGCGCTCGCCCGCGCGGTCGACCGCCTCTGCGGGGCGTAAATGACGCGGGCCGCGGAAACCGCGGCCCGCGTTCGGATGGCGGAAGCAGGCGGACTAGGCCGCGTCGTCGTCCGACGCGTCGTCGTCGTCATCATCGAGGTCGACGTCCTCGTCCTCGTCGAAGAGGGCGTCGCCGTCCTCGGACTGCTCGGCCTCGGCGATCATCTTCGCGAGCGCCTCGATGTCCGCGCGGGGGATGGCGACGGCCGCGGAGAGCGTCCGGCCCTCGGTCGCGGAGAGGAAGCGGATGCGGAAGTCGGCCTCGCCCTCGGCGAACGCCTTGAGCTTGCCCTTCGTGTCCTCGTCCATCGGATCGTCGCTCGCGGCGTCGAGCCGGAGGATGGCCGGCAGATACGCTGCGAGGATCGAGCGCGCCGAGAAGGCGCCCGCGCCGAACGGACGCGCGCCGCCGGAGAGGAACGCGCCCTGCAGCGCGAGCGAGTCGGCGAGGCCGGGCACGCCCTTCGCCTCGGGGAGGACGAGCCGTCCGCCGCGATCGCGTCGCGGATCTCAAGCTTCTCGCCGACGAGCTCGGCGACCGCCTTCGCGGCCTCGCGGGCCTCCGCCTCGTCGAATTCCTCGCCGGCGTCGCCGGCGTCGTCTTCGTCGTCCTCGGGCTCGTTGGAGACTTCGTCCTCCTCTTCCTCGTCCGCCTTTTCCCCGTCCTCCCCGTCTTCCTCGGTTCCGTCCTCCTCGTCGTCGACCCAGAGGTCGGACCCGTCGTCCTCCTCATCGAGCCGCTCGAGCTCGTGGGCGAGGCGGGCGACACCGACGAAGGCGTCGGCGATCGCGACGTCGACGCGGACGTCGCCGTTCTCCTCGCGCACGACGGCGACGCCGTTGGAGGCGAGGCACGGGAAGGACTCGAGGAACGCGGCCTGCGCGTCATGGCGAACACGGGGCGGCCCTCGGCGTCGGCGGTCGCGTAGGCGGCGACGGCGCCGAAGGCGGGGAGCGCGGCGAGGTTCGCGTCGAGCATGCGGACGGCGGAGGCGCGCTGGGCCGTGGCGGCCGCGTCGCCCGACGGGGCCGGGCCGTCGACGAGCCCGCGGATCGCGCCGAGCATCGCCTTCAGGTCGGCCTCGGGCGACTCGCACGCGGCCTGGACGGTCCAGAACGGCGCGCCGGCGGGGACGCCGGGCAGCGCGGCGGGGTCGAGCGCGGGGGCGGCGGCGATGCGCGCGGCGAGGTCCGAGCCCTCCTTCGCGACGCGGGAGACGGCGAAGGCGAGGCCGTTCGTCGGGTCGAACCAGACGTCGACGTCGTAGCGCTCCGTCTCGCGGTCGGTCTTCTCCGCGGCGTCGAGGACGAGCCTGACCTTGTCGCCGAAGCCGGGGAGGCCGAGCGTCTCGGCGATCGCGTCGCACGCGGCGGCCACCGCCTCCTCCTTCGCGTCGCCGAGCTCCATCCGCCTCTGGAACTCGGCGGGCTCGTCGATCGAGAACTCGAGAAGCGCGTCGGGGCGCGCGGGCTTCGCCGCGAGGAGCCTCTCCGCGAGCGCGCGGCCGTCCGCCGTCGCGGCGACGAGCGCGTAGCCGTCGCGGTAGGCGTAGAAGAGGTCGCCGTCCTCGTTCGCGAGCCATTCGCCGGGCGCGGGGGCGTTCGTCGAATCGAGCATCTTCTCGAGCAGGTCCGCGGGGAAGGGGGCCGCCGGGACGGCGAAGACCATCGCGGGCGGGGCCTCCAGGAGACCGACCATGCCCAGTTCGCCGGAACCGTCCTCGGGCGCCGGATTCGGCAGGACCGCGAGGAGGATCGGATCGTCCTCGCGCAGCTCGACGCCCGTCTGGGCGATCTGCGAGCGGAGCATGCTCTCGGCCATCACGGCGGCGAAGGGCTGCCCGGCGAGGGCGGAGGCGTCGCGCGCGACGGCGAGCGCGGCGTTGACGCTCCGGAGGCGCACGACGGCGACGGGGTCGGCGGCGGGAGCGGCGATCGCGCCGGCGATCACGGCGCAGAGCAGGGCGGAACGGACGGATTTCATGGCGGTCTCCTTTCGGGGTGTTGCAACGGCGCAGAGCATAGCCGAAAACGCATCCCGCGCGCAAGCGCTTTCGCGGGACGGCGCAGTATGCTTGGACGCGGAGGCCCGGGGAGGGCTTCGGACCGGGTTCAGCGGCCGAGGCGGTCCTGGAAGGGGATCGGGACGCCGTGGGCGGCGCCGAGGCGGGTGAGCTCGGCGAGCGTGGCGGGGTCCTGCTCTCCGGCATAGGAGGCGATCAGGTCGTAGATGCGCGTACGGGCCCAGGAGGAGGCGATCGTCTCGTCGCCAGTGCCGGGGCGGGGTTCTCCGAGGTGCAGCGTGAAGACCATGTCGTACTTCTTGCCGCCGTTGCGGCCGCGGGCCTGGAACGTGACCTCCTTCGTCCCCGCCGGGACGCGGCCGTAGAGGCGCAGAGGTCGGTCAAGGTAGAGGTTCTCGGTCATGCGCGGCGTGACGATCGCGCCCGAGGCGGTGTCGAAGAGGAACCGGATGTCCGTGAGGACGGGGGAGCCGACGCCGTCGACCGCGCGGCCGACCGTGTCGGGGATCTCGAAGCGGTCGTGCGCGATCGCGGCGGGACCGCCGCGGTTGCAGAAGGAGAGCATCGAGAGCAGGTACTCGTCGGAGCGCTTGGAGACGCCGAGGCCGAAGACCGAGACGCCGCCCGCGTTGAGCGCGGAGAACTCGCCGATGATGCGCGAGTCGCGGCGGATGTCGCCCGCGGTGGCGACGCCGTCGGTGAGGAGGAAGACGAGGGTCGAGCGTCCGGGCTCGCGCGGGAGGTCGAGGACGCCCCGCATGGCGTTGTAGATGTCGGTGTTGCCCTCGGGGCGGAGTCCGTCGAGGAAGGCGGTCGCGGCGGAGACGTTCTCCGGCGACGGCGCGCGCCAGCTTCCGGGGAAGGCGAAGGTATTGGCGGTATTGAACGCGAGGACGTTGAAGCGGTCGGTCGGGAGCAGCCCGGAGCCGAGGACGCGCCGGAACGCCTCGCGGCACTGGTACAGGCGATCGGGGGAGATCGAGCGGGAGGCGTCCTGCACGAGCAGGATGTTGCGCGGAACGGGCGGGAGCACGTCCGCGCCCTTGCGCTTCACGTCGACGCGGAAATAGACGAAGCCGTCGTCCTTCTTCGGGCGGTGGACGGCGATCGCGGCGTCCAGGACGTTCTCGATCGGCTTGGCGGGGGCGACTTCCTCCGGAACCTCGGCGAGGAAGGCGGAGACGGAGGATTCGCCGTCGGGCGCGGGCGGGGCCTCGACGGGCGGCGGCGGCTCGGCGGGGACGGAGAGCAGCTCCTTCGGGGCGGAGAGGTCGGCGCGCGCGGGCGTCGGCGCGGCCCAGGCGAAGGCGGGGACGGACGAGGCGGACTCGACCGCCGCGGCGGGCCGGAACTCGGGGACGACGTCGGAGAGGGCCCGGTCGCGTTCGACGGCGGCGACCTCGCGGCGCGGAATGGCGGCGAGGTCGTCGTTCGCAAAGCGCTCGACGATCTCGACGAGCTGCTCGCGCGGCTGCCACGGGACGGGCGGCTCGGTCTCGGACGCGAGCGCGGGCGGGGGCGGGAGGCCCCCCACGGAGGCGTCGGTCCCGGCGGGGAGAGGCGGCGGCTCGAAGATGCCGGCGGGAGCCTCCGTGTCCATCGACGCGAGCAGCTCCGCGGGCGCGGAGGCGGCGGCGCGGTCCGCCGGTTCCGCGCTCTCCGCCGGGGCGGGCGGGGGCGGGGGGACGAGCCGGGTCCGCAGGGCGCTCTCCTCGCGCAGACGCAGGCGTTGCGCCGGGGTGGCGCCGGAGAGGGAGCCGAAGAGCGAGACGCGCGCGTCGCGCACGGCCCAGCCGAATCCCGCGTGGAGCGCGAGCGAGACGGCGATCGCGACCGCGAAGAGCGCGACGGGAGCGCCGTCGGAACCAGGGTCGCGGCGGTCGTCGAAGGAGGGGGCGGAGGGCGTCGTCGTCATTGCTGAATGCCGAAAGCGGAATGAGGAGCGGGCTCCTAGGCGGAGGCGGCGGGCGGTTCGTACGGCCTGGCGAAGGTCTCCTCGAAGTCGTAGACGGCGTCGAAGTCGGACTGCCGGTCGCCGGGGTTCTTGCCGAAGACTCCTTCGCCGATAAGGGCGTAGACCATCCGGCCGAAGTCGGCGGTCTCGTAGATGCCCCACTGCGTGAGGACGAGGAGCGCGAGCGGGCCGAACTCCGCCAGCGCGTAGTCGCGGAGTGCCTCGCAGAGCTCGCGGCCGGAGACGTGGCGGCGCTCGGGGTCCTCCGCGGAGGCCTTCCGCACGGCGCGATCGAGCCCTTCGCGGAGGAAATAGAAGGCCTCCGCGTCGTAGTCGGCGCTTTTCTCGCAGATGCGGCAGACCGCGTCCTCGAAGGACTGTTCGTTCATCGGCGCCGGATTCTACCACGCCCGACCCCGCCCGCGCAAGCGGGTGGCGCGCGCGGGCGGCATCTGGTAGAATGGGGCGCATGAAGGCACTCATGGAGGCCATCGCCGGGGCCAGGCGTCCGGCGTTCTTCACCGGCGCGGGCGTCTCGACGCTCTGCGGCATTCCCGACTTTCGCGGGCCGGACGGCGTCTACCGCGACCCCGACGCGGCGCGGATGTTCGAGATCGACCTGTTCGACGACGACCCCTCGTTCTTCTACCGCCACGCCGACGCGCTCGTCTACGGCGGCGGCTCCATCGAGCCGGGCCCCGTGCACCGCGCGCTCGTCGCGCTGCAGCGGGCCGGGATGTGCGCGGGCGTCGTCACCCAGAACATCGACGGCCTGCACGAGCGCGCGGGGTCGAGCCCCGTCTTCGCCGTGCACGGCAGCCCGGCGATCCACCACTGCCGCTCGTGCGGCGACGCGAAGACGTTCGACGAGATCGTCGCGATGCGCGGCGGCGTGCCGGGCGCGGTCCCGCGCTGCAAGATCTGCGGCGGCGTCTACAAGCCGGACATCACGTTCTTCGGCGAGGCGCTCCCCGAGGACGCGTTCCGCGGCGCCGCGGCGCTCTGCGCGGAGGCGGACCTCGTCGTCGTGCTCGGCTCGTCGCTCGTCGTGCAGCCCGCGGCCTCGCTCCCGCTCGCGACGCTGCGCGCGGGCGGGCGTCTCGCGATCGTGAACCGCGGCGAGACGCCCCTCGACCGCTTCGCGTTCTTCCGCGGCGACGACCTCGCCGCCTTTGCCGAGGCGGCGGAGGCGCTCGCCGCGTCGCGGTCCGCGCGCTAGCGCGCCCCGGATGCTCCCCGCGGGCTCGCGGCCGAAACGGGCATTCCGGCGTTTTTCTGTATCTTTCCGGCTGGGTTTCGTGTATACTGGGTAGCCATGAAATCCCGAATTCCGCCGTTTTGCGGCCGCGGGGCGCTCGCCGCCGCCGCCCTTCTGTTTGCTTTCGCGCCCGCGCCGCGCGCAGGCGCGCAACAGGCCGCCGTGAACCCGTTCACCTACCTCGGGCGCGTGATGGACGCGTCCCACGCGGCGTTCGACACGAACCGCGTCGCCACGCTCTACGCCTTCGACGCCGGCGGCGCCCTCCTCGCGCGGAGCGAGACGTTCTACCGCCCGGACTCGCGCCGCAACTACCGCCTCCGCGTCCCGCTCGCCGACGCCGCCGTCAAGGGCTACTCGAAGACCGGCGCCGCGCTCTCGATCGCCGTCGAGGACGACGAGGGCAAGGTGTGGTCGGGCGTCGTCGTCGACGCCGGCGCCACGAACGGCCTCTCCACCGTCGGCGAGCCCGGCGGCGTCTACGAGGTGGACATCGTCCTCGGCGAGGACAAGGACGGCGACGGCGTCGACGACGAGCTCCGCCGCCGCCTCGAACTGGAGTGGGAGAACTCGGACCTCTGGACGAACGGCGTCCCGTTCGACCCGTCGGCCGACCACGACGGCGACGGCGTCTCCACGATCGACGAGGCGCTCGCCGGCACCGACCCGTTCAGCGCGGCGGACTCGCTCCGCATCACGGCCTTCGCGCTCGACGCGGAAAAGCTCCGCGGCGCGTCCGAGTCGCTGATGAGCCTTTCGTTCCCGACCGCGCCGGGCCGCGTCTACGTCGTGCAGACCGCCAACGCGCCGACCGGCTCGTGGGAGAAGGCGGAGTTCTTCCTCGCCCCCGGCGACGCCGCCCCCGTGAACCTGATCTCCCTCCCCTCGACGCCCGGCGGCGGCCCGACCACCGTCTACCTCCTCCCCGCGCCCGACCGCGACGCCGCCTTCTTCCGCGTGAAGAGCGACGACGGCGCGAAAGCGGAAGACTAGCCCCGCACGCGCTCCCGTGAAACCCCGCCACGCCCTCTTTCTCCTCGCCTTCGCGCCGCTCCTCGCGACGCGGGCGGCGGAGCCCGCGGATGCGCCTTGGAAAAAGCACATGGTCGGCGACGGACTCGTGGTCTCCGTCCAGGCCGGCGGAGACGAGACCCATCCCGTCCTCTGGGTCCGCCACGATGGAGCGCCCTGTCTCGTCCGCGTCGAAAGCGACGGGCGGTTCCTCCCTCCGCTTCCCGCCGACGCGACGCCCGAAGAGACCGAACGGGGGTTCGCCTTCCGATTCTCCGACGGCTCGCCGATTGGAACCAATGGCTGCTACGCCTTCATCCATCCCCAGCCCGGCACGAACGAGAACAGTCTTCTCCATCCGTTCTTCCTGAAAGCCCGTGGCGGCTTCCTGCTGGAATGCACTCCGTTGGACCGCCGCCGGTGCGAAGGACCCGGCCAGGGAACCGTCGAATCCGACGATCCTTCGCCGCTTTGCGGCGATTGGGCGTTTGTCGGGTCGAATCTCGTCTGCCGCGTCTGGAACGAAGGCCGGCTCCCGGTCCTTGCTTCTTGCTCTCCGTTTTTCCGCGATCCTTGGGAGTCCTTCAACGTTTCCGTCGATTGCTCGGGGGAGTCGGGCTATCTCGGCTTCGGAACGCCGATTCCGATCATGTCCTGCGAGGACCGGAAACGGCTTCGCGTCCTGCCGCCGCGCGCCGGCAGGTCTCCCTCCGAAACGCCGTGCATCGTCCGCGAGGTGTCTCTGGCGGAGGATGATCGCTACTATGTCGAGCACTTCCGGAGCTTTACGGCCGAGCAGGACGCCAACATCGACATTTCCGTGTCGTGTTCGACCTACGACTGGACGCACCGCGAAGATTCCCCTTCGGCGCCCGAGCTGGTCTTCAAGCATGGTTCGGTTCGCCTTTCCCCCCGCTTGCCGGGCGATGCCGCGCCTCCGTCCCGGACCGTTCTCGACACGACCGTTTCCGGCGGCGTCGCCGTTCAGCGCGTTTCCGTCGGCGACCGGACGATCGCCCGGATCTGGAACACGGCCACCAACGGCGCGCTTCTCCTCCGGCTGAAGGAAGACGGACGCACGCTCCCCGCGCTTCCGCCGGACGTTTCCGCAGGGGAAGCCGCCGCCGGCATCGCGTTCCGCCGGGGCGCGACCGTTCCTTGTGCGGACGCCCGCTACGTCGAACTCGAAGCGGCGTCCTACGGTTCCGCGAAACCCGTCGAATTCGACTTGGAAGGGCCCGCGCTCGTGGAAACCGTTCCGATCGCCGCAGAACCCGAGGACTTCGATTCGTCGAAGGAACTCGACATTCCGGACTTGGCGGGAGAATGGTTCCTGCGCGGAACGAACTTCGTTTGCCGCCTCTGGAACGACGGACGCGCCCCCTACCTGATCGGTTCGGGAATCCGCTTCGTCGATTCCCATGTCGACGCCTCGACGCAACCCGCGGGCAACGAGGACATCGACGGAATGGAATGGCTGTTCACGTTCATGCCCGCCGCCTCCGGCCGTTCCGGCGCCGAACTCAAGCGCGTTCTCCTGCCGCGCGGGACGAACGCCGTCGCGGACGCGCAGGCCGTCGTCGGCGAATGGCCGCTCGACGGCGAAACCGCGGAAAGACTCCGCGCCGCGAGGGACGACCCGGACACCGTCCTGCGCGTCCATTGCGGCGTGTCGCCCGACGCGTGGATTCCGACCGGCGACGGTTCCGGGGCGATCCGTCTGGACGGCTGCGTCCAGCACGTGTACCTCTCTCCATCCAAGTGACCTTCTCCCCCATCCCCCCTCTTCCGTCCGAAACCTTTCCACCGCGCATTTCCCTGCGAGCATGAAACGTCCCTTCCGCCACGCCTTCCTCCTTCTCGCCTTCGCGCCGCTCCTCGCGGCGCGGGCGGAGGAGCCCGTCGCGGATGTCACGGCGTCGAACGCCTGCGACCGGCTCTGCCTCGACCTTCTCGCGGACGCGGCCGCCGCGCGCCGGAACGTCGTGTTCTCGCCGTTCAGCCTGTCCGGCGCGCTCGGCATGGTCGCGCTCGGGGCGAGGGGAGAGACGCTCGCGCAGATCGACCGCATCGCCGGGACGGGCCTCGACCCGGACGCGCTCGCGGAGCGGGAGGCCGGCGTGCGGGACGCGATCCTCGAGGCCGCCCGCGCGGACGGCGTCGAACTGCAGCTCGCCGATTCCCTCTGGAAGCAAAAGGGCGACGCCCCGCTGCCGGGCTTCGAGCAGGCGCTCCGCCGCGGATTCGGCGCCGAGGTCCTGGACTTCGGGCCCTTCCCGGCGTCCGACGTGAATCGCTGGGTCTCGAAGAAGACGAAGGGGCTCCTGCCGTCCGTGTTCGACGACCTCCCGGCCGGCACGCGCCTGGCGCTCGTGGACGCCGTCTACTTCAAGGCGCGCTGGGCCGTGCCGTTCGAGCGCAAGCGGACGTCCGACCGGACGTTCTATCCGGAGGGCGGTGCGCCGAAGACCGTTCCGTTCATGAACCTGCTCGCCTGGTTCGCCTACGATTCCTCGGACCGCTGGGAGTCGCTGGAAATCCCCTACCGGGGGGAGCGGTTCCGGATGCAGATCGTCCTGCCGCGTCCGGGCGTGACCGTCGCCAACCTCGTGGATGACTGGATTTCCGGCGCCGACGCTCCGCCCGCCGCAGGCGCGCCCGACGGGAACGGGACGCGCCGCTGGACCGCCTATCTCGAACTTTCCCTCCCGAAGTTTTCGTTCGGCTCCGCGCCGGACGTCGCCGGCGCGCTGCACCGGCTCGGCGCGGCCGATGCGTTCGACCCGGCCCGGGCCGACTTGTCCGGGATGTTCCCGCCGTCGGGCGAGCCCCTCTTCCTGATGCGGTTCACGCACTGCGCCGTCGTCGATGTGGACGAGCGCGGCACCACCGCCGCGGCCGCGACCGGCATGTCGTTCGGCTGCAGCGTGCCGGCGCCTCCGGAGTTCCTGATCGTCGACCGTCCCTTCGTCTTCTTCATCCGCGAACCCGGCGGACGCATCCTCTTCGCCGGCGCGGTCTTCGAACCCTGAACCACGACCCTTCCATGAAACCCTTCCTCCATTCGCCGCGTAGCGGCGCCCATCATTCGGCGCGAAGCGCCGCCCTCCATTCGGCGGCAACGCCGCCCTTCATTCGCGCCATAGGCGCGTCCTTCATTCGCGCCATAGGCGCGCCCTTCATTCGCGGCGTAGCCGCGCCCTTCATTCGCCGCGTAGCGGCGCTCTTCATTCTCTGCGCGGCCGCGCCCCGCGCGGCCGCGCAGTGCGCCGCGCAGGGCGTCACGCTCAAGCCCGGCTGGAACGCCGTCTACGTCGAGGTCTCGCCCGAGGCGGACGCCACCGCGGTCTTCGGGCCGTGGCCGGTCGACTCGGTCGGCGTCTACGACCCGGCCTCGTTCCTCGCCACGCGCCAGTTCTCGGCGGACGGCGGGTCGGACGGCCTCGTCTCGTCGCCCATCTTCATGTGGAACCGCGAGTACCCCGAGGCGACGTCCGTCACGCGCGTCCCCGCGGGCGTGGTCTGCCTCTGCTTCAACACGAACCTCGCGAGCGGGGCGGAGGGGACGTTCTCGACGAACCTCGTCGGCGTCCCCGCCGCGCCGCGCACGACGTGGCACCGCAGCGAGGGCGGCGAGGTGCTCAACTACTTCGGCTTCTCGGTGCGCCCCGGCGCGGCGGTCGCGCCCGGCGCCTACCTCGCCGGCTTCGGCGACCTGGCGGGCGGCTCGCTGCTGCGCATCGGCGGCAAGCGGCGCGAGGACCCGCCCTCGCGCCTGCCGGTCTACTCGAACGACACGGTCTCGGACGGCGAGGTGCTGCTCGTCGGCGCGACGGCGCCCTCGGACTGGTCCGGCGCGCTGTACGTCTCGCCGATGGACGGCCTCGACTTCGGCACCAACGCGACGCTCCGCACGCTCTCGGTCCGCAACGACGGCGGCGCGCCGCGCACGGTCTCGCTGAAGCTGGACCGCGCCGTCGCGGAGCTCGACGCCCGCCTGCCCTTCGGCCCGGCGCTGCTCGTCTGGCGCGACGCGGACGTCGCCCGCACGAACGCCGCGTGGAACGCGCTCGAGGGCTTCGGCGCGTTCGCCTCGAAGCGCCTCGCCGCCGGCGAGACGTGGCGCCTGCAGTTCGGCCTCGACCGCGCGAGCGTCCCCGCCGGGCTCGTGCAGGGCATTCCCTTCGGCGCGCTCCTCACGGCGCTCGACGACGACGGCGGCTCGCAGATGAAGGCGACCGTCCCGCTGCGCGCGGAGACGAGCGGCGCGGACGCCGCGCGCACCGCCTGGCCCTCCGGGCTGTGGATCGCCGACGTCGCGCTCGACACGGTGGACTTCGCCTCCGCCGAGAACCCCGCCCCCGCGGGCGGCGTCCTCAAGCTGCGCCTCCCGCTGCACGTCGACGCGGAGGGCAAGGTCCGGCTGCTGCAGCGCGTCGTCGCCGCGGGCGAGGCCGACGCCGCCGGCAACCTCGCCTACCGCCTCTACGCGGGCGAGGCCGAGCCGCCCGCCACCGCGTCGCAGGCGCTGCGCATCTCCTCGGCCGTGCTGCCGACCGAGACGCCGGTCGTCGAGGCCTCGTTCGCCGACTTCTCGTCCGCGATCGGCATCGCGACGTTCCAGTTCGAGGTGGCGGCGGACGGCGCCACGAGCCTCCTGCGCCACCCCTACCATCCGCAGCACGACGGCCTGCGCTGGGACTTCTCCACGCCGGCGCCATCCGGCGATTTCATCGACAACTACAAGGGCGAGGTAAAGCCCGAGACCTTCTCCGTGAAGAACACGCTCATGCTGTCGTTCGACTTCGGCGCGGGCGCCTCGCGCTGGGACCCGCAGGACGCCGTCTCCGGCTCCTGCTGGTGGAGATTCTCGGGCCTCCGCCGCGAAGGCGACCTCGTCGCCTCCGGCCCCCTCTCCCTGAAGCGCGTCTCCGCCCTCTCGGAAATCGTCCTCGAATAACCTCATTCAACCAACCAAACACCGAACCACCCAAACACCGAACCATGAAAACCACCATTCCTCATTGCCGCGAAGCGGACCGTCATTCGGCGGCGACACCGCCGCCCTTCATTTGCGGGGACGCCGCACCCTTCGTTCGCCGCGCAGCGGCGTTCGTCATTGCCGCGCTTGCGGCCTCGGCCGCAAGCGCGGCCGGCTTCCGCGCGGCGCCCGTCGCCGAATTCAAGGAAGGTGCCCTCTCCTTCGGACTCTCCGCCGGAACGACGTTCGTCGGCGGCGAGGCCCGCGAGCACGTCTTCCATCCGAAGGGGTATTTGTCCGACTATCTGGAGGAAATCCCCGGCGCGCCCGCGGAAGACCGCCGCCACCAGCTCTCCCGTCTCGACTGGGACATGGCCTCCGTCCTCGTGGGCGTCTCCGGATCCCTCCGCTACGACCGCCTCTCGCTCAACCTCGGCATCTGGTACGGCGGCAGCGGCTCCGACGACTACGACATGAAGGACTACGACTGGATGGCGGGCGACCACGTCCCCCATACCGAGTACTCCCGCTCCGACACGGAGCTCACCGACGCCTGGCTGTTCGACGCCAACGTCTCCTTCGACTTCTGGCGCTCCGAGGGCTTCACGGGCTACGTCTTCGCCGGCGCGCGCGAGCAGCGCTGGAAGTGGACCTGCGACGGCCGCACCGACTACTGGTACACCGAGAACGGCCACGTCTGGGAGCACGAGGACGGCCACATCTGCGACTACCGCCAGGTCCTCTTCTTCGGCTACGTCGGCCTCGGCGGAAGCTGGAGGCTGACCGATTCGCTCGGCCTCTCCGCCTACGTCTCCTGGGGCCCAGGCTGGAAGGGACGCGACCGCGACAACCACATCGGCGCCGAAAAGGACACGCACGACTCGTTCGACTACGATTCCAACGTCTACGCCGCCGGCGTCTCGCTCGACTGGCACGTCGCCGAGCGCGCGACCGTCTCCTTCGGCGTCGACTGGCAGAAGGCCACGCTCAACCAGGGGCTCCTCTCCCAATGGGAGTACGGCTCCGACGAGACCGAGGAGATGCCCGACTCCGCCGGCATGGAGAACGAGTACCTCTCCTTCACCGTCGGCCTCGACTACGCCTTCTAGCACGCAAGTCCGGCGTGGCGCGGCGGGCGGCTCCGCCGCCGCCGCCCACGCCGGGCGTTGAACGGCCGCGCTCCGCGCGGCGCACCGCAGCCCCGGCAAACCGAACATCATGCAGAAGCCCTCGCGCCGTTCCCGACTCCTCTGGGTTCTTCCGCCCGTCGCGTTTCTCGCGGCGTTGCTGCTCTGGTTCGTCGCCGAATGCGTCCGCGGAGCCGCGTTTCCCGAGCCGTGGAACGCCCCGGCGCATTCGCAGTGGATTTCGTTCCCCTTCGAGATTCTCGTGGCCGCTTCCGCCCTCGTGCTCGCCGGGGCGCCGTTCGTCGCGGCGATCAGCCGCCGAGGCGGCGCGGCAGCGCTTCTGTTTGCGAGCTGGATTCCGTGTTTCATCGCGTTCCTCTTCATCGGATTCATGTCGGGACGCGATTCCCAAAACCGCTGGGACCGCTTCGCGGACCGGCTCGAAATCCCGGAAGGCCTCGACGTCTCCGAACCCGTCGGAAAGAGCGAGGCGCCCGATATCGGTTTCGCCGCGCTGCCCGCGGATTCCGCGGATGCCGCCGCGCTGTGCCTTCGAGACTACGGGATGGGCTGCTACGCCGCCGCGATCTTCCTCCGGACGGCGGAGCCGGGTCGCATCCGCCTTCGCGCGGTCGAAGTCACGACCGGGCATTCCCTCTCGCCCTACGAGCTGGACGAGAAGACGTCGCGAGACCACGCCGGCGGCGACGCCCGGTTCGACTGGCTCGAGTTCATCGTTGGCGAGGGCGACCTCGTCCACCCCTACGCAGCCCGCTTCGAAGTCTGTTTCCGCCCGGCCTCCGGCGGCCCCGAGCGCACAATCGGGTCGCGCGTCTACCGCATCGTCGGCTCGCAATTCTGATCCCGTCCCCCCGTTTTCGAAAACTGACAAATCCCACCAACCTTGAACACGTCCGTCCTCCGTCATTGCCGCGAAGCGGCCCCGTCATTCGCGCCGCGCAGCGTCGCGATGTCATTGCGCCGCGCAGCGGCGCTCGTCATTGCCGCGCTTGCGGCCTCGGCCGCAAGCGCGGCCGCGCCGGTCACCCTCGCGCCGATGTTCCGCGACCACGCCGTTTTGCAACGGGACGTCCCCGTCCCGATCTGGGGAACGGCGGAGCCGGGGGCAAAGGTCGCGGTCCGACTCGTCCGTGCGGACGAGTCGGACGCGGAACCATGCGAAATGACGGCGACGGTCGGCGAGGATGGACGCTGGCGCGTCGAGCTTCCGCCGCATCCCGCTGGCGGTCCTTACGAGCTCGGCGCAGCCGAGCTCCCCCATGCCCTCGGCGCCGCGTCCGCGCCGGACGGCGCGGGCGCGCGCGCCGAGGACATCCTCATTGGCGATGTCTGGCTCTGCTCCGGCCAGTCGAACATGGACATGAACTACGGCTGGGGGCTCACGCGCGGGAAGGAGGACATCGAGACGAACGTGCACGCGAGGATCCGCCTCTTCGACGACCGCAACCGCACCGCGCTCTCGCCGCAGCGCGACCTGCCGGACGACTACGGCTGGACGACCTGCGACCCCGCGCACGCAAAGTCCTTCTCCGCCGTCGGCTACTTCTTCGGGCAGGCGCTGCAGGAGGCGATGCCCGACGTCCCGATCGGCCTCGTCGAGGCGTCCTGGTCCGGCTCGCCCATCAAGACCTGGATTCCCTACGAGGCCGCCGAGGCCCTCGGCGGCGATTTCGGCAAGCAGGCCGGCGAGCGCCGCGCCATCGCGGAGGCGTGGGAGAACGGCGGCGCCGAGCAGTTCAAGGTCGACCTCGCCGCGTGGATGGAAAAGCTGCCCGCAATCGACCCCGGCGACGCCCCCGCCGCGCCGGACTTCGACGATTCGGACTGGCAGACCGCCAACCTTCCCGAAATCACCGAGAAGCACACCAAGCCCGACTTCGACGGTTGGGTATGGTATCGCAGGACGTTCGTGATCGACGAAGAGGAGCATCCGGTCGTCGACACGGCCTCGCTTTCGCTCGGCCCCATCGACGACCAGGATTGGACCTATGTCAATGGCGTTCTCGTCGGCACGACCAATGTGTGGGACGCACCTCGCGACTACAAGATTCCGGAAGGCGTCCTGCATTCCGGAACCAACACAATCGCGGTCAAGGTCCTCGACTGGGGCGGACACTCCGGATTCTGGAAGAACGCCCCCGCCGGCATGTCCGTATCGGTTTCGTTGGCGCAAGACGAAATCGTCACCGAAGAATGCATCGTCGAAAGCAGTAGCACACGCACCATCCCCCTCGCCGGCGAATGGAAGTTCAAGGCGTTCCCGGCGGAGCCGCGGCCGGTGGACCCGTCGTCGCCGTCGTCGTGGGACATCGCCGCGTGCCACAACGGCATGGTGGCGCCGCTCTTCGGGATGGCGGCGAAGGGGGCGATCTGGTACCAGGGCTGCTCGGACGTCGGGCACGCGGACCTCTACGCGAAGCAGTTCCCGGCGATGGTCGGCGCGTGGCGCGAGGGCTTCGTGCACGACGACGCGGGCTTCCCGGTCTACCTCGTGCAGCTCGCGGCGTTCAAGGAGGCGCACACGGAGCCGCTGGACTCCGCGTGGGCGCGGATGCGCTGGACGCAGATGCGGCTCGGCGAAACCGTCCCGCACTGCGGCACCGCCGTCGCGATCGACGTCGGCGACCACCGCGACATCCACCCCAAGGACAAGAAGACCGTCGGCGAGCGCCTCGCCGCTCTCGCGCTTGCGCAGACCTATGGTCGGGAAGGCCGGTCATTGAGCCCCGTGCCGTCGCAGGCGAGCTACGATTGGGCGGCGGGACACGTCATGATCCAATTCGTCGACCCCGTATCCCTCAAGCCGGCGAAACTGCGAGAGGATTTCGACCTTCGCGGCTTCCAGGTTTTCATCGATGGCGGCGACTGGAAATGGGCGGAGAAGTCGTTCGTCAACGAAAAGATGTTCCCCGACACCGTGTTCGTGGACTGTCCCGGCGGAGTCCACACAAATGTTTGTGTCCGCTACGCGTGGGACGACTACCCCGACTGCAACCTCGTTTCCGCCGACGGCCTTCCCGTCGGCCCGTTCGAGCTGAAGGCGAAAATCCTCGATCTCAAATAGCGTGCGACGCGTAGCTCGTTTCGCCAATTCCTCCACCATGAATCCTCGATTCCCCCGACATCCGATGCCCGGCCGCCTCGCGAGACGGCAGGGCCGGCTCGCGCAGGCGGCCGAAATCTCCCGTTTCTGCGGCCCGTTCGAACTGGAGATCACGCCCTGACCCCTTGCCCGCTCCCCGGAGCGCCCCCCATCAAAAACCAAAACACACAACGACCATGAATACTCCCGCCATCCGTCATTGCCGCGCAGCGGCCCCTTCATTCGCCGCGAAGCGGCGCCCTTCATTCGCCACGAAGTGGCGGTCGTCATTCGTCCTTGCGGCGGCGCTTTGCGCGCTGGCGCAAAGCGCCGCCGCCGCGGACGTCTCCTTCGCCTACCAGGGCGTGCTGCGCGCCGACGACGGCGGCGCGCTCCCCGAACGCAACCAGACGGTCGAGTTCCGCCTCTACGACAGCCCCGACGGCGAGACCGCGCTCTGGGGGCGCACGGTCGCGGTGCTGCTCGACGAAAACGGGCTCTTCAACGCCGAGCTCTCCGACTCCGCCGGCTCGACGGCCCCGGGCGCCCCGGGCACCGGGCTCGCCGGCGTCTTCGCCGCGAACGCGGACAAGTCGCTCTTCGTCGGCCTCACGGTCGTCGGGACGAGCGGCGAGATCGCGCCGCGCCAGAAGATCCTCCCCGTGCCCTACGCGGTCTTCGCCTCCGACGTCGCGTCCGCGAGCGGCGACTTCGCCGCGGCCGGCGTCCTCACCGCGGCCTCCGCGACGTTCTCGGGCGGCGTCTCGGCCGCCTCGCTCGACGTCGCCGGCTCCGTCGCGGCCTCGTCGCTCTCCGTCACGGGCGACGCGACCGTCAACGGCGACCTGCAGGTCGGCGGCGCGGTCTCCGGCTTCGGCACGGTCCCGCTGGAGTGCATCATCCTGTGGAGCGGCTCCGCGGACGACATCCCGAACGGCTGGGCGCTCTGCAACGGCCAGACCGTCAACGGGCACACGACCCCCGACCTGCGCAACCGCTTCGTCGTCGGCGCCGGCACGGGCTCGCAGTACACGGTCGGCGAAACGGGCGGCGAGGAGAAGCACACGCTCTCGGAGAGCGAGATGCCGTCGCACTCGCACACCTACGACTTCAAGGGCGCGGACTTCAAGGGCGCGTGGGACGACGACAACTACGTCTACGACGCATCCGGGCACTACAAGGACAGGTCCCAGAACGACAACCGGCGGACCACCAACTCGACCGGCGGCGGCGCCGCCCACGAGAACCGCCCGCCGTACTACGCGCTGTGCTACATCATGCGCGTCCGCTAGCGCGGCCGCTCATGATGAATGAAGGGTTCCACTGCGCGGAAAATGAAGGGTGCTTCGCAAATGAAGGGTGCGCCTGCGGCGCAAATGAAGGGTCCCGCTTCGCGGGAAATGAAGGGTGCGGCTGAGCCGCAAATGATGCAGTCAAACAATCCACGCTTTGCAACCATGACACGTTTCTTCGTTGCTTGTATGCATCGCATCCGCTCCTATCATTCGCGCGGAGCGCGCCACCCATTTGCCGCGCATCGGCACCCTTCATTCGCGCCAGCGGAGTGTCCTCCATTCACGACGAAGGCGTGCCCTTCATTCGCGCCAGCGGAGTGCCCTCCATTCACGCCGAAGGCGTGCCCTTCATTCGCGACGCGCAGCGGCGCGCCCTTCATTTGCGGCGGAGCCGCACCCGTCATTCGCGGCGCAGCCGCGCTCGTCATTGCCGCGGCCGCGACAGCGGCCGCGAGCCCGGCGCCCGCGCCGTGGAGGCAGGCCGACTTCGCGGCCGACCTCTATCGCAAGGCGGCGTCGGTGCAGCCGGCGGACGAAAACGTCGTGCTGTCGCCGTGGGGCGTGGCGAACCTCTTCGCGCTGCTGCAGACCGGCGCGCGGGGGGACACCGCTCGCGGCATGGCCTTCGCGCTGCAGCTCGGCGGCGTCGAGCCGCCCGAGCCCGACGCCGTCGCCGCGACGTTCCGCGAGTCGCGCACGAACCTCGAACGCGCCGCGAACGACGACGTCGCGCTCGAGCTCTCCGATTCGCTCTGGATCAAGCCCGGATTCGCCCTGTCCGAGAGCTTCCGCTCCCTTGCCCGCGACTCCTTCGACGCCGACGTCCGCCTCACCTGGATGGGCGCCAAGGGTCGCAAGGAGATCAACGCCTTCGTCGCCGAGAAGACCCACGACCGCATCAAGGACCTGATCCAGCCGCCCGTCCTCGACGATCCGCTGACGCGCCTCGTCGCCGTCGACACGGTCTACCTCAAGGCCAAGTGGGAGATCCCCTTCGAGAAGGACGCCACGCGCGACCGGACCTTCCACGCGCCGGGCGGCGACGTCGAGGTCCCGTTCCTCCACGACACGCGCCACGCGGAGATCCTCGACGCGCCCGAGTGCGCCGCGCTGCGGCTCCCGTACCGCTTCGGCTCGGCGGAGATGCTCGTGATCCTGCCGTCGCCCTCCAACACGCTCGCGGAGGTCGAGGCGAAGCTCTCCGGCCCGTGGCTCGACCGGCTCGCCGCCAAACCGTGGCGGGGCGAGGCCGTCCTCGCGCTCCCGAAGTTCGACTTCGGCAGCGAGCACGACCTGTCGAAGACGCTCCCGTACATGGGCATGGGCGCCGCGTTCGACCCCGCCCGCGCCGACTTCTCCGGCATCGCGCCGCAGCTCTACATCGGCACCGCCATCCAGAAGGCCAACGTCACGGTCGACGAAGCCGGCACCGAGGCCGCCGCCGCGACTTTCGCGGTCATGCTGGAAGGGTGCATCGGTCCGATGGAGAACGTTCCGCCCCCGCGCCCGTTCGTCGCCGACAGGCCGTTCCTCTTCATCATCCGCGAAACCCGCACCGGCCTGATCCTCTTCCTCGGCCGCGTCTGCAAGCCCTAGGAGCGAAACTCGTATGAGAACACAAGCAAGAACAACACGTCCCTGCCGCGCAGCGGCCGGCCATTCGGCGGCAATGCCGCCGCCCTTCATTCGCCGCGCAGCGGCGCCCTTCATTTGCGGCGGAGCCGCACCCTTCATTCGCCGCGCAGCGGCGCTCGTCATTCTCGCGACGCTGACCGTTTCGGCCCACGCCGAAACGGTCAGCATCGCGAGCGCCGCCGACTGGGCGGCGTTCGCGGAGCGCGTGAACGCGGGCGAAACGGACCTCTGCGCGGAGATGACCGCCGACGTGACGCTCGGGAACGACGCGCCGCGCGTCGGAAGTTCGAACTACTTCGGGGGAACCTTCGACGGTCAGGGGCACGCGCTCACGGTCGCGTTCGAGGAGACGGGCGGCTCGGGTTCCGATCGCGACCCTCCCTGCGCCCCCTTCGCCTACGTGTGCGGGGCGAGCATCCGGAACCTGCACGTCACCGGAACCATCGCCTCCAACGGCCGTTACGCGGCCGGTTTCTGCGGTTTCGTGGCCGCCCTGAACGGGACGACCTCGCTTTCGAACTGCCGCTCGTCCGTCTGCGTCGAATGCCGTGTCGACGGCGACGCCACGTCCGCCGGATTCGTCGGCGCCGTCAAGACGCCCGGCACGCTCCAGATGTCCGACTGCGTCTTCGACGGTTCGATTTGTTCCGGGAGGGGCGTCACGGCCCATTCCTGCGGCGGGTTCGTCGGCTGGCGCGACGCTTCCGCCTCGGTCTATCTGGGGAGATGCCTGTTCGCTCCGGCGAAGACCAGGGTGGGGACCGACGGAAACGCCTCGACCTTCGTGCGCGACAACGGCGCCGACGGCCGGAACATCGACGCCTGCCACTATCTCCAGACGCTCGGCGCGGCGCAGGGCGCGAACGCCTCCGCGACGTCCGCGGAGGACCTCGCCGCCGCGCTGGGAAGCGACTGGACCGTCGCGGACGGCAAGGTCGTTCTCGCGTCCTTCCCCGGTTCGGTCGAGGTCTACGATCCCGATTGGGTCGAGATCTCCTCCGCCGCCGACTGGACCGAGTTCGCCGAATTGGTGAACGCGGGCGAAACGTACCTCTGCGCGAAGATGACCGCCGACGTGGCGCTCGGGAACGACGCGCCGCGCGTCGGCACGACGGAGGCCACCGCCTGGACGGGCGAGTTCGACGGCGGCGGACACACGCTCACGGTGGACTGGACGTTCACGAAGACGGAATTCGCCGCCCCGTTCGCGATCGTCTCCGGATGCTTCGTCCACGACCTGCACGTCGCCGGATCGATCTCCTCCGACACCAACTACGTCGCCGGGTTCGCCGGCTGGGCGAAGCCCGGGGCCCGGTATCCCACGTTCGAACGCTGCCGGTCCTCCGTTGCCCTCACGTGCACGAAGTCCGGCGAGGTGTGCTGCGGCGGCTTCGTGGGCTACACGTTCTGGGCGGTCTACAACGTCTGCTTCCGGGACTGCCTGTTCGACGGCTCCCTTCTCGGACCGAACGCCGAACGGTGCGGCGGGTTCGCCGCAAGCCCCTTCGTCGACGCCAACATCGATCTGCACAACTGCCTCTTCGACCCCGCTCAGGTCACGGTTTCGAGCTCAATGTCGGGGACCCTCGTGGGCACCCCCTACTCCAGCCACACCTGGGTCGACACGTGCTACTACACCCGGGTCCTCGGCGCGAAGCAGGGCACGGACGCCTCCGCGATGTCCGAGGAGGACCTCGCCGCCGCGCTCGGCGAGAACTGGATCGTCGCGAGCGGAAAGGTCCTCCCGAAGACGTTCGTCGAGGTCGGCCATCCCGAGAATGCCGTGGCGGGGTTCGTCTACCAGGGCGCGCTGCGCGACGCGCAGGGGTTCGCGCTCGCGGAGAAGCGCCGGACGGTCGAGATCCGCCTCTACGCGCAGGCCGCGGGCGGCACCTCGCTCTGGGGCCGGAAGCACGACGTGCTGCTCGACGACGCCGGGCTCTTCCTCGTCCAGCTCTCGGACGACGCCGGCACGCCGGTCGACGGCGACCCGGGGACGCCGCTCGCGGACGTCCTCGCGCGGAACGCCGGCGTCCCGCTCTTCGCCGGAGTGACGGTGGCGGGGGCCGGCGCGGAGATCTCGCCGCGCCAGAAGCTCCTCCCCGCGCCGTTCGCGCTCCTCGCGTCGGATGCCTCCGCCGCGCGCGGCGACTTCGCCGTCGCGGGCGCCCTCTCCGCGGAGGGGCTGGTCGTCTCGGACGAGCTCGCCGCCCCGTCCGCGCAGATCTCCGGCGCGGCCACCGCCGGGACGCTCGGAACCGCCGGCGGCGTGCGCGCGGACGGCAACCTGTCGGTCGCGGGCGAGCTCGCGGGCTACGGCACGATCCCCGTCGGCGGCATCGTCGCGTGGAACGGCGCGGAGTCCGCCATCCCGAACGGCTGGGCGCTCTGCAACGGCCAGACCGCCAACGGGCGCAAGACCCCCGACCTGCGCAACCGCTTCGTCGTCGCCGCGGGCGGGCAGTACAAGGCCGGCGACACGGGCGGCGAGGACAAGCACAAGCTGACGGTCTCCGAGCTGCCGCCGCACTCGCACACCTACGACTTCAAGGGCGCGGACTTCGACCTCGCGTGGGACGACGACAACTACATCTACGACGCCTCCGAGCACTACAAGGACAGGCCCCAGAACGCCAACCAGAGGTCCACCAACGCGGCCGGCGGCGACCAGCCGCACGAGAACCGCCCGCCGTACTACGCGCTTTGCTACATCATGCGCGTCCGCTAGCGCGGCCGCGCATGATGAACGAAGGGTGCTTCGCAAATGAAGGGTGCTTCGCAAATGGAGGGTGCCGCTCCGCGGCAAATGAAGAGTGCGCCTGCGACGCAAATGAAGAGGACTTCGCGAATGAAGGGCGCGTTTCGCGCGAACGGAAAGAATCGACCGACATGAAACCGGAAGACGATCCACTGAAAGAGAAGAGCATGGCGTTCGCCGTGTGCGCGGTGAAGCTCGCGAGGTGGCTGCGCGAGGAGAAAAAGGAGTTCTCCCTCGCCGACCAGATTCTGCGGAGCGGAACCAGCATCGGCGCGAATCTGGCGGAAGCCCGCCACGCCGCGTCGCGCAAGGACTTTCTCGCGAAGTGCAAGATCTCGCTCAAAGAGTGTTCCGAAACCCTCTTCTGGATCGAACTGCTCGAACGCTCGGACCTTCTTTCCCGCGACCAGGCGAAGCCCCTTGCTTCCGATTGCAACGACATCCGCCGCCTTCTCGCGGCTTCTTGTAAAACTCTCGAACGGAATCTCCAGCCATGAAACTGTCCGACCTGTTCCATTCGCCGCGCAGCGGCGCCCTTCATTCGGCGCGGAGCGCCGCCCTTCATTCGGCGGCAACGCCGCCGCCCTTCATTCGCCGCGCAGCGGCGCTCTTCATCGCGTTGACGGCCGCGACGGCGAGCGAAGCCGCGGATGCCGGATTTACGCTCGGCGTGCCTTCGGCTCCGACCTTGCGGCTGAGCTCCGACGCGGCCGCCAACGCCTGGCTTTCGTCCAACGCGCTCTATCCCGCGATGGCGGTCGTGGCGCCGGGCTGGGACGTCGCGACCAACGCCGCGTCGTCCCTGCAGTCCGTCGCGGGCGAGGAGACCGTGAAGCTCGCCGCCGCCGAGGCCGGCTTCGCGATCGAGCGCACCAAGCCCGAGTACTACCTCGGCGACCTGGTCTCCCCGCCGCCGCGCGTCGACTGGACCGCCACCTACGAGCGCTTCGTCCGGGACGGCACGGTGGGCTTCCTCTTCGACGCCGCCGGCCAGCGCGTCTACGCCACGCTCGGCGGAACGGTCCGGTTCACGTGGGTCCTCGAGAACGGCAGCGCGGTCGACATGACCTACGTCGTCTCGTCCTGCTGCTCCGGCCGCCCGCGCCGCATCTACTGGACGGACCACCCCTACAACGGCCCGCCGATCGACCTGAGCGGCAAGTTCGTGAAGTTCTACGGCCCCGACGAGCTCGTGAAGCCGGCCTACGGCGTCTACACGAACGAGACCGCCGGCATGACCCAGGTCCTCACGAACCGCGTCGTCTCCGGCCTCTACAACGACCCGTCGACCAAGATGCTCTACGCCTACGGCGAGCTGCAGGGGCAGGTCGTGATGGCCTACTACGACACAGGCACCTTCGAGCGCCTCCTGCACGTGCAGACGGTCGAGATCTGCCGCCCCGTCGTGAACGCGATGACGGGCGAGATCGGCCGCCAGCTCAAGCCCGACGGCCGCGGCTACCCGACCGCCGGCCTCCGCGCGCGCCCCACCGTCGTCCAGCCCACGGACGACCGCGGCGACTACCTCTACCAGCACAAAGGCAAGCATTCCTACAGCCCGAAGAACGGCGCCGTCTTCCCGCTGCGCCCCACCGTCGGCAGCCGCTGGAACGCGGAGGTGTACTGGATGGAGACCGACGAGATGCTCGTCCAGTGGCCGTTCGAGCTCGACCAGTACGAGTGCGACTGGCCGAAGGACGCCACCGTGTTCGTCCGCGGCGACCAGGGCGGCGACACGGGCCGCCCGATCTACGTCCCCGACTCCTTCACGCCGACGCTGATGGGCTACCAGGACCCCGAGGGCCACGCCCGCGCCGTGGAGTCCGACGGCACGTTCCGGACGACCGACGAGGGCTGGTCGCTCCTGAAGCTCGCGGTCGACGACGACGTCTGGTTCGTCCCGCTCCATTCGATCCTGCGCTCCAACCCCGAGTACTTCACGCTCGAGGAGCAGACGGTCGCCGTCGGCTCCGAGCTGCGCCTCCGCGGCGGCTCGGTCGCCGGCACGGCGGGGACGTTCTCGCCCTCCTGCGACCCCGACAGCCCCGGCTACGTCTATCCGCCCGTCTCGGGCGACCACTTCAACCACCGCCTCTACCGCGAGCCGCAGTCGTCCGCATCCGCGCAGACGAACCAGACCTCGTCCGCCTCCTCCGAGGGCTCCGACACCAACACGTACGCCTCGGTGGTCTACGCGGTCAACGTCGCGGAGAAGCCGATCGAGGTCTGGTGGAACACGACGATCAAGGAGGAGGGGATGCCCGCCGCGGTCGAGATTCCGACGCTCCCGCAGGTCTACCGCGCGCGCTGGCCGGAGCTCTGGGAGACGCCTCAGATCGTCATCGCCTCGCAGCAGGGCAGCGCCGCCGAGTCGGTCTATTCGCAGAACCGCGGCCTCTACCTCGACGCGACGAACTCCACGGCCATGCTCGCCTCCCGCGCCTATTTCTCCGCCGAAAGCGGGATGGTGCAGCTCTGGATCCGGCCCGACGGCCTCGCGACGGACGACGCCGGCCGCGCCGTCCTCTCGCTCCACGGCCAGGGCGGGACGAATCTCGTCCTCGACCTGCGCCCGGACCCCGCCGCGGGCGCGACGAACCTCGTCCTTTCGCTGGACGGCTCCGGCTCGGTCTCCGTTCCCTTCGAATACCTCCCCGACTTCGGCCTCTGGGTCCCCGTCCAGATCGAGATCGCGCCGGGCGCCGTCGCGCTCCGCGCCGGCTTCCTCGAGGAGGCCTCCCTCGACGGCGACGCCACGCCGCTGCTCGGCGACGTGGTCGGCGCCGCGCTCGGCGCCTCCGCCGGCGTCGGGGCGCGCGCCGGCGCCACGGTCGCCGAGATCCTCTTCCGCGCGAAGGCGATCGACGCCGCCGACGCCTTCACCGATGCGTTCGCCGTCCACGAGGGGCGCGAGGTCGGCCTCACGGGCTGCTACTCGTTCCGCGACACGGACCTGCAGATCGTCCCGGGCTCCGCCGTCCGCGTCTTCACCGACAAGGCGCTCGGCTCGCGCCACCGCGCCCTCCGCTGCCTCTCCGAGTCCGACGGTCCGCCGCTCTTCGGCGCGGGCGTGGTCGTCTCCGACGCCGGCACGACGCCGGTCGTCTACGCGCAGAACGACCCGGAAGAGCCCGGCTACAACCCGAACGAGGAGCACGGCATCGTGACCGCCGGCTCCGGCGGGCACGTCGCGTGGGCGCTGCGCTCCGACCTCAACTCGGACACGTCCTCCGCGCCCGGCGTCCTCGTCGAATACGTCTCGGACGGCCGCAAGGCGATGCGCTGGTTCTCCGTCGCCGTCACCAACTCCCTCTGGCCCGAACTCGCCGCGCCCTGCACCGCCGGCCTCGCGCTCCCGGGCCCGCACCCGCTCGACACGTTCGACAACCCGTGGAAGAAGGAGACCTACTGGGACGAACGCGCCGCGATCTCGCCCGGCTTCCGCGACCGCAAGGGCCAGCTCTGGGCTCGGGCCGCGGGCGACCTGCACGTCCACATGTACTACCCGATGCAGGAGGGCTTCGCGTTCCCGTCGCTCGACCTGGACGAGTGGCCCGCCGTCGGCGACCCCGTCCCGTGGCTCTCGCTCCTCGGCGCGTCCCCCTCCGGCGATCCGCTCGCGAACAAGCCCGCCGCCTGGCTCTGGCGCTGCTCGTGGCCGGAGAACCCCGTCGAGATCGAGATCGGCCGCACGCTCACCGTCGCCGCCTCCGGCCTGCCCGAGGTCTGGAACGCCAAGTCGATGGCCGTCGTCTGGCCCGCGACCGACGCCGCGCGCGACGCGACCGCGGTCCTCTTCGACCCCACCGTCGCGCAGACCGCCGGCTTCTCGTCCTCCGACTACGACTCGCTCTCCGCCGCCATCGCCGCGCTCGGCATCAAGACCGGCGCCGGCGGCAACGCGACGCTCCGCAAGGGCAAGTACTACTTCGACGGCCTTCCGCCCTCGCTCTCCTCGCGCTTCTACCTCGACACCTCGCGCGACCTCGGCGACTGCCTCGTCCTCGTCGGCGAGCAGGAGGACAACCCCGGCGGCGTCGAGCTGCTGCACGTGAACGTCCCGTCCCCCTCCGAGCGCGAGGTTCTCGAAGGCCTCGTCGACGACACCGCCGAGTCGGGCGACGTCGCGAAGTGGAAGGCGGCGATCGGGCGGCTCGCCACGGGGCCCGTCCTCCCGAGCCCGCACGAGTCCGTCTCCGTCTTCGAACACCGCGTCGCCTACAAGCCGCGCGACCACTACGCGCTCTTCACGATGGGCGCCACGAACTACGTCACGCTCGTCGAGAACGACTCCACGAACGAGCTCATGGCCGTCTCGCCCGGCGACCCGATCCAGATGCGGATTCTCAAGGTCGTCCCGAAGTACTACGTCGGCCGCGTCGTCACGCGCGAGGACCCGCTCAACCTCCTCTCGCAGCAGCTCTCGATCCTCTACGCCGAGGCCTTCGCCGGCCGGCCCGACGACTACGTCTTCGAGTGGCGCAGCGCGCGCCCGAACGACGACGGCACGACGCCCGCCGACCCCGAGGAGAACTACACGCTCAAGTTCCCGCTCGACGACTCGAAGGGCCTCACCCGCTTCGTCGTCGGCGAGCAGGGCGACACCCTCGCGAACATGGTGAACACCTACTACGCCGTGCGGTACAAGGCCGCGAACACCAACTCGCCGTCCTACGCCGCGATGGGCGACGCGTGGTCCGCCTGGACCGACCCGCCCGCGCTCGCCGAGGGCTGGGTGCAGCGCGTCCTCAACAACGTCACGCCCTTCGCGCAGCGGATGCGCGACCTCGAGGAGAACCCCGCCGAGACCGTCGTCTCGATGGTGCGCCAGGCCGGCCCGCCCTTCGAGGGCGACGTCGCGCTCAACCAGGACAACCTCGCCGAAGTGGGCCTCATCCAGCTGTACGAGACACTCCTCGACAAGGCCGAGTCGATGTCGCTCTCGCTCGGGATCGACGACGCCGACGCCAACAAGCAGCTCCAGCTCGCCGTCGGCCGCCTCGCCGACCTCTACAACCTGCTCGGCGACGAGGCGTACACCGACGCGCTCAACCCGACGATCGGCTTCGGCGCCAACTTCAACAACCCGATGATGACGGGCTTCGAGATGGACTACGGCGCGCTCTCGTCCGCGCTCTTCGCCTTCGACAACCAGGTCCCGACGCTCCTCGACGAGGAGCTCGCGCTCCTGCGCGGCCGCTCCGGCGCCGACTCCTCCGGCACGCTCAAGATCTCGCCCTACTACAACCGCCTCGTCTGGAACTTCACCCGCGGCATCACCGCCGGCGAGGTCGCCTACGCGGTGAACTACGACATCAGCGGCAGCAACACCGGCCTCATCGACTACCAGCAGGCGGCGCTGATGTACCCTCAGGGACACGGCGACGCCTACGGCCACTACCTCTCCGCGCTCTCCGGCTACTACCGCCTCCTGCGCAACCCGTTCTTCACCTGGGGCAAGCCCGCGATGGGCGAGATGGTCGTCGCCGATGTCGCGCTCAACGTCGACTACTACGACGAGGCGTCCTTCGCCAAGGCCGCGCAGAACGTCGCCAAGGTCGCGCTCGCCGTCGTCGACCGCACCGCGCGCAAGGCCGTGCGCGACTCCGGCGGCGTCCCCGCCGCCGGCTACCTCGACGAGGACCCCGCCCGCGCCTTCGGCTACGGCGAATGGGCCGCGCGCGGCGGCTACGGCGCCCTCGCCAACTGGGTCGTCGCCAACTCGCTCCTCCCCGAGAAGCCAACCGCCGGCCGCTACTGGCGCTACGTCTTCGACGGCGGCGACTCCTCGGTCGAGATCGCCGGCGACGCCGGGGACGACCCGTTCGCGACGCTCTCCGGCGCCGCCCCGTGGACGCTCGAGCTGCAGATCCAGCCCTCCGCGGACGGCCAGACGGCCGCGGGGGAGATGCCCGTCCTCGCCCTCGACGACCGCGAGTCGCGCCGCGTCGGCCTGACGCTCTCTCCGTCGCTCGCGCTCTCGTTCCTCTCCGAGAACATCGTCACCTCCACCGTGACCTACGACGTCACCTACCTGCTCTTCACCAACTCGCTCGACAACGCCGACGACTTCGACCACTACACCGAAATCGCGATCACCAACGGCACCTCCGTCGTCGAGTGCGGCTTTTTCGGCCCGAACCCGCCGACCGCGTTCCCGTCGAACTACCTCTTTGCCTCCGCCGTCTCCTCGCCGCCGCCGTTCGAGGGCGACTGGCACTGCGCCAACTACGACGAGGACGGCTCCTACGCCCCCTACGCCTACCAGAGCGGCGAGCAGGTGTTCCTCTCCGCCGGCGAGGGCGTCTCGACGCCGCTCGGCACGCTCGAGGCCGGCGTCCCGACCCACGTCGCGATCGTCTGCGCGGGCGGCGGCGCGGCGCCCGTCGCCACGCTCTACGACGCCAACGGGACGCGCCTCGCCTCCGCGGAGATCCCGCCCTTCGACCCCGTCGGCGTCCGCGCCGCGGCGCTCGGCGGCGGCTTCGCCGGCGAGATCGCCGAGCTGCGCCTCTGGCGCGGCGTCGCGCGCACCGAGGAGCAGCTCCGCGACAAGCGCGAATACGTCTCGCCCCTCTCCGCCGGCCTCGCGCTCTACCTGCGCGGCCTCGCGCCCGTGCCGTCCCGCGCCGTCGCCGACGAAACCGACGCCGCCCTCCTCTGGGACGTCTCCGGCGGCGCGTGGAAGGCCGCGCGCGAAAGCGGGATGGCCGTCACGTTCGAGGACGAGGGCCTGCGCCGCATCGACCGCGGATCCGTCGCCGAGCTCGACTCCCTCGCCTCGATGGTCCCCGCCATCCAGAAGGCGCTCGACCGACTCGACTCCGGCCTGAACCCGCTCGGACTCTCGCCCGACGCCATTCCGTTCGACCTCACGCCGGTCGGGATGGACGACGGCTCCTCCTCGCACTACGAGCAGATCCGCGAACGCGCCGGCACCGCGCTCGCCAACGCCCGCCGCGCCCTCGACCGCGCCCAGTACTTCGCCTCGCGCACGCGCCTCCTGCAGGAGTCGCAGTTCTCGCGCGAGAACCAGCTCGAGACGATGGAGCTCGAGGCCAAGAACAAGCTCATCGAGTACTTCGGCTATCCCTACGCCGGCGACATCGGCCCCGGCGGCACCTACGAGCAGGGCTACGACGGCCCCGACGTCTACCACTACATGTGGATGGATCCGGCCGACTACGGCCTCACCGACGTCGAGGACACGACCGTCGCGAACATCGTCTTCTACGAGGGCGCGACGACATGGGGCAACTTCGTCCCCGACCTCGAGGGATTCGACGACGTCGACGAGACGAAGGTCCGCACCAACGACGTGAGCGCCACCGGCATCGTCCTGAAGCCCGCCAACATCACCGGCCGCCGCCGCGCCAACGGCAAGATCCAGGACGCCTTCGGCGAGTTCCTCCTCGCCTACAGCTCCTTCAAGCGCGGGATGACGGACTACGACTACGCCACGAGCCAGTTCAAGTACGAGCTCAACGCCGCCAAGTCCAAGTACACGCGCGACATGCTGATGCACGCCGTCAACGCCGCCAACTTCGCGCTCGACTACGCCTCGTCCGCCGTGGAGACCTCCCTGAAGATCGCGATCAATTCGCTCGAGGTCGCCGGAAAGCTCTCCAAGGAGAGCGTCGAGGCCGTCGAAGCGGCCCTGCCGACCATCTCCGGCGCCGGGATGACCGTCAACATCGACCCCAGCGCGCTCGTGAAGGGTCCCGTCCGGGCCACCTACACGGCGGTCAAGGGGACGCTCGAAGGCGCCAAGCTCGCCGCCAAGGACTCCCTCGTCCTGACGCAGGCCTCCTACGACTGGCGCGCCATCGCCAACGAAATCCTCGAAAACG
Organism: uncultured bacterium; assembly: GCA_902761575.1. Lineage (GTDB taxonomy): Bacteria > Verrucomicrobiota > Kiritimatiellia > RFP12 > UBA3636 > UBA3636. The sequence goes on from CACWKU010000008.1 coordinate 42,135, forward strand.
TCAACGAGGGATTCGACGAACTCGACGAGACCTACCAGCGGATGCGCGACGCCGCCGACGACCAGTACGACGCCGCCGTCGCGCTCGACGGCAAGTGGAAGTCCCTCCAGGTGGCGATGAAGAACGTCGAGACCGTCTGCGCCGAGGCCGAGCGCGTCATCGACGAGCGCACGCTCGCCCGCCAGCAGGCCGCCGACGTCCTCACCAAGGCGCGCTACAACGAGATGTTCTTCCGCCTCGCGCGCAACGCCGCCCTCTCGCGCTACGACGCGATGTTCGCCCTCGCGCAGAAGTACGCCTTCCTCGCCGCGCAGGCCTACGACTACGAGACGGGCCTGCTCTCCTCCGACCCGCAGTCCGGCGAGGCCTTCGTCGCCGAGATCGTCGGCGCCCGCGCGCTCGGCGAGTTCGACGACGACGGCGAGCCGATCGTCACCTCCGGCAACGGCGACGGCGGCCTTGCCGACATCCTCGCGCGGATGGACCAGAACTGGCTCGTCCTCAAGCCGCGCCTCGGCATCAACAACCCGCAGCGCTACGCCACGTGGTTCTCGCTCCGGAGCGAACTCTTCCGCGTCTACCCCGACGCGCGCGGCGACGAGGCGTGGCGCACCGCGCTCGAGAAGTGCTGGGTCGAGGACCTCAAGACGCTCCCCGAGTTCGTCCGCCACTGCCAGCCCCTCGCCGGCTCCTCCTCCGCGACGCCCGAGCCGGGGCTCGTCATCCCGTTCCCGACCGAGATCGCCTTCGGCCGGAACTTCTTCGGCGACGAGCTCGCGGGCGGCGACGCCGCGCTCGACCCGACGTGGTTCTCCACGCGCATCGCCGGCGCGGGCGTCCACTTCGAGGGCTACAACGAGCGCACCAACGGCTGGGGCGGCGCGCTGCCGCTCTCGCGCACGCCGACCGCCTACCTCGTCCCGGTGGGCGAGGACCGGATGCGCGTGCCCGGCTCGGCGGACAAGGTGGTCTCGTGGCAGGTCGCCGACCAGACGGTCCCCGCGCCCTACGCCATCGGCAGCACGGAGCTCGACGACCCCGACTGGACGCCGCTCTACACCGGCTACACGGGCGGAACCGACCTCGGCGCGAACATCCGGCGGCACCCGAGCTTCCGCGCCTACGCGGGCGCGACGGGCGCGGCGCCGAACGACGACGAGCTCGACGCCACGCGGCTCATCGGCCGCTCGGCGTGGAACACCAGGTGGCTCCTCGTCATCCCGGCCGGCGGCCTCGGCGCCAATCGCGAGGAGGCGCTCGCCGCCTTCATCCGCGGCTACGACGCCAACCGCGACGGCAAGCTCGACGTCCTCCCCGTGCGGGACATCCTCCTCGGCCTCCGCACCTACTCCCGTTCCGGCAACTAGCGCGCGGGGGCGGCCTGCTCGGCGTCGACCGGGCGGGCGCCGAGGACGGAGACGAGCAGCGACGGGTCGATGCGGACGAAGAAGCCGCGCTGGCCGCCGTTGATGCAGATCCAGTCGAGGTCGAGGATCGAGGGCTGGACGTAGACCGGCACGCCCGGCCGGCGGAAGCCGAAGGGCGAGGTGCCGCCGCAGTGGTAGCCGCTGTGACGTTCGGCCTCGGCGCGCTCGCAGAGCTCGACCGTCTTCTCGCCGAGCGCGCGGGCGAGGTTCTTCGTCGAGATCTCCCGGTCGCCGTGCATGAGCATGATCAGGGGCCTGCCGGCGCCGTTCCTCAGGACGATCGTCTTCACGATGCGGTGCTCGTCGATGCCGAGCTCGCGCGCGGCCTGCGCGGTCCCGCCGCGCTCCTCGTACTTGTAGGAATGCGCGGTGAACTCGGCCTTGGCGGCGCGGAGCGCGCGGATGGCGGGGGTGGTCGGGATGGAGTCGTGCATCGAGTGACGAGTGACGAGTGACGAGTGACGAGTGACGAGTGACGAGAGACGAGAGACGAGAGACGAGTGACGAGAGACGAGTGGCGGGCAACGAGCGAGGGGCTAGAGGTAGCGCAGGAGCTCGTCCATCTCCTCGTCCGTGCCCATCGAGATGCGGAGATGGTCGGCGACCTTCGGGTCGTCCGCGAAGCGGCGGAGGAGGAACCCCCAGTTGCGGACCTTCGCCTGGACCTCCTCGGCGGTCTTCGGCGCGGGCGGGCGGCACCAGACGAAGTTCGTGCGCGAGGGCGTCACGTCCCAGCCCTTCTCGCGCAGCGCCGCGGAGAAGCGGTCGCGCGTCGCGGCGAGGCGGCGGGCGTTGGCCTGCATCCACTCCGGGTCGGAGAGCGCGGCCTCGGCGAGCGCCTGCGCGAGGGCGTCGACGTTGTAGCTGTCCTTGACCTTGTAGAGCGCCTCGACCATCGGCGCGGGGCCGACGAGGACGCCGACGCGCAGGCCCGCGAGCGACCAGGCCTTGGAGAACGTGCGCGAGACGACGACGTTCGGCTCCTCCAGCGCGAGCCGGAGGCAGTCCTCGCCCGCGAAGGCGGCGTAGGTCTCGTCGAGGAGCAGCGTCGCCGGCGCGAGCGCGCGGGCGAAGGCGCGGACGGCCTCGAGGCCGAACATCGTCCCGGTCGGGGCGTTGGGGTTCACGAGGCAGAAAAGGTCCGGGCGCGGCTCGGGCGGGCGGAGCGCGGCGAGCGCGGCGTCGTCCGGCGGGAGCGGGACGGAGACGAGGGGCGCCTCGCGGATCGCGGCGAGGACGGGATAGAGCGAGTAGGAGGGCTCGAAGACGCCGACGGGGGCGGCGTTGCGGACGAAGACGTCGACCGCGAGGCGCAGGACCTCGTCGGAGCCGTTGCCGACGAACACGCACTCGGCCTTGCAGCCGTAGCGGCGCGCGAGGAGGTGGCGCAGGCGGTTGAACGTCGGGTCGGGGTAGAGGCGCAGCCTGGCGGGGTCGAAGTCGCGCAGCGCCTCCTTCACCTTCGGCGAGGGCGGGTAGGCGTTCTCGTTGGCGTTGAGCTTGACGACGCGCTTGAGCTTCGGCTGCTCGCCGGGGACGTAGGGCGCAAGGGCCTGGACGGATGGGCGGATCATGGCGGGGGAGGGGAGGGCGGGCTAGTCCGAGAGGTCGTCGAGGGCCTTGTCGGGGCCGAAGACGACGAGGCGGTCGTCGGACTGGAGGGTCTCGCGGCCGGTGGCGACGACCGTCTCGCGCGGGCGGGCGGGATCCTCCGTCGCGCGGCGGACGGCGAGGACGGTGACGCCCAGCGCCTGGCGGATGCCGGCCTCGATGATCGTCTTGCCGGCGAAGGCGGAGGGAACGGAGATCTCCGCGACGGAGTAGCCGTCGGCGATCTCGAAGAAGTCGATCGGGTTGCGGTGCAGGATCGACTCGGCGAGGCGGTAGGCGCGGTCGCGGTCCGGGTAGACGACGTTGTCCGCGCCCACGCGCGAGAGGACGCGTCCGTGCAGCGCTGAGCCGGCCTTCGCGACGACGCGCGGGATCTTGAGGTCCTTGCAGTTGATCGTCGCGAGCGTCGAGGCCTCGAGCTGCGAGCCGATCGCCACGACGGCGATGTCGCACGAGCCGAAGTCGGCGTCGCGCAGGACGACGGGGTTGGTGGCGTCGCCCTGCAGCGCGCGGATGGGCGAGTCAGCGAGGGACTGGACGACGTTCCAGTCCGCGTCGACGAGCGTGACGTCGACGCCGTTGGACGCGAGCGACTGGGCGAGCGTCATGCCGAATCGGCCGCCGCCGACGATTCCGACCTTGGTTTTCTTCATTTCGTTTCCTTCCTATCCGACGATGACGTTTTCCTCGGGGTAGCGCTTGGAGAGGTCCGCCGAACCGGGGCGGTGCAGCAGGAGCACGAGCGTCACGGGCCCGAGGCGCCCGGCGAACATGCACAGCGTGATGACGAGCTTGGAGGGCGCCGAGAGCCCCGAGGTCGTGTCCGCCATCGACATGCCGTTGTTGGCGAAGGCGGAGACGGTCTCGAAGAGCAGGGCCGGGGCGCGCGCGTCGTCCGGCGACTCGATCAGGTAGAGCAGGAACGAGCCCAGCAGGACGATCCCGAGCGAGAGCACGAGGATCGCGAGGGCGTCGTTCACGATGCGGCGCGGGATCGAGCGGCCGTGCAGCTCCGGCGTCTCGCGCGAGGCGAACATCGCGGCCACGGTCGCGCCGAGGATCGCGACGGTCGTCGTCTTGAGGCCGCCGCCCGTCGAGCCCGGCGCCGCGCCGATGAACATCATGAGGATCGTGAAGGCGAGCGACGCGGGGCAGAGCGAGCGTACCGGCACCGCGGCGAAGCCCGCCGAGCGCGTCGTGATCGCCTGGAAGAGCCCGGCGACGACCGTGTCGCGAGCGCCGAGTCCCGCGTAGGCGCCGTTCCACTCCAGCGCGAGGAACATGGCCATGTCGAGCGCGAGGACCGCGAGGATGCCCTCCAGCACGAGCCGGCTGTGGAGCGTGAGGCGGCCGCGGCGGAGGCGGTCGCGCCGCCAGGGCCGCAGCGCGAGGAGGTTCGCGTGCACGACGAACCCGATGCCGCCCACGAGCGAGAGCGCGATCGCGCAGAGCATCGAGGCGGGGTCGCGCAGGAACGGGGCGAAGGAGTCGGAGAAGAGCGAGAAGCCGGCGTTGCAGAACGACATCACGGCGAAGAACGCTCCGCCCGCGGCGGCGAAGGCGTCGCCCCTCTCCGGGAAGAGGGCGCGCATCCGAACGAAGAAGACGATCGCGCCGGCGGCCTCCCAGAAGAGCGTGTAGCGCATTGTCCCGAGGAGGATGCGGCGCATGTCGCCCGACCGGACCTCGCCGAGCGAGGCCGAGACCGAGCGCTCCTCCGTGACGGAGAGCGAGCGCCCGAGCACGACGAAGAAGATCGTGCCGGCGGTCATGATGCCGATGCCGCCGAGCTGGACGAGGACGGCGAGGAGCGCGAGGCCCGCGGGCGAGAGCGCGGCGCCGACTCCGATCGGGTCGAGGCCGGTCACGCACGCGGCGGAGGTGGCGACGAAGAGGCGGTCGATCCCGAGGTGCCAGGCGCCGTCCGCGCTCGCGAACGGCGAGGCGAGCAGGAGCCCGCCGAGCGCGATCGCCGCCGAGAAGGCGAGGACGAGGGCGCGCGGGGCCGAGACGAAGGCCTGCCGGAATTTCGATCGTGCGAGCATGGGTTGCGGAACGGCGCCGGATTATGCCACAACCCCGCCGCGCGCCGCAAGGCGCATGGACGCGGACGGGGGCGTGTGCTACAATGCCGCTCCGCCTTCTCTCCATCGGAAACAGCTTCTCCGAAAGCGTTCGCCGCCAGCTGCCGGCGATGGTCGCCGCCGAGGGGCGCGACCTTCGCTTCGCCAACCTCTTCATCGGCGGCTGCCCGCTGCGCCGCCACGCGGAGAACCTCGCCGCGTCCGCCGCGGACCCTTCCTTCAGGCCCTATCGCCTCGGCTCGCACGGCTTCGCGCCGGAAGAGGCGATGCCGACCGAGGTCGACGCGAGCGCGAACGAGCTGCTCGCGCGCGGCGGCTGGGACGTCGTCACCGTCCAGCAGGCGAGCCACGAGAGCTGGGACTACGACAACTACCAGCCGTTCGGCCACGCGGTCGTCGAGGCCGTGCGCAAGGCGTGCCCGGCGGCCGAGGTCGTGATCCAGCAGACCTGGGCCTACCGCGCGGACGACGACCGCCTGCGCCCCGGCGGCGCATGGGGATTCGGGCAGGCGGGGATGTTCGAGCGCCTCTCCGACGCCTACGACCGCTTCGCGGCGGACGAGGGCATCGCGCGCCAAATCCCGACCGGCGTGGCCGTGCAGCTCACGCGCGTCCGCGAGAAGGCCCCGTTCGTCCCCTACGAGACCGCGGACCTCGCGCGCTACCGCTGGCCGGACCTGCCGCCGCAGGCGGGCGACGTCGTCGGGCGCCTCGGCTGGCGCCGCAACTGGGACACGGGCGAGATGGAGATCGGGCGCGACACGATCCACCTCAACGCGCGCGGCGAGTACCTCCAGGCGCTCGTGTGGTTCGGCTTTCTCTTCGGCGTCGACCCGACTTCCGTCTCCTACGTCTCGCCCGAGGTCGGCGACGCCGACGCCCGCTTCCTCCGCGAGTGCGCCCGCGACGCCCTGGCGCAACGCGCCTAGAACGCGAGCCGCACGCGGAAGAGGTCGACCGCGGGCGAGCGGCGCAGCCCGGGCGCGGGGGCGTCGCCGCGGATCTCCCGCGCGGCGCCCTCGAGTCGCTCCCTGTTGTAGCGGTGCGCGGCGTCGATGCCGCCGTAGATGCTCCCGGTGTACCAGGTGAGCTCGAAGAAGGTTGTGACGGCGAAGAGACCCCACTCCTCGTGGTCGGCGCACTCGTACATCGCCCAGCCGAAGAGGCCGTTGAGGACGATCGAGCGGATCGCGTTGCCCCACTCGCCGGAGTAGGCGTAGCCGAGGCCCGGCACGAGGCCGAGCAGGCCGCCGACCCTCGGCGACCGGTCGCTTCCGCGCTCCCACCTCCCGAGCGCCGCGAGCGCGGCGGGGTCGTCGG
>CACWKU010000009.1 GCA_902761575.1 uncultured bacterium
AGCGCGTGCGGTCGTCGAGGCCGAGCTCGCGCGCGTTCGCGTTCGCGGCGCGGACGACGTCGCGCCCCGAGTCGGCGCCGACGACGCGCCCGATCCCCGCGGCCTTCGCGGCGGAGAGCCCGAACACGCCGACGCCGCAGTAGAGGTCGAGCAGGCGCGCGGGCGCCGCGGCGCGGAGCGCCTCGATCGCGGCCTCGACGAGCGCCCCGCCCACGGCGCCGTTCATCTGCCAGAAGCCGCGCGCCGGAACGCGCATGCGGCCGAGGATCGGCGTCTCCTCCGTAAGGTCCGGGAGCGGCTCCGGCGGCCGGCCGCGGTCGCGGGGGCGGTCGACCCAGACGACCGCGCCGTCGGCCCTCGTCCAGCGCAGGCCGACCTCCGCGCCCGCGCCGGCGTAGCGCCAGAACGCCTCGTCCGCGCGCATCGCCGCGAGCTCCGCGCCGATCTCCGGGACGGAGAGGGGACACGAGGGGACGTCGACGACCGTCTCGTTGTCGTCGCCGAAGTAGCCGAGGACGCGCCGCCCCGCGCCGTCGCGCGCCGTGTGCATCGTGCACTTGTTGCGGTAGTGCAGCGCCTTCGGCGAGACGAACGGCTCCGCGAGGAGCGCGCCCGCGCCGGCGAGCCCCGCCTGGCGCACGAGGAAGTCGCGCAGCTGTTCGTTCTTCCACGCGAGCTCCGCCTCGTGGCGCGCGTGGCCGTAGACGCAGCCCGGGACGGGCGTGCCGTCCGGCAGGAGGCACTCGGGCTCCGCGAGGCGGTCGGGCGAGGGCTCCAGGACGCGCACGAGCCGCGCCTTGCGGAAGGTCTTCCGCTCCTCGGTCACCTCCGCCTCGACGAGCTCGCCGGGGCAGGTTCCGGGCACGAAGCACACCGCGCCGTCCGGCGCGCGGGCCACGCCCGCGCCGCGGTAGGCGATGCGGTCGATGCGGAGGGCGATCATTCGCCGGCCTTGCGGACCGTGACGCCGATCCAGTTGCGCGGCAGGTCGAAGACGATGCGACCGTCCTTCACGGGGACCTCGAGGTCCGCCGCATCGGTTCCCTTGCGCGCGCTGCGCTGGCAGGCGACGCGGGCCTTCGTCCAGCCGGCGGGTGCGTCGCAGACGATGGTGAGCGGGCAGTCGTAGAGCAGGGTGAGGTTGCCCTCCTTGGCGGGGTCGAGGCCCGGGAGCAGGACGTCGTAGCCGTCCTCGGACGCCTTGAGGACCTGGAGCTTCGCGGCGTCGCGTTCGGTCGCGTACTTGTGCACGTCGATCGCGGAGCCGACCCAGAGGCGGCCGGCCTTCGCGCGGGCCTCGAGGTCGTCGAGCATCCTGCCGTGCTCCTCGAGGTCGAACGTGATCCAGTCGCCCCCGACGCCGTGGAAGATGAGCGACTCCCAGCCGCCGGTCCTCTCCGCGCGGTCGAACGCCTCGGCGGCGAGCGCGGCGGTCTTCATCCGGAAGGTCGGGTTCTGGCCGTCCTTGGGGCCGCCGACGTTGCCGCCGAAGTCGTGGCGCAGGACCTCGTGGTGCTCGGCGAGGACCTTCGCCTGCTCGTCGGGCTTCACGTCCCAGCGCACGGCGCCGGGGAGCGCGAACGAGAGCAGCGCGTCCTCCGGCAGCCCGGCGATCCTCCGCAGCATCGCGCCGTTGAGCGAGATCTCCTCCGCGAACTGCGCGGCGTTCGTGACGCCGCCGTGCGCCCACGTATGGTCGCCGAGGAAGATCGTGTCCGGATGCTCCTTCGCGATGCTCCAGCGCGCGAGCTTCGGGTTCGCCGGATCGCCGCCGAACCAGTTGCAGCAGATGTAGAACGTGCCGGGCAGGCCGCGGCGGATCAGCTCGGGGACGGCGTTGTTGAACCCGGAGTCGAGGCCGTCGTCGTAGTAGAGCGAGACCGCGCCCTTCGCGTCGCCCTTCCATTTGGCGATGCGGACGGGGGACTCGTCGGCGGCGGAGGCGAGGACGGCGAGGCAGAGGGCGGAGGAGAGGAGGGCTTTCATGGTTGGGTCGCCGCTTTGCGGCTGGAAGTGGCGGCTTCGCCGCCGAAGTGGCCGCTACGCGGCCGAAGTGGTTGGTGTCGGGGATGAAAGAACGGGGACTACTCGCCGCAGAGCTGGGAGCAGAGGGCGCGGAGGCGGTCGAGGAAGAGGGATACGTGCGGGTCGGGCCAGACGGAGCGCGAGGTCCACTTGCGGCGGTCCATGCAGCCGCGGAGGTAGAGGAGGTTTTCTCCGGAGGCGGCCTCGTCGTCGTCCTCCGCGTTGCCGAGGAGCCAGGGCTTCTCGCGGGCGACGAGCCCCTCGATGGCGAGCGCGCCCGGGGAGCCCTCGGCGAAGAGGAAGACGTCCGCGCCGGCGGACGGCCGCCGCGCGGCGGAGGGGCCGCCGACGAGGATCGCGACGGCGAGCGGGCGCACGTGCGGGTCCTCGCGCGCCTCGCGGGAGAGGCTCGCGCCGCCGAAGGAGATCGAGGCGGCGACCGGCTCGCCGGGCGGGAGGACGTCGGCGGGCAGGACGAGCGCGCGGCGGGCGTCGTTCTCGGTGTATCCGGACGAGGTCGAGTCCGAGACCCAGACCGACGTGCGGCGCTCGTATTGCGGTTCGACCTGGACGCAGCCCGCCGCGAGCGCGGCGAGGGCGAAAAGGAGCGCGGAGCGCGCGAAGGGGTTCGCTTTCATGGGGCCCGATTGTCGCAGAACCCGCGTCCGGCGTCAAACGGCTCCGGTCCGGACCGGGGGCGCGCAGCGCCGGCCGGGCGAGAATCTTCCTTGTCTTTCGCGCGGGGATTCGCTAGAATCGCCGCCCCATGCAACTTTCCGACCCCATCGCCAAGGCCGGCGTCCTCGTCGAGGCGCTGCCCTACATCGCGGACTTCCGCGGCGAGATCATCGTCGTCAAGCTCGGCGGCAGCGTCCAGGAGGACGCCGCCGCCCTGCGCTCGACGCTGACCGACGTGGCGTTCATGCGCGTCGTCGGCATGCGCCCGATCGTCGTCCACGGCGGCGGCAAGGCCATCACGCGCGCACTGAAGGAGGCCGGGGTCGAGACGCGCTTCGAGGCCGGCTTCCGCGTCACCGACGAGGCGTCGATCCGCATCGTCGAGGACGTGATGAAGAACCGCGTCAACGCCGAGATCGTCCGCATCCTCTCCGAGTGCGGCGTCGAGGCCGCGGCGCTCCACGGCGACCGCGTCTTCTTCTCCACGCGCAAGACCGGCGAGGACCCCGCCACGGGCGCCCGGCTCGACTGGGGCTTCGTCGGCGAGGCCGCGCACTGCGACACGGGGCCCGTCCGCGCGCTCTTCGAGGCGGGCGCGGTGCCCGTCATCTGTCCGCTCGGCCGCGGCGCCGACGGGCTCGTCTACAACATCAACGCGGACGACGCCGCGGCGGCCCTCGCGATGGCGCTGCCCTCGCGCAAGCTGGCCTACGTCTCGGACGTGCCGGGCCTGCTGCGCGACCCGGCGGACCCCGCCACGCTCATCGAGACGCTGCACGCGCCGGACGTCCCGGACCTGGAGCGCGCGGGCGTGATCTCCGGCGGGATGCTCCCCAAGATCGAGAGCAGCCTCGCCGCGCTGCGCGCCGGCGTGCGCAAGGTCCACCTCGTGGACGGCCGCATGCCGCACTCGCTCCTCCTCGAAATCTTCACCAACAAGGGCGTGGGCACCCAGATCGTCAAGTAGGGCGACCCGCGCGAAAGGACCACACATGAGCAACGACAACACGGAAGACACCGCCGCCCTCTGCGCCGACTACCAGATGGACACCTACGCCCGCACGGCGACGATCGTGAAGGGCCGGGGCAGCCGCGTCTTCGCCCCCAACGGCAACCAGTTCCTCGACTTCACGAGCGGCATCTCCGTCGTGGCGCTCGGCCACGCGCACCCCGCCGTCGTCGAGGCGATCAAGGGCCAGGCCGAGACGCTGGTGCACGCCTCCAACCTCTTCTACACGCCGCAGGTCGGCCTGCTCGCGCGCAAGCTCTCCAAGGCCGGGCTCGGCGGCAAATGCTTCCTGTGCAACTCCGGCGCCGAGGCGAACGAGGCGATGATCAAGCTCGCCCGCCTCTGGGGCTCGCAGAACGGCGGCCGCTACGAGATCGTCTGCATGCGCGGCTCGTTCCACGGGCGCACGCTCGCGACGCTCTCCGCCACCGGCCAGAGCAAGGTCCAGAAGGGCTTCGACCCGCTGATGCCGGGCTTCGCGTTCGCCGACTTCAACGACCTGGAGAGCGTGAAGGCCGCGGTGACGGAGAAGACCGTCGCGGTGCTCTTCGAGTGCGTCCAGGGCGAGGGCGGCGTCGTGCCCGCGACGGAGGAGTTCGTGCAGGGCGTCCGCGCGCTGTGCGACGAGAAGGGCCTGCTCATGCTCTGCGACGAGATCCAGTGCGGCATGGGCCGCACGGGGAAAATGTGGGCGTTCGAGCACTACGGCGTCGCCCCCGACGCGTTCACGTCCGCGAAGGCGCTCGGCGGCGGCCTGCCGCTCGGCGCGCTCATCGCCTCGCCCGCGCTCTCCGGCGTCTTCACGCCCGGCTCGCACGGCACGACCTTCGGCGGCAACCCGGTCGCGTGCGCGGCCTCGCTCGCCGTGTTCAAGGTCTTCGAGGAGGAGAAGGTCGTCGAGCACGCCGCCGCGGCCGGCGAGCTCTTCCGCAAGGGCCTCGAGGCGTTCGTCGAGAAGTACGACCAGCTCCTGGAGGTGCGCGGCAAGGGCCTCCTGCTCGGACTCGTCCTGAAGGAGCCGCGCGCCGGCGAGCTCATCGACGAGCTGCGCAACGGCGGCCTGCTCGCGTGCAAGGCGGGCGACTCCGTCGTGCGCTTCCTCCCGCCGCTCAACGTCTCCGACGACGACCTCGAGGAGGGCCTCGAGATGGTCGGCGACGCGCTCGACATCCTCTTCGGCGAGGGCTAGCCGCCCGTCGTCCCCACGGCTCGCACGCGCCGTGGCGGGGTGCGCACCCCGCCACGGGCGCCGGGGGGAACTATTTGATCAGGATCAACGTGCCGGGCGGGTCGGCGAGGTAGCGCAGAATCAGGACGCCGCAGCCGCCCTTGCCGCCGATGCCGTCGGTCTGTCCGCCTCCTCCGCCGCCAGAGCCCGTGCCGTCGCGCCCGGCATGGCCCCATGGGCGGCGGTATTTTGGGCTCTGCAGAGCGGTCTCGCCGTCGCCGCCGATGCCGGAGCCGCCGATGCCGTGGTTGCCGCGCACGTTCGAGCTGCCCGACCACCCTGCGCCGCCGCCGGCGGCGTAGAAGCGCGACTCGCCCGTGATGTCGAACGCGAGTCCGTCGCCGCCGTTGCCGAGGCAGTCCGAGGTCGAGCCGGCCTTGCCGTCCGTGCCGGGAGAGCCCGCGCCGCCGCCGCCGCCCGGGTTGTAGCCGCTCGGGGCCGCGTTCCCGCCGGCGTGTCCGATCACGACGCCGTCGTCCGGCTCCGCGGCGCCGCCGGCCTTCTGCACGGCGCCGCCGCCTCCGCTTCCGCCGGGATGGCCCGCGTAGCGCGTCGAACCGCCCCCGTAGCAGCCACCGGCGCCGCCGCCGGGGGCCACGAGCGAGACGCGCCCGTTCCGCGAGACGAGCGACGAGGCACCGCCATCCCCGCCGTCGGCGATGCCGCCGGCGCCGATGGCGACGTCGTAGATGCCGCCGGAGAGATGGATGCCGTTGGTGTGGACGAGCCCGCCCGCGCCACCGCCGCCGCCGGTCGCCGTGCCGCCCGAGCCGCCGCCGCCCACGAGCAGCAGTTCGGCGTCGAAGCCGCGTTTCACCCGCAGCTCGCCGCTCCCGCGGAACTCGTGGACGACCCAGTTGCGCTTGAGCTCCGGGTCGCGCCACGTGGAGACCGTGCCGCCGACGGCCCAGGCGCTTTCACGGTCCGCCGGCTCCTCGCTGGCGGCCGGCGGCGCGACGAGGAGGATCACGACGCCGTCGGCGCCGTTGGCGCTTTCGAGCGTCGTGCCGCCGGCATTCCAGCCGCCGCCGCCGCCGCCGCCGCCGCGGTTCGGGGCGGCGTCCGTCGCGTTGACGACCGAGCCCTCGAACAGCCCCGCGCCGCGTCCGCCGCCGCCGAGGCCGCCTGCACCGCCGTGCTTGAAGTTGGAGCGCCGCACGCCGCCGCCGCCGCCGTCGCCATAGGAGACCGCCGCGCCCGTGATGTCGGAGACGACGCCCGGGCCGCCGTCGCCGGCATGCTCGTAGTTGCCGTCCTCGTCCTGGTAGGCGTCGTTGTTTTTCGACGTGTGAAGCACCTGCGAATCGCCGCCGGGGCCACCCGCGCCCGCGCCGCCGCCGCCGCCGCCGCATCCGGTTCCGCTGGAGCCGGAGTTCGTCGCCTTGCCACCGGGAAAGCATCCTTCCGCACCGGCCTCGTAGCCGATCAGAGTCGCGGCCTGCTGATCGCACGCGCCGCCGCCGCCATTGCCCCAGGTCCGAGGCGATTCGACGTCCCAGCGACCGTCGTTGCTGTACCCCCAGCCTCTCGCTCCGCCGCCGCCAAGCGCGACGACCTCGAAGGCCGAGCATGAGACGGATGACGGGAACCCATTGTGGCCGCGGGCCTGCTGCGACCCCTGGTTGCTCCGGTAGCCGCACGGGCCGACGACAACCTGGTATGCATCGTCCGTCTTGAGAAATGTGGGCGTTTCCGGTGTCCAGTCGACAACCTGCCCGCCGGCTCCGCCGCCAAGGCCGCCGCCACCACCGCCGCCCACGACAAGCAGACGTAGGAGTCGCACGTCGGAAGGAACCGTGAGCGTGCCGTGCGACGTCATCGTCACGACGTGCGCGCCGGAGATGGTCGGGTGGTCCGTCTCGGCGAACGTGCCGGTGTAGGAGACGAGGTTCTCCGCGAGCGCGAGCGCGGGAGCGAGAAGCGGGAGGATCCGAAGGAGTCGTTTCATGGCCGGGGCGGGTGGAGGACTGAGCGGCATTATAGCGCAGGGGTCGATGGAAGGGAAGCGCGGAAGTCCGGGCGCCGCCACGGGCGTCGGTGGGACTACGCGCCGATGTAGGCGCGGATGCTGGAGCCGATGCGCTCGAGCGTGCGGGCGCGCTCGGCGTCGTCGGGGTTTAGCAGCGTGATGCGGAAGCCGTTGAGGTCCGTGTGGAAGCCCGTGAGCGGCGTCACGCAGACGCCGTCCGAGCCCATCATGTAGTGGACGAAGCGCTTGTCGGGGGCGACGCCCTCGTTGCTCTTCTCGACGAACGCGCGCACGGCGGGGTCGGCGATCGGGAGCGACTGGCCGGGCTGCAGGACGCCGTCCTCGAACGTGACGGCGTAGTAGAACGCGCCGTGCACGGGGCGCGCGATGACGCCGGGGACGGTGCGGAAGTACTCGTAGACCTGGTTGGCGCGCGCCTCGAACATCTTCGCGCGGCGCGCCTTGAGGGCCGGCCAGCGCGGATCGCCGTAGATGCGCGGCAGCGCCATCTGGGGGAGCGTGGTGGAGCACACCTCCATCATCTTGCTCTTCACGAGGATGCCGCAATACTCGTTGAACGCGGGGGACGCCTTGCGGTTGAGCATCTCGATCCAGCCGCAGCGCGAGCCGGGCCACGGCACGTCCTTGCTGAGGCCGCGAAGCGCGAGGCCGGGCACGTCGTCGCCGAGCACCTGCGAGAGGTGGACCTTCTCGACGCCGTTGAAGACGATGTTGCAGTAGATCTCGTCGCAGATCACGAAGAGGCCGTACTTGCGCGCGATGGCGACGATGCCCTCGAGCGTCTTGCGGGGGTAGACCGCGCCCGTCGGGTTGTCGGGATTGACGAGCGCGATCGCGACGACCTGCGGGTTGTAGCGGACCTTGTTCTCGATCTCCTCGAGGTCGGGCAGCCAGCCCGAGGCGGGGTCCAGGCGGAACTGCAGGTGCGGGTAGTCGCCGCGCTTGCCCTCGTTGGAGGTGTGCGTGGGGTAGGAGGGCGACGGCATGAGCACGCGCGCGTCCTTCTTCATCAGGTCGTAGATCTTGTCGACGCCGTCCGCGATGCCGTTGAGGAAGAGGATGTCGTCCGGCCCGACCTTCGTGCCGCCGGGGCGCTCGTTCGCCTTGGCGGCGAGGAACTCGCGCGTGGCGAGGACGCCGCGGCTGGGGCAGTAGGCGAAGGACTTCTCGTCGTTCGCGACGAGGTCCGCGACGATCTCCTTGATCCAGGGCTCGACCTTCTCGCCCGCCGCGACGGGGTCGCCGATGTTCTCCCACGTGATGGGGCGGCCCATGCGCTGGAGCGCGTGGCCGAAGTCCACGATCTCGCGGATCTCGTAGTGGAGGTTGCGGTAGCCTTCGAGGACGATGGGGGGGTGCTGCATGGGGGCGGGATTCTAGCCGTTCGCCCGCCCGCGCGCAAGCCCCGGGCGCCCCGCGCGTGCGGTTGCATCCCCCGGACCCTTCTGCTAGAATGCCGGCCATGCACGAACGCACGCCATTCCGGGCCGTCCCGGCTCTTGCCGCCATTCTCCTCGCGCTCGCCGCGGCGCCCGCCGGCGCGGCGCCCGCGGGCGGCCTGGTCGACGGCCAGGTCGCCGTCGTGAACGGCCGCGCGATCACGTTTTCCGAGGTGGTGCGCGACGTTCCGCTCCACGCCGAGGCGCTGCGCGCGGAGGGCGCCGCCCCGGCCGACGCCGAGGCCCTCTTCCGCGCCGCGTTCCGCCGCGCGCTCGACGACGCCGAGAACCGCGAGCTCGTCCTGCAGAAGTACGAGCAGGGCGAGATGCGCCTGCCCGAGCATGCGATCGACCGCTTCGCCGCCGAGACGCTCCAGACGCGCCACGCCGGCAACCTCCAGGAGCTGCAGCGCCAGCTCGCCGCGCGCGGCGAGACCTACGCCGAATGGCGCGAGAACCTGCAGAAGCAGATGATCGTGATGTCGATGCGCCAGACGTTCGTCGACGGCCACGCGGCCGTCTCCCCGAACGAGATCGCCGCGGCGTACGAGGCCCGCAGGGCGGAGTTCTCGCGCCCGGCGCGCATGCACCTGCGCGTCGTCTCCGTCCCGGCGGCGGACACCAATGCCGTCGCGGCCTTCGCCGCGCGCCTCGCCGCGGGCGAGGGCTTCGGCGCCGTGGCGGCGGACCTCGCGCCGGGGCAGGACGGCGACTACGGCTTCGTGGGCGGGGACAACGCGCTCGCGCCGCTCTTCATGGACGCCGCCTCCGCGCTCGCGGACGGCGCCGCCGCCGGTCCGCTCGAACTGGCGGGCAAGGCGTACTTCCTCCACCGGATCGAGTCCGAGGACGCGAAGACCATCCCCCTCGCCGAGGCGTGGGAGACGCTCCGCTCCGACCTCCTCGCCGCCCGCCGCCGCGAGCTCTTCAGGGCCTGGACCGGCCACCTCCGCGCCGCCGCCTCCATCCGCGAGACCCTCCCCTGGAAGGAGTAGCCTTGCGGTCCCGCGGTTTGGAAGACGATGATCCCCGTCACATCGGTTTGGTCGGTTGCAACGAGGACTCCCTTTTGCTAGAATGCGCCGCCATGCAAATTCTTCCGCCGCCACGGACGCCTCCCCCCGCCGAAGCATTCGCCGCGCCGGCGGAAGTTCCGGCCTTTCCGGACATTGATTCAAAAACCGACACCGAACGGCGTCTGTACGAATCACAGGACTTCTACGGGGCCCAGTTCTCTCCCGACGAGGCTCGAGCCTTTCTGGCGAACCAGACCGGGATGAATGACTTCTCTGTTCCGCGGGGTCTTTGAGACGATGAACGGTATTTCCTCACTCGTCCTGAGTTTCCTTTCGGTCCCGACAATCGCCTGGCGGAACCGGAGTCTTCTGTTAATGCTTTCCCGTCGCAATGTGGAAAGTCGATACAAAGGATCGGTGCTCGGACTTGTGTGGAGCTTCGTGCAGCCGCTTCTAATGATGACAGTCTACACCATCGTATTCGGAGTGTTCTTTGGAGCAACGTGGCCCGGCGAGATCGGAAGAAATCCCTGGGCTTTTCCCGTGCTTGCTCTTTGCGGCATGTCAACCTTCAGCATCTTCTCAGAAAGCGTTTCCGCCTGTTGCGGGGAGATTCTCGGAAACCCGAACTATGTCAAGAAGGTGCTCTTTCCGCTGGAGCTGCTGCCCTTTTCGCGGGTGCTTGCAACCGTGGCCTTGAATCTGACCTGGTTCGTCCTTCTGTTCTTCGGCGCCGTCTTTCTTCTGGGCAGAATTAGTTTCACCATGCTGCTCCTGCCGGTAATGCTCGTCCCGTTGATACTGTTTACGCTCGGCATCTCGTTCTTTGTCTCATCTCTCAGCGTCTATCTTCGCGACACACAGCATCTGGTATCCGTGGTAATACAGGTTCTTTTCTTCCTGACCCCGATTTTCTACTCGCTGGAAGGAATTGAACCACGCGCGGCCACAATTCTGAGCATGAGCCCTCTTGCCTACGTCGTCGAGACGATTCGTGCGGTTTTCATCTATGGACAGATGCCGAACTGGCATCAGTTTGGCATGGTGACGACGGTCTGCTTCGTCGTCATGCAGCTTGGCTTTGTTTGGTTTGAAAAGACGAAGAAGGGATTTGCGGATGTCATCTGACATCCGACGCCACCAATGGGAGATTGTCCATGAAGGTTTACGCGTTTGTCCCGGCGAAGGGAACGTCAGAACGGGTCGAAAACAAGAACATGCGCTTTCTGGACGGCGAGCGCCTGTACGTGCGCGCCCTGAAGACGCTGCTTCGATGCAAGGAGATCGACAAGGTCTTCCTCGACACGGAATCAGAGGAAATGTATTCCCTTTGCGATTATCTTCCGATCCAGTTCATGAAACGCGACCCGGCGCTCGCCAACAATAAGACGGACGGCCACCGCATGTTCATGAACGAGGTCGAGACAAACCCGGATGCCGACATCTATGTCCAGATGCTCTGCACGTCGCCCTTTATCGCTCCGGAAACGATCGATTCGGTCATTCGCGGCCTGAAGGCCGACGAGCGCCACGACTCCGCCATCCTGATGCGCTCCGAAAAATGCTATGGTTGGAAGGACGGGAAACCGGAATACGACATCCACCACATCCCCAACAGCAAAGACCTTCCCCCGACTATCACCGAGACCATGGGCCTGTATGTTCAGCGCAGGGAGAGCGCTCTGCGAACGCATCGCCGTTATGGCGATCGTCCGCTATTCGTCTATGCCGCGCCCGCCGAACAGGTGGATGTCAACACCCCGGAGGACCTCGCCTTCGCCGAAATTGTCGCCAAGGGCATACGTAGCGCGAAGAACCGCCGCCTAGAAATGGTCAAGCACCTGCTGACTTCGTCCGCGATGTCGGACGTGCTTGACGACCTCAAGGTCGAGATCGGGGCGGATTGCGGTGCTGTCCTGTCCGGCTGGACGACGAACGCCGGAAGCCGCAAAATCATCGGGAGAGCCTCGACACTGCGGCTTCGCCGCCTTGGTCCCGGCGAAGACTTCAACGGAATCTACAAGGCCCTTGACTCCTACAGGGGAATGACCGACAACAGCATCATCTGCGTCGAGAACGAAGTTCCCGAATGCGCGTACTTCGGAGGCCTGAATGCGCGCATGGCGATCCGTGCCGGGGCCGTCGCCGCGATCATCGACGGCAAGACGCGAGACGCCGTCGAGACGGCGCAGTTGAATTTTCCTGTCTATTCGCGCGGGTACAACGCCCAGGACGTCCGCCGGCGGGCGACGCTTGACTATGTTGACAAGCCGGTTCGCATCGGCGGCGCAAAGGTTTCGCCAGGCGACCTGATTTTCATCGACGACTGCGCCGCCGTCGTCATCTACCAGAAGCACGAAGACGTCGTCCTGAACCGCGTGTGCGCCACATTCGAGAACGAGACGAATATATCCTCCGCGATCTTTTCGGGCGAAAGCGCGGACGCCCTTGTCCGGAAATACGGGGCGTTTTGACAGTATGAAAGACCAAGGCGAAATCGTTATTTCGGTTCGCGGCGTTTCGAAGTGCTTTGAAATGTACGCGAAGCCGATCCATCGCCTCTTCCAGCTGCTTTTTGCGAGACGAAAAAAGTTCTTCAGGGAGTTCTGGGCGCTCCAGGACATAGACTTCAACGTCCGCCGCGGGGAATGCGTCGGCATCATCGGTCGCAACGGGGCCGGCAAATCGACGCTCCTCCAGATTGTCACCGGAACGCTTCAACCGACGTTAGGGACGGTTGAAATCAAGGGGCGGGTTGCGGCGCTGCTGGAACTCGGCAGCGGGTTCAATCCCGAATTCTCCGGACGCGACAACATCTACATGAACGCATCCATCCTCGGTCTGGCCAAGGATAAGATCGACGAAAAATACGATGAAATCGTCAGCTTTGCCGACATCGGGGATTTCATCGACCAGCCGGTTAAGACCTATTCGTCCGGAATGATGGTGCGTCTGGCATTTGCCGTCAATGCATTTGTCGATCCCGACGTTCTCATTGTCGACGAGGCACTTGCCGTGGGGGACATCGGATTCCAAATGCGGTGCATGCAGCGCCTCCGAGAGCTGATCGCCAGGGGAACCACCCTGCTTTTCGTCACGCACGACCTGGGGCTGGTCTCGTCGTTCTGCAGCAAGGTGCTTTTCCTTCAGGGCGGACGGCAAATGGCCTTCTCGACCGACGTGGTTGCCACCATAAACGCCTTCAGGGAAAGCGTCCGGGTTGCGCCGGTCGCCGCCGCTGACGACTCCCGTCGAAACGCCGAGGTGTCGGAATACCGATTCGGAACGCATGACGCCACCATCGAGAGCTGTGAGGTCTTCGAATCGTTTGAAAAACCTCTGGACCTGAGCGCGATCGTCGCCGGGCGGAAGTATCTTGTTCGGGTGACGATGAACGCCAAAAGAGACATCTCCAACGTCGTGCTGGGCATGTCATTCCGGAACAGGGAGGGGGTTGACGTGTGGGGCGAGAACACGGTCGGCATCTTCGGCATGGGATTCCGACTGAAGGCTGGCGTCAACACACTGGTCTTCGAGACCTGTTTCAACGCCAATGTCGGAGAGTATGGAATCACATGCGGAATTGCCGACATTTCCGTTAACCCCAGAATTGAACTGGACCAACGGTGGCCTCTTCGCAAGATCACCGTCGTTTCCGAACACCCGGGCCAGGGCGTATGTTACGGGCCGTGGAACTTCGTGGAGCAAACATGATGGGCGAGGAAGCGTTCAACGCGCCGAACCGCGATGCGATGGTGGACATACTGAAGGGGCTTGCAATTTCGCTCGTCCTTTTCGGACATTGCCGTTCCGAGTTGAACTACCTGTCGAGGCTTTGCGTTGGTTGCCATATGCCGGCGTTTTTCTTTGCGTCCGGACTCGTTCTTTCGACCAGAAGAAGCATCGCGGGGTTTACCCTCTCCAAGTTGCGGACGCTTGCATGGCCCTTCCTGACCGCATCGCTCCTGTACTGGGTCGCGCTGCCCGGTTCCCGCGAATCGATTGTCCGGGACACGCTGACGTTCACCGGCAGCGGGCCGCTTTGGTTTTTACCGACGCTCGGCATAGCCCTGCTCGTGGCCCGAATGACCATTGGCTCAGACGGGCGCGTTTGGTTGAGAGTTGGCCTTCTTCTGCTTTGGCTTGCGACATGTCTTCTGCCGTGGCGCCTTGCACCCGTCATCCACGAATCTCCAGGTCTCGTGATCCTTGTCCGCTCGGCAATCGCCTTCGGGTTCGTCTATCTCGGTTGGATGGGTCGGGATATCATTCGTGGATGGAGTCTTCGCCGTTTTCTTCCGGCGGCGGCGGCGTATTTCCTTCTGGCCGAATTACTGAGGACGCGCTTCGTCTTTGACCTTCGTTGCGCGATCGTTCCCGACGCGGCCGTCTATCTTTCTCTTGCGCTTTGCGGAATCGCCGCCCTTGTGCTGGCATCCCGTATCGTTTCACGCCACGAAACCGGGCTCAAACGAGGACTTGTCTGGCTGGGACGAAACAGCCTGTGCCTGATGATCACTCACTGGGTTGCCCTTTTCTACATAAAACCGATTGCACAAGAGAGCGTTTCCGGGCACCTTCTCCAACAGCTGGTCTGCTTTGGATTCGTCTTCCCCTGGTCTCTTGGGGCGACCATACTGGTGGACAGGTACATTCCGTGGTTTGTGAGATTCGGGGGGCGTGCCGCATGAGAATCCTAAAGGTCCTGTATTGGGTTTCGCCCCTCATAGAACTTGACTGGCCGTTCCAGAAGGAATCCTGGGTTCGCGACCTGGTTCCGAGGATCAACGCCGCACTGGAGGCCAACTTCGAGATCGGCGATTCCCTTGTCTGCGTCGGCGAGGAAATCCGGCATCTCATGGAGACCAAGTCGCTGGCGGTTCCCGGACGAATCCTTGCGTTTTCCCAGCGCGAACTTCTGGACGACTATACGCTGGATGGGCTTGCCGAAAGGCGACGGTTTTTCGCAACCGGGGAGGCCTCGCGCTATTACGGCAATCTGGCCCGTCGCTTTCTGGAAAAAACCGGCGGCGATTATCGGCCCGATGTGATCTTCTCCTTCAACGAGTCCCCCTTCCTTCGCAAGCTGTACCCCGAAGCCATCCACCTTTCCGTTGAGCATTCGGTCTTTTCACGGAGACCCTATCCTCGCACGTACGCGTTCGACCCGTTCAGCGACGGCAACAGCCGCCGGTTCCTGTCCTCGACGATGTGCGCGGATATCAACGCCATCGACGCTTCTCCGGACGACCTCGCCGCCATTGGCAGGATGCGTGAAACGGTAATGGAAGCTCTAACCTCGAATTCGGCCATAACTGAGTATTTCATGGAACTTCGCAGGTCTTTCGACCACGTCATTCTCATGCCCCTGGGATACGAGCGTAACTATGACACCCTTGTGACGCGGAGTTATTCAGGGCAGTTCGAGTTCGTTGAGCATGTCCTTGACAGCGTGGATGCAAAGACGTGCATCCTGCTCACCCAGCATCCGACCATCCACGCGATCCGCCCGGAGCGAGTTGAGGAACTGAAAGCCATTCATCCCAACCTGAGGCTGGAATCTTGGTTCGGCAGCGTCGAGAACTTTTCCCAGGCGGCCATGGCCTATTGCGACGGTTGCGTTGTCGCCGAATCCTCCCTGGCCTATCAAGCCGCGTTTCTTGGCAAGCATCTGATTTCACCAGATGGTTTCTGCGAGGGGATTGCGGACTCGACCGACATTTCAAGAATTGCCGATACGCTTGAACGGCCAACTCGGAAACGAGACAACTTCTTTGCATGGGTGCTGAACCATTACGCAGTGGATACGGATTTCATTCCCGAGTACTTGAAGGCCGCAATCTGCTCCTTCCCGCGCGCGGAATCCTGGACCGGGCCGGACTTTGGCAGTTGGCCTTCCGCCCATCCGGGCGTCTCCCTGTCCGCACTTGTTGACAAGTGGAACGCGGAATGTGTCAAGCCCTTTCTTCGTTTTTTCCCTACAGGCAGACTTGTCCCCCGCGATTTCGATCTGTCTTCATCTGCCCAGAGGACGATTGCAGAGCTTCGGAATCGGCTCGAATCGCAACAGGACGAACTGCGACGGCTTTTTGATGACAGGGACCGGATCATCGCGGACAGAGCCGAAATCCGGAGTCAGTTGGATGGAATCGTGTCATCTCGCGTCTATCAATTCGTTCTGGGCCTTCAATCCGTCATGAGCGCCTTGATCCCGCGGCCCTCTCGGTTGCGACATGCGCTTGCAAAGGTACGCGGTTCCTTGAGGAGAAAACAACAATGAAACGCATAACGACGATGATCATCACCTATAATCACGAGGCCTTTATTGCCAAGGCCATCGAAAGCGCCGTGCGCCAGAAAGGGAATTTCGACCACGAAATATTGATTTCCGACAACGGCTCCACGGATGGCACTCGTCAAATCGTCCGGGAATACGCCGCTCGATATCCCCTTCTGATCAGGGACGTCTCGAACGATGTCAACATCGGCATTTCGGGAAATATGCGGAAATGCTTTTCCCTGGCCACCGGCGACTATATCGCAATGCTGGAGGGCGACGATTATTGGACGGACGTCTCCAAGCTCGACAAGCAACGGAAGTTTCTCGAAAAACACGAGGAATGTTCCATGGTATTCTCGCGCATTCGCGTGAACCGAGACGGAGAGTTTTCGTTGCTTCCGCGACATGACAGATTGCCGACTTTGATCGGCGTTCGCGATTTGCTGGATTCGGAGGAAATGAACCCGATCTGCAATTTTTCCTGTAGCATGTTCCACGCCCGGTATATCCGTAGTCTGCCCGATGTCGCCTACGAGGGGCGGCTAAGCGAGATTACGGTTGCTTTCTACATGGTTCAAATCGGTCCGATCGGGTACATCGACGAATGCCTTTCCGATTACCGCATCCATGCCAACGGAGTGTTTGCCGGTGCCACGGCTCTCGAGCAGACACGGCAGGCCTTGCAGACCTTCTTGACGGTCAAGAAGGTTGCTTTCATTTCCTGCTGGCCGCAATTGACGAAGACCATTGAGGGTCTGAAACGATCCCTATGCGATGTGATTTCTCCGCGTATCAGCATCGTTACGATCGCTTTGAACAACCTTGAAGGCCTAAAGAAGACTGCAAAGAGCGTGCTTGAACAAAACAGTTCCAACTTCGAGTGGATTGTTATCGATGGCGGCAGCACAGATGGATCCAAGGAATTTCTTTCTTCGCTGGAACGCCAGCCGGATTATTGGGTTTCGGAACCGGACAATGGCCTCTATGATGCCATGAACAAAGGAATACAGGCCGCAAAGGGAGGATACGTACTAGCGATGAACGCAGGCGACACCTTTCGTTCATCCGACACGCTGAAGACCGTTCTGGACCACGGACTGAACGCCGATGTCGTCTATGGCGACTGGGTCCTGGAATTTCCCGACCACGAAGAATTCCGCAAGGCACCCGACGTACTGCCTCCGTTCTTCTTTTTCCAAGAAGGGGGCAACATTTGCCAGCAAGCGATGTTCGTCCGAACGTCCATCCTAAAGAAGTCTCCGTTCGACACGCATTATCGTGTCGTTGCCGACTGGGCAAAATGGAGGGAATTGATGCTGTCGGGCTGCTCTTTCGCTTACGTACCGGTAACAGTCTGCAATTTTGAGGCCGTGGCGGGGGTTAGCAGCTATGGGGCCACTTTCCTCAACGTCAATGACACATTGCTGCTGAGAGGGTCATTCCCGCAAGGCATCATCGAGGAATCTCTTCGACTGCAGGCGATGGGAACCGGACATCTCGCGGCATCGCAGTGGCCTCAGACAGGATCCAATCCATTTCTGCTCATGGTTTTGAAACCGCTCAAACGTATTTCCTTTGCATTTCGACAGAGAGGGGTGGTAGGTGCAATACGGTATGTAGCCAGTTTGTTCCTGCCCTTTGGATGTGTTCGTTGGTGGTTAAAAAACCGGTATGGATATTCGATTGGACTCGATCGTTTCAACGCAAGCGGAACGGTCGGGCGCATCACCCGCGCCCTCTTATTCGTCTGTCCGTATGGTCTGATTTGCATCTGGGATCTGTTTACCAACAAACGGAGATAGATGAGAACGATGGAACGGGCGGTCTGTCCAACCATGCCTACGGCGGCAAAACGCACGACGGAAACGACCCCTTTCCTGTTTCCGTTTCTTCGGACATGACTGCTGCAAGACTCCCAAGAATAGGGGGTCCCGGGGAAACAACCCGAATCTGACCCTGGCACAGTTGCTTCTTTCCGTCGGCATCGTGCTGTACCATTCCTATGCCCTTTCGTCCGATTCCGCCATCCCGGGTCCATGGTACAGGGCTTTCTTCGGCTCTCGGGGGAAAAACCTAGGCACATGGTGCATAAATGGCTTTCTCGTTCTTTCCGGATTTATGCTGAATCGTTCTGCCGATTCCGGATCAAACGGCGGACTCCGGGCCGCATGCGCTTTCGCCATGAAGCGGTTAATACGAATCTATCCAGGCATCCTCTTTGTGACGCTGGTCGCTGTATTTGTTGTCGGTCCGGCGTTTACGACCCAGAATGTTCGCGACTATTTCGGCGATTCGGGAACTTGGGCATACCTTTTTACCGGCCTGAATGTTTTCGCCCGTCCGCCGGTGGCACTGCCGGGTGTTTTTGATGCAAATGCGTTTCGGCAGATTGTGAACGGGAACCTGTGGATGATCCCGTGGTTGATGTGGTGCTACATTCTCTTTGCGGCGGCGATACTGCTCCGCCTCCACCGCCAGCGGATTGTCGTGGCCCTGATGTGGGTTCTGGCCCTGTATGGTTGTTCCATTGAACAGGTCATTGATCCGGCGGTGACGTTCTGCGGACTCTGGGCGCATGATGGGTTGAGGTTGATGGGAAGTTTCGTCACCGGCTGGGCTCTGTATCTGTTTCGCGATCGAATCCGGTTCGACGGACGATTCGCACTGGCGATGCTTGTTATGACGCCATTCTGGCTCGATTCAGACGCTCACACCGCCACCAGCTGTCTGCTTTCCGGCTATGTTCTCTGCACGTTCTGCTTCCATGTCCGTTCGATTCCCCTCACAGAAAGGATTCCCAGAATCCATTGGGAGATATTCCTCCTGTCCTTCATGGTGCAGCAGGGCGTCACCGCAGTCAACGGAGGGGGCATGCCTCAGATGCCCAACTTCATTTACTCTCTGGCCATCACCATTCCGTTTGCGCTGATTCTACATTCACTTTTGGATCGGACGAGTCAGGCGATTCGATCTCAGCTGTTGCCTCTGCTAGAACGGCCCTAAGAAATAACGTTCTAGAGTTGTTTCCCGTAATGTGTGGCCGCCGGGACGCCAGCCGCTTCCAAAAGAAAAGGTTGAGACTGCGCTCTGCGCGGCCACCGAGAAGCTGAAACCTCTCTCGCATTATGATTCAGCAAACCCGAAAGGAGCCAAGAGCGCCCGCTCCGTCATATAGTCGGACCATCAGAATGAATCCGCTAGGCTGTTGAACCGGAACCGAATGACGGGGACCGTTGATGGAGGTCCCGTTCGATGATTTCAGCGAGGGGCGGGTTGATGTGGCGGATAAGAGAAAGAATCCGTTCGGCCGCATGGATTGATTGACCATGCATCGCCTTGACCTTGACCAGGGGCACATTGTGGCGTCGAATCAGGTCGAGGGGGCGTGTCGTGGGATTGAATCCGTGCAGATTCGGAAAAAGGGGCCGTACGAAGGCGTCCGGAACGAACCCCCGGCCGCGCAAGAACGCCGTGAGCTGGAGTTCGTAGAGGTCGATCGCTTCGCGCCGGGTGGCGCGTTCGGGCCGTTCGGCGAAAAAGGCCTCCAGGGCCCCCGCGTCGAGGATGGGGCGACGAAACGCGAGAAAGAAGGACTGGAGGTGCGGCACCTCGGTGCGTTGCGTGCTGAACGTGACGCCCCAGAAGTCCGCGCGACGACGCTCCATTGCATGGAACATTTCCGAAAACGGGCGCACCGGCGCGTAGCACGACCCGTTGGCGAAGACGAGCTCGCCGCAGACGGACGGCTCGAGCCATCCGCGCTCGCGCGCAAGGCGCATCCCGATACGCCAGGATCCGAAGTCGTAGCCCCCGTGGTGTCGGAATACGGCCGCCGATGCAAGGCCCTCGAGCCTCTCCTCCTCGCCGGAAAGAATCGGCGAATTGAACACGGCGACGACGTTGTCGCACGCTTCGCGCAAGCCGCGAAGGTAGAACAGGTCCCTCTCCTCGATCCGGCCATCTCGAGAGAATGTCGCGAACACCGCGGTCCGGGCGCGGGCGCATGGCGCCGCCCCGAAGTCGATCTCCAGGGCGCGGCTTCCGCCGGGAAACACGGGATCGGGGGGCCTGTCGTCCTCCGCGGACGTCGGACAATCGATGAAGCGCCCATACTGTTCGTAGTGGACGAGAGGGTTCAGGCCGCTCGCGCGCACCTCCGGATTGAGATCCAAATAGACGGCCCCGGAGAAAGCGGGGGACGGCCGCCATCCGCCGGCGGCGCCGCGCAGGAGGTAGTGCAGTTCCGGGGACATCCCCGAATCGGCGATCTCCGGATGGTTCGCCGCGTACCATTCGCGGTCGAAGAGGGGCGAGAGCCGGATCGTCCGAAGATCGACCGGAAGCCTCAGAAGCAGGATGAGCGCCTTGCGATCCCGGAATCCATCCCGCAGAAGCCGGAGGAAAAGGACCGGATGCCGGACGGCGAATGCGGCGAGACCGGCGGCCGACCGCACGACGGCGCCGGGCGTGAAGAAGGAGAACAGATGGTCGGCGCGGGAGCCCATGGGACGGAGGTGGGTTGCTCCCGCTACGCCCCGGCCTTCTTCATGAGCTGGGTGGTGGAGACGCCCGGCGTGCGGGGCAGGTAGACGACCTCGACGCCGCAGGACTCCCTGAGCCAGTCGAAACGGCCCTCGTAGTCCGCGCCGATGATGAAGAGGTCGGCCTTGTGCTCGCGCACGTAGTCCGCCTTCTTCTCCTCGCACTCCTCCTTGAAGACCTCGTCGACGCACCGCAGCTCCGCGACGATCGCCGCGCGCTGCTCGTAGGGGAAGGCGAGGCCGTGGCTCTTGTTCTTGCTGGCGATGAACTCGTCGCTCGAGACGCCGACGACGAGTCGGTCGCAGAGCGCGCGGGCCCGCTGCAGGATGCGCAGGTGCCCGTAGTGGAACATGTCGAACGTGCCGAATGTGATTCCCGTTTTCATGCGCGATCCTTCATGGCGGCGAACCGGGCGAGCGCCTCGTCCCAGGCGGCCGCGGCGTCGCGGTTCGGCGGATAGACGACGGGCGGGTCCGAGATGCGCATGAGTTCGCGGGCCTCGGCGTGGTCCTTGAGGTCGCCGAGGGCGATCATCTGCACGAGGACGTTGCCCGCGCAGGCGCCCTCGGTCGGGCCACAGAGCACCGGCACGCCGAGCGCGTCGGCGGTCATCCGGCAGTGCAGCGCGTTGCGCGTGGCGCCGCCGATCATGTTCAGGCCGTCGCGCTTCTCGCCCGTGATGCGCTCGAGCTGGCCCCAGAGCTCCTTGTAGCGCAGGACCATGCTCTCAAGCGCGCATCGCGCGAAGGCGCCCTTGCTCTCCGGGACGGGCTGGCCGGTGCGCTTGCACCACGCGGCGATCTTCTCGTCCATGTGCCCCGCGCGCTGGAAGTCCGGCGCGTCCGGGTCGATGAACGAGACGAACGGCTTCGCCTTCGAGGCCATCTCGGTCATACGGTCGTAGGGAACCTCCTCGCCCTGCGCCTTCCAGGCCTTGTGCAGCTCCTGGTAGACCCACATGCCGGTGAGGTTCTTCATGAACCGGATGCCGCCGGTGATGCCGATCTCGTTGGTCCAGCTGCATTCGTAGGCCTCGTCCGAGAAGATCGGTTCGGGGATCTCCGCGCCGACGAGGCCCCAGGTGCCCGTCGAGAGGCAGCCCCACTTGCCCTCCTTCGGGACGGGGATCGCGGCGACCGCGGAGGCGGTGTCGTGCGTGCCGACGGCGACGACCTGAGTCGAGTAGCCCTCGAGGTTGCAGACGGGGCCGAGGATCGTTCCGGGGCGGACGAGCTCGCCGAAGAGGCGGCGCGGAAGGCCCGCCGCGTCGATCAGGTCCCACGCCCAGCCGCGCGCGCGAACGTCGAGGCACTGGCTCGTGGAGGCCATCGTGATCTCGTTGGAAAGGACGCCCGAGAGCCAGTAGTCCATGAGGTCCGGCACCATCAGGAAACGGGCGGCGCGGTCGAGCTGCGAGGCGGGCGACCTGGACTCCGCCACGAGCTGGAAGAGCGTGTTGATCGGCATGAACTGCGTGCCGGTCGCGTCGTAGATGCGGCGGCGACCGAGCTTCGCGCACATGTCTTCCATCACGCCGTCGAGGCGCGGGTCACGGTAGGAGTGCGGCAGTCCGGTCAGACGCCCGGCGGCGTCCACGAGCGCGAAGTCCACTCCCCAGGTGTCGACGCCGACGGAGACGGGGTCGCTGCCGAGAGACTTGGCCCGGCGAACGCCCTCGAGGATGTTGCGGTAGAGGGCGACCATGTCCCAGTGCAGGCCGCCGGGCAGCGGCGTCTGGGCGTTCTCGAAGCGGTTCGTCTCCTCGAAGCGGAGGCGGGATCCGTCGAAGCGGCCCGCGATCACGCGGCCGCTGCCGGCGCCCAAGTCGGACGCAACGTAGATTTTTTCGCTCATGGGTGGCGATTCTAGCAGAAAATGGCGCGCTGATGCAACCTTGCGGCGGCAGTCGCCGTCTGATAGAATCCGCGCCATGAAGCGAGGCATCACCTTCGGCACGTTCGACGTCTTCCACTACGGGCATCTGCGCATCCTCGAGCGCACGCGAGAGCTGTGCGACTACCTGGTCGTCGGCGTCTCGAGCGACGAGCTCAACTTCTCCAAGAAAGGTCGCAACCCCTGGTACTCGTTCGAGGAGCGCGCACGCATCGTCGGGGCCCTGAAGTGCGTCGACGAGGTCTTCAAGGAGGAGTCGCTCGACCTCAAGGCCGACTACATCAGGAAGTACCGTGCCGACGTCCTTGTGATGGGCGACGACTGGGCCGGTAAGTTCGACTGGGTGGTTCCGCTCACCGGGTGCGAGGCGATCTACCTTCCGCGCACGCCGGCGATCTCGACGACCGCGATCATCGAGAAGATCCGGGGATAGGCCGCTCTCAGGAGAGAGGCCGGGCGTCCGGCGCGAGCGGGAAGGCGAGGATCGCGCAGAGCAGCAGCGCGAGGCCGAGCGCGAGGAACGCGGCGGAGACGGCGCGCGCGCGGCGGGGCGTCGCGTTCGCGGCGAGGATCCAGTCGCGCAGGATCCACGGCTTCGCGATCCAGAACATCCCCGCGACCGCCATCGCGTAGGCGGCGAGGACGACGAGCAGGCGCGCGGGCGAGGGATGCCAGCGCGCGGCGGAGAGAAGCGGCGTCGGCACGAGGACGAAGAGCATCCCCGCGGCGCGGCACGAGAGCAGGTCGGGCATCGCGAGGATCACGCCCGCCGCGAGCGCGAGGAACGCGACCTGCACCCACGGGAACATCCGCGCCGCCGCGCCCTGGAAGAACTCCAGCATCACGAACGGCGCCCACAGGGCTGCCCACGCGAGCGAGACGACCGCGAGGACGCGGCCCGGCCAGACCGAGCGCGGGAAGCGCCGCCACCATGCGGCGGCGCGCGCCGGCGCGGCCACGCCCGGCAGCGCCAGCAGCGCCGTCGCGGCGCCGAGCAGGCCGGAGAGCAGGGCCAGGTGGGGGTAGTCGGGCTTCAGGATGAACATGGCTAGTTGTCGAAGCCGATCCAGAAGATGAAGTTGCGCTTGCGGGCGTAGTCGTCCGGCGTATCGACGATGTGCGCGTAGTCGAGGCGGATCGGGAAGCCCACGAAGTCGAAGCGCAGGCCGCCGCCGCAGGTGACGGCGAGGTCCCCGAGGTCCCAGTCCCACGCGTCGGACCAGACGTTGCCCACGTCGTAGAACGCGGCGAGGCGGATCTTCTCGCTGAAGGGCGTGGGGACGGAGAGCTCCGCGGTGCCCCAGAGCATCGACCGGCCGCCGACGGGCGAGTAGTCGCCCTCGTAGTCGAGCGAGAGCGCCTTGGGGCCGACGGCGCGGTGGCGGAAGCCGCGGATGTAGCGGCCGCCGCCGAGGAAGTAGCGCGAGCCGATCGGGACGTCGTCGCCGCCGATGCCGTCCACCGTCGCGGCGCGGCCGGAGAGCGCGAGCGTGAAGCCGAACGGAAGGGGGAGGTAGGTGTAGGCCTTCGCGTTGAGCTCCCAGAAGTCGTACTCGGAGCCGAACGCGGCGCTGTAGAGCTTGGCGTGGGCGGTGGCGCGCGTGCCGCGGCGCGGGACGATCGGGTTGTCGCGCGTGTCGTAGGTCCACGAGAGGCGCAGCGAGCCGAGCAGGTACTTGTCGTCCTCGTCGAGGAAGGAGAACTCCCTCTCCGGGTCGTCCGCGAGGACGAAGCGCTCGTGCGTCACGTCGTCGAGCGTCACGTACTCGAGCCCGTAGGCGAGTCCGACGCGCCCGACCCACGGAACCATCTTGGAGAGTCCGACCGAGCCGCCGACGCGGCGCTCCTCGTACTCGTTGAACTCTCGGTTGTGGATGAAGAGGTCGGTGTCGAGGGAGAGGCGGCGGTCGAGGAACCAGGGCTCGACGAGCGAGATGTCCAGGTCGGTCGAGTCCGAGGAGACCGTGAGGTCGAGGCGCGCCTTCTGGCCGCCGCCGCGGAACGACGGCCAGTTGAGGAGGTCGAAGTTGGACTGCGAGACCTGGAACATGCCGATGAGGTGGTCCACGGACGAGAAGCCCGCGCCGAACATGATCGAGCCGGTGCGCTTCTCGTCCACGTCGTAGAACAGGTCCGCCCAGCCCTCGCCGGCGGGCGAGTCGTAGACGCGGACGTCCTCGAAGTAGCCGAGGTTCATCAGGCGGCGGCGCGAGCGCTCGGCGGCGACGGCGTCGTAGGGCTTCCCGGGATCCACCACCGTCTCGCGGCGGATCACCTTGTCCTTCGTGATCGTATTGCCGCGGATGTTCACGGAGCGGACGCGGACGAGCGGCCCCTCCTCGACGCGGAAGAGCAGGTCGAGCGCGTGCGGCGCGGAGGCGGAGGGCGAGGTCGCGAGCGCGACGGTCGTCCCCGGGTAGCCGCGCGAGCCGAAGTGCTCCTGGACCGCCTTGCGCGCCGCCTCCATCGCGGCGGCGCCGGCGACGTCGCCGGCGCGGAGCGGGAGTTCGCGGCGCAGGTCGGCCTCTGGGAAGAGCGTGACGCCCTCGAACGCAATCGAGCCGACATGGTAGACGGGGCCCTCGACCACGTCGTAGGAGACCTTCAGGCGGCGGCCGTCGCGCGCCTTGCGCGGCGCGGAGACCGTCGCGTCGAGGTAGCCGGCGTCGAGGTACTGGCGGCGGGCGTCGCCCGCGACGGCGTCGAGGTCGACGTCGGAGAGGCGCGGCGTGTAGACCCAGGACTGCGGGTTGTACCAGTCGTGCTGCTGCGCGTAGCGGCCGAGCGACTCCTCGGGGATCGCCTTCGCGCCGGGGAACGAGAGGAAGTCCGCCCTGCACTTCTCGCCCTCCTCCACGGCGAACACCGCGTAGGCGGCGCCGGGGTTGCCCGGGACGGGCTCCAGCCGCGGCGTCACCCGGACGTCGAAGAAGCGGCGCTTCGCGTAGAGCTCGCGCAGCTTCGCCGCGGCGGCGCCGAGCACGTCGCCGTCCACGAGGTCGCCGGGCTTGAGGTCGAGCGCCTTGAGCGCGGCCGAGCGGCCGACGCGGTCGCGGCCCTCGAACGTCGGCTCCGCGGCGAGGGTTCGGCGTTGGAGCACGGTGAAGACCAGGTCCGCGCCGCCGTCGGACGAGGGCTCGGTCGTGGCCTGCACGTCGGTGAAGCGGCGCGAGTCGAGCAGCGCGCGGACGTCGGCCGCGACGGCGGACGGGTCGAGCGGCGCGCCGGGCTGC
This sequence comes from uncultured bacterium, assembly GCA_902761575.1. Lineage (GTDB taxonomy): Bacteria > Verrucomicrobiota > Kiritimatiellia > RFP12 > UBA3636 > UBA3636. The sequence continues at coordinate 25,334 of CACWKU010000009.1, forward strand.
GAGCCGATGTAGGAGCGGGCGACGGTCTCGTCGAACGGCGCGTCGCCCTGCGCGCGCAGGACGATGCGCGAGACCTTGGCCGCGCCGGGCGCGGGCTCGACGGGCGCGGCGGCGGCGGCGAGCGCGAGAGGCAGGGCGAGGAGGGCGGCGGGGATGCGCATGGGGGAAGAAGTGGGCGGCGTTCCGCGCGGGATGCGGGAACGGGCGCCATTCTACACGTTTCCCCGCGCGCGGGCAACCCCGCGCGGCGGCGCGCTTGCGGGTGGTGGGGAGGCGTGGTAGAATCGAACGGCGTTTCCAACAACCCCTCCCACAGGAGAACGCACCATGCCCGCCAAATACCGCGTCGCCGCCCAGATGTTCGGGTTCCGCGACTACACCAAGACCCTCGCGGACGCCGCGAAGACCATGAAGCGCGTCAAGAGGATCGGCTACGACTACTGCCAGGTCTCCGGGTTCGGCCCGATGGACATGGCCGACCTCCGGCGCGTCTGCGAGGACGCGGGCGTGACGCCGATCGGCGCGCACATCTCGCTGCCGCAGTTCCGCGAGAACGAGAGGAAGGTCCTCGAGGACTGCCGCAAGCTCGGCATCTCCTACGTCGCCATCCCCTGGCTCAAGGCCTCCGACCAGAAGACGCTAGCCGACTGGAAGGCGCTCTTCCGCGAGTTCGAGGGCTACGCGAAGCGCTTCGCGAAGGAGGGCGTCGTCGTCCAGTACCACAACCACGCCTTCGAGTTCCAGAAGTTCGGGATCAAGGGCGGCAAGGGCGGCAGGACCATCCTCGACATGTTCTACGACGGCACGAAGGTCATCCAGGCGGAGCTCGACCTCGGCTGGTGCGCCCGCGGCGGCTACAACCCCGTCTACTGGGTCCGCAAGGTCGCCGGCCGCATGGACCAGGTCCACCTCAAGGACTGGGGCATCTGGGACGACGCCGGCACGCCCGAGTTCCGCGCCCTCGGCGAGGGCTCCCTCGACTGGCCGACGCTCGTGAAGGAGTGCAGGAAGGCCGGCGTGAAGGACTTCATCGTCGAGCAGGACACCCAGATCGCCACGAAGGACCCGTTCGTCGAGTACGGCATCAGCCGCAGGTATCTCAAGACCCTCGGGCTCTAGCCCGCGACCCTCCGCGCGTCCGGGGCCGCGCCCGCGGCCCCGGACGCGCCGGCCCCCCGATGTCGCTCATCGTCCGCTACCTGCTGCGGCAGTTCCTCGGGCCGCTCCTGACGTGCCTCGTCGCGTTCAACGGGATCTTCGTCCTGTTCGACCTGTCGGGGCACCTCTCGCGCTTCCTCGACGCCGACCTGCCGCTGCCGATGATCCTGAAGTACTACCTCGGGGTCGTCTGCACGTACTCGCACTGGTTCCTGCCCGCCTCCTGCATGCTCGCCACGCTCTACTCGATGTGGCAGCTCTCGCACCACAGCGAGCTCACCGCGATGCGCGCGAGCGGCATCTCGTTCCACCGCCTCACCCTGCCGTTCTTCTGCACGGCGATCGTGGCGAGCCTGCTCACCTTCGCCAACGAGGAGTGGCTCGCCCCGCCGCTCGGCGCGTGGTCGGACCGGCTCAAGGAATCCGGCTTCGCGGAGACGAACCCCGGCCCCGCCGAGAACGTCTTCTTCACCAACTACGAGGCGAACCGCACCTGGCGCATCGCGCGCGTGGACCTCGCCTCCGACGAGACCGCCGCCCACATCTCCGCCCCGGAACCGGACGAGTCCGGCTTCGCGCCGCCCGCCGTCGAGATCAAGGTCCGCAACGACGACGGCCGCAACGTCTGGGGCGTGCGCGCCGACCGCGCCGACTTTCTCGACGGCAACTGGTGGCTCACCAACCCGCGGCTGATGTCCTTCGACATCGACGGCATGGAGCTGCCGGACACGGCGGTGCGCGTCGTGGACCTGCCGGGCAACGTCCCCTTCCCCGAGCTCACCGAAAAGCCGCGCGACATCCGCATCGCCGAACAGAAGGACAACGCCCACCTCTCCTCGCGCGAGATGCTCCGAAAGATGCGCACGAGCCGCGCCGGCAGCATGGAGGACCGCTACGACTTCTGGTATCGGATCGCGGCGCCCTGGGCCTGCCTCGTCATCACGCTCTTCTCCATCCCCGCCGGCATCACCACCGGCCGCCAGAGCGTCTTCAAGGGCATCCTCCTCGTCCTCGTCACGTTCTTCTCGTTCTACGCGTTCTCGATCACGCTCAAGTATTTCGGCGAGAAGGGGCTGATCCCCCCCTTCCTCGCCGCGTGGCTCCCGAACCTCGTCTTCCTCGCGATCGGCGGCGCGATGTACCGCCGCCTGACCTGACCGCCCTCCGCTACGGTGCGGCGGTCTCGGCCTCGAGCGCGGCGCGGTAGGCGGCCTCGTCGAAGTCCGCGACGCGCGCGACGCCCTCCTCGACCGCGGCCTTCGCGACGGCCGGCGCGACGAGCGCGCGCAGGCGGCGGTCGAAGGGCTTCGGGAGGATGTAGCGCGGCCCGAAGGCGAGGTCCTCGCCCGCGTAGAGCGCGGCGGTGGCCTCGTCGGCCGGGATGCGCGCGGCGGCGGCGAGGGCGTCGGCCGCGGCGAGCTTCATCCCCATCGTGATCTTCCGCGCGCGCACGTCGAGCGCGCCGCGGAAGAGGAACGGGAAGCAGAGCACGTTGTTGATCTGGTTCGGGAAGTCCGAGCGGCCCGTCGCCATGACGTAGGGCGCGTCGCCCATCGCGGCGGCGACCTCCTCCGGGCGGATCTCCGGGTCGGGGTTCGCGAGCGCGAAGATCGCCGGGTTCGGCGCCATCGTCCGCACCCACTCGCCCTTCACCGCGCCGGCGACCGAGACGCCGATGAAGACGTCCGCGCCGCGCAGGACCTCCTCCAGCGTGCGGCAGGGCGTGTCCTCCGCGGCGAGGAGCTTGCGGCCCGAGAGGTCGGGGCGGCCCTTGTAGATGACGCCCTTGCTGTCGCACGAGACCACCTGCGCGACGCCGGCCGCGACCAGCATCTCGCGGATGCGCATACCGGCCGCGCCGGCGCCGTTCATCGCGACGCGGAGCGAGCCGAAGGGCTTCCCCGAGACCTCGGCGTAGTTGCGCACCGCGGCGAGGACGATCACCGCCGTGCCCCACTGGTCGTCGTGGAAGACCGGGATGTCGAGCAGCTCCTGGAGGCGGTCCTCCACCTCGAAGCACGCCGGCGCGGCGATGTCCTCGAGGTTGATGCCGCCGTACATCGGGGCGATGGCGAGCGTGGCGTCGATGACGCGCTGCGGGTCGGTCTTCCCCGTCTTCGCGCCGCCGACGCGGCAGTTGTCGAGGACGACGGGCCACGCCTCGACGCCGGCGAAGCTCTTGAAGAGGACGCACTTGCCCTCCATCACGGGGATCGCGGCGGTCGGGCCGCGGTCGCCGAGGCCGAGGATCGCGGTGCCGTCGGAGACGACGGCGACGGTCCGGCCCTTGGCGGTGTAGTCGAACGCCTCTTCGGGATGCTTGTCGAGATGCAGCACGGCCTTGCCGACGCCGGGCGTGTAGGCGAGGCACAGGTCCTCGACCGTGCGCACGGGACGCGGCATCTTGAGCGCGACTTTGCCGCCGCGGTGGAACTCCAGGACCTTCTCTTCGGTGATCGTCATCGTCTTTCTCCCCGGAGGCGCCGCCTCCGACGGCCGGCTACTCTCCCACAAACCCGCCGCGGCGTCAAGCGGCTTGCCAGCCGGGGAGGGGGTCTGCTAGAATGCGGCATCGTCGGGCGACAACCCGTCCCGGCGAACGAAAGGCGCACGCCATGAAGACCTCCGCATATCCCCTTCTCCTTTCCGTACTGGCTCTCTCCGGTCCCGTCGCCGGATGCCTCGCCATCAAGACCGAGCACGAGGTGAAGCCCATCCAGATCACGATGGACGTCAACCTCAAGGTCGACAAGGAGCTCGAGAAAGAGATCGAGCAGGAGAAGAAGGCACCGCCCAAGCACATGGCCGAGATCAAGGCGATGAGCGACCGCGGCGCGGTCGGCATGGACAACCGCGGCTATCTCGCCGTGCGCGGCGAGCTCTCGGACGACGAGAGGGAGATCGTCGAGGATGCGAACGCGAAGCGTCGCGTCCGCATGGGCGAGATCGCCGAGCAGACCGGAGCCAAGCGCGCCGACGTCGAGAAGATGCGCGCCGAGAAGATGCTCGAGCACCTTCCCGCCGGCGCCTGGTACCAGGACGCCTCCGGGAACTGGAAGCGGAAGTAGGCCGGTCCGCATCCGGCGCCCCGGGCGGTTCCCCCGGCCGCCGGCTCATGCGCCCGTTCGCGGGTCGGGATAGCGGAAGGGCGTCCCGTCCGCGGCGCGGACCTCCGTCGCGCCGCGGGAGCGGCGCGCGACGGTCGCCGGCGCGAGCTCGATCTTGCCGGCATGGCCGGGCGGGTCGAGGCAGAAGTTGGGGATGGCCGGGCCGCTCAGGTTCGCGCGCAGGCGCGCCATGATCCGGAGCCCCGCCGCGAGCGGCGTGCGCAGGTGCTCGATCCCCTCGGCCAGGTCCGCCTGGAAGAGGTAGTAGGGGCGGATGCGGATGCGGTAGAGCGCGCGGCAGAGCGCCTCCATCGTGGCGGGGTCGTCGTTCACGCCGCGCAGGAGCACGGCCTGGTTCTGCACGGGGATCCCCGCGTCGACGAGCCGCGCGCACGCCTCGGCCGCCTCGGGCGCGAGCTCGCGCGGGTGGTTGAAGTGGGAGCTCACGAACACGGCGGGCCCGCCGCCGCGGCGCGCGGCGGCGAGGATCCGGACGAGACCGCGGGTGAAGCGCGCGGGGAGCGTCGCGGGAAGGCGGGTCGCGATGCGCACGACGCGGACCGTGGGGACGGAGCGCAGCGCGCCGAGGATCGCGGCGACGCGGGCATCCGGCAGGACGAGCGGGTCGCCGCCCGAGACGAGGACGTCCTCCACCCGCGGGTTCGCGCGGAGCCAGCGAGCGACGTCGGCGAGCTCGGCGTCGGAGACCGCCGGGCCGCCGCGCGCGGAGACGCGCTTGCGGAAGCAGTGGCGGCAGCGGCACGCGCAGGCGTCGCACGCGAGCAGCACCGCGCGGTCGGGGTAGCGCCGCACGAGGCGCGGCAGCGGCGAGCAGGGCTCCTCGGCGAGCGGGTCGCGCGAGGCCCACGGCGCGGGGACGAGCTCTTCGCCGGACGGGACGCACTGGCGGAAGATCGGGTCGGAGAAGTCGGGGCGCTCGACGAGCGAGGCGTAGTGCTCCGTGACGGCCGTCGGGAAGCGCCGCTCCGCCTCGCGCATCTCCGGCGTGATCTCCAGGCCGGGGAAGAACCGCGCGCGGAGCTCGTCGAGCGAGCGCGCCGCGCGGCGGAGCTGCCGCTGCCAGGAGTCCGCCATCGGGGGCTACGACCGCGCGACGAGCGGGCGCTTGAGCATCCGCTCGTACATGTCGATGTAGGCCTTCGCGCAGACCTTGTGGTTGAAGCGCTGCGCGGCGTCGCGCATGACGCGCGAGACCTCGCGCCGCTGCACGGCGGCCGGCAGCGCGCGGAAGTCCATCGCGCGGTCGATCGCCCACGAGAGCGCGTTGGCGTCGTAGTCGCGGAAGACGATGCCGTTGCCGGTCGAGCGCGCGGCGTCGATCGTCTCGACGCAGTCGTGGAGCCCGCCCGTGTCGCGAACGATCGGGAGCGAGCCGTAGAGCGCGCCGACCATCTGCGGGAGGCCGCACGGCTCGAAGAGCGACGGCATCAGCACGAAGTCCGAGCCCGCGTAGGCGAGGCGAGAGAGCGGCTCGTTGAAGTCCGCCACCGCGACGCGGTTGTGGATGCCGTGGAAGTTCACGATGTCGCGGAACACGCCCTGGTAGGCGCCGTTGGCGACGACGACGACCTGCAGGTTGCGGTCCCAGTAGCGGTGGACGATCGAGTAGAGGATGTCGGTGAGGAGCGAGCAGCCCTTCTGCACCGGGTCGAGGCGCGAGGGCCAGAAGAGGATCGTGGCGCCGTCGTCGCGGTCGAGCCCGAGGTCCTCCTGCAGCCGGCGCTTGGCGGCGAGCTTGCCGGCGGACTGCGTGGCGGCCGTGTACTTCACGGGAAGCGCCTCGTCCGTGGCGGGGTCGTTGTTGCCGTCGGGGGCGTTGAGGATGCCCTCGGCGCAGCCGGCGGCGGCCTTGGCGCGAATCTCGGAGCGGATGGCGTCCGGGACGAAGTCGTGCTCGCCGCGGACGATCTCGTCGAGGAACGCGGGCGAGACGGTGTTCACGTAGTGCGCGGCGAAGATGCCGGAGGCGAGCAGGTCCACCGGGACGTTGCAGTTGCGCGTGAACTCGTAGTTGCCGGGCATCGCCGAGTAGTACAGCTCGCTCCAGAACTCGGCCGCGTCGATGCCGAAGTCCTCGATCTGGGGGAGCGTGAGCTGGCGCGTGTGGATGTTGTGGACCGTGAAGAGCGAGCGGATCCCCATCGCGCGGGCGGCGGCCGGGACGAGGCCCGTCATCCAGTCGTTGCAGTGCACGAGGTCGGGGCGGACGACCGGGATGATGTTGTTGATCACCTCGCGCTGGAACGCCAGCGCGATGCGGGGGTTCACCTGGTTGTCGCCGGAGTAGACGCGGTCGCGGTAGTAGAAGAGGCGGTCCTGCGCGAGGTGGATGCGGGACTCGGGGAGGACGGACTTGTAGACGAGCAGCTCGCGCTCGACGAGGTTCCCCACGTCCATGTGGAACATCTTGCGGTAGTAGGGGAGGGCGACGTGCACGTCCGCCCCGAGCTCGAAGAGCGCGGAGACGAGCGAGGCGGAGACGTCCGCGAGGCCGCCGGCCTTGGCGGTCATGCGGTTGGCCATGTTGCCCATCCCGGCCGGGAGGTAGGTGATCTCCGGCGTGACGATGAGGATGGTGGGGTTCTTCTTCCTGGCGGCTCTGGGCATGGCAGGGGCTCCGTGGCGGGGTTGTGGTTTCGGAAAGGGCGCGGACTCTACCACAATCGGCGCGCAATGTCACGCCCGCCCGCGGGGCGTGGCGACGGCACGGGGAATGTGGTAGACTCGGAGCTCTCGGAACCAAGACATGAGCGACCTCAACCAGACCCCCGCCGGCGAGCGCGTGCGCATCGCCTTCCTCGGCCGGCGCAACGCCGGCAAGTCCTCGCTCGTCAATGCGATCGCGGGGCAGCCCGTCTCGATCGTCTCCGCCGTCCCGGGTACGACCGCCGACCCCGTCCGCAAGGCGATGGAGCTGCTGCCGCTCGGGCCGTGCCTGCTCGTCGACACCGCGGGCCTCGACGACGACGAGGCGGGCGTCGGCGCGCTGCGCGCCGGGCGCGCCCGGGAGGAGCTTCGCGAGGCCGACGTCGCCGTCGTCGTGACGGACCCCGCCACGGGCTTCGGCCCCGTCGAGCGCGCCCTCGCGCGCGACCTGCGCGACGCGGGCGTCGCCTTCCTCGTCGC
>CACWKU010000010.1 GCA_902761575.1 uncultured bacterium
ATCTTCTCGCCGGGCTTGACAAGGCCCAGCTTCGTCCGCGCGATGGATTCGATGGTCTCCGGGTCGCCGGCGTGGCGGAGCCTGGAAGCGGCCACGTCGCGGCGGACGCCGTCGAAGCCCTCGCGGACGATCTTCGCGAAGTCGGCGCACGAATGCTGCCACTCGAAGATGACGAGGTTCTCCTGCGGCTTGCGGTAGTATTCGCGGAAGAGCTCCCAGAAGTGCGCATGGCCGCGGCGCGTGAAGACGTCGGACTCCACCGAGCCGTCGAACGGCAGCCAGCCGAGCAGCTCCTGGTCGGGAGCGAGAAGGACCGGTTGCGCGTCCATGAAGCGCGCGAGGCGCGTTCCGATGCGCACGGGCTCCGGCAGCGCGAGGTCCGCCGGGTCGTGTTCGACCGGAACCGGCGCGGGCATTATGTCGTGCGCGAGCGCCTCGTCCTGCAGGCGCCGGATGCGAGGGGAAGGCGAGCGGGGCTGCGCCGGCGGGCGCGTTGCCGAGTCATGCTTCACCGGAACGCCGGTTTCGCGAAGGATGCGCGCGAACGCATCGACGTCGGCGGGATCGGGCGTCTTGAAGACGCGCTGCCCGCGGCCGGTCTGAACGGCCTTGTCGACGCCCCACGAGTGATAGGGCAGGAGTTCGACGTGGCGCGCATGGCGCAGGGAGCGAAAGACGTCCGCGACGGCGCGGGCGTGGCTCTCGAGGAGGTTGACGCCCGGGACGAGGACGCATCGCAGCGCGAGGTTCGCGCCGGCGGCGTCGAGCGCGCGGAGCGCGCGGAGGATGGCGTCGAGGTCGCCGCCGGCGTTCTCGCGCAGGCGCGCTGCGTCGGTATCCTTGAGGTCGAAGAGGACAGTGTCCGCGAGCGAGGCGAGACGCGGAGCGAACGCGGGATCGAAGGCGCCGCACGTCTCGACGCAGGTCCCGATCCCCGCCTCGCGCGCGGCGGCGAGGAGCGCGAGCGCGCCCTCCGGCTGCGCCATCGGCTCGCCGCCGGAGAGCGTAAGGCCTCCCTCCCTTCCGTAGAAAGGCGCGTCGCGGCGCACGAGGTCGAGCAGCTCCGCGACGCTTCGCTCTTCGCCGACACGCTCCAGCGCACCGGCGGGGCACGTCGCGGCGCACGCGCCGCAGGCAATGCACTTCGAGCGGTCGAAGACGCGCTCCGGCGAGCACCGATGCGCGCCGTGCGGGCAGGTCGCGGCACATGCGCCGCAGCCGATGCACCGCGCGGCGACGAAGCGAATCTCGGGCTCGGCGCGCTGCGTCTCGGGGTTGTGGCACCACGCGCAGCGCAGCGGGCAGCCCTTGAGGAAGACGACGGTCCGGATCCCCGGCCCGTCGTGCACCGAGAAGCGTTGCACGTCGGTTACGCGCAGAACGGGCGCCGGGGCGTAGAATGGTGGCGGCATGGCCTTCATGTGCCGGTCACGGGCCAGCAGCGGGACTCCCGGCCGTCGTAGGGGCAGTTGCGGGAGCGCGAGGCGAACCCCGCCACGTCGACGGCGCGCCATTCGCCGACCGCGATCCGGGTCTCCGGGGCGGGCTCGAGCCGCTTCGCCGCGCGGGGCGAGAGGATCGAGCGCGGCATCTTCCACCATGCGCGCGCCCAGGCCTCGGGGTCCATCCCCTCCTCCTCGACCATCGCCGTCCACGTGAGGGGAATCGCCGTCTCGAGCCCGACGATCCCGTTGGCGGCGCCGGCGAAGCCGCCCGCCTTCCGCGCCGCCGAATGCGGCGCGTGGTCCGTGGCGAACATCAGCGCGCCCTCCTTCACCGCGCGGCGCAGCTCCGCGCGGTCCTCGGCGGTGCCGAGCGGGGGGGCCATCTTGTAGTTCGGGTCGTCGCGGGGAATCTCGTCGCACGAGAGCAGCAGGTGGTGGGGCGTCGCCTCGGCCGTGACGGGAAGCCCCTCCCGCTGCGCCGCCCGGACGAGCGCCACGCCCTCCGCGGTGGAGAGGTGCTGGACGTGGAGCCGGCAGCCCGTGACGCGGCAGAGCGCGAGATCGCGGCGGATCGCCGCCGTCTCGGCGGAGACGGGGATCGTCGGCAGACGATGCGCCCGCGCGAAGGCGCAGTCGCGGATCACGCCGCGGCCGGTCTCCTTCGGATCCATCGCGTGCTGGCAGACGCACATCCCGAGCTTCGCGGCGCGGCGCATTGCCTCCTCCATCACGGCGTCGTCCGCGACGTAGGAGCCGTCGTCGGTGAAGAACGCGGCCCCCGCCCCGGCGAGGGCCTCGAGGTCCGCGACCTCGCGGCCGAGACGGCCCTTCGTGATGCAGGCGGACGGAAGGAGGATCGTCTCCGAACCGGCCGCGCGCGCGGCGCGGCGCTGGTAGTTGAGGCCCTCCGGCGAGTCGCAGGCCGGGTCCGTGTTCGGCATCGTGACGACGGCGGCGAAACCGCCGCGCCGGGCCGCGGCGAGCCCGCTGGCCGTCGTCTCCGCCTCGGGCGCGCCCGGATCGCGGAAGTGCACGTGCACGTCCACGAAGCCGGGGAATGTCATTTCCGTCGTTCCATCCATGGCTGAACCGTCCTGCATGGATCAGTGAATCCTTTCGAAATGCGGCAGACGCGAGAGGGGCGCGTCGGCCTCGATCGTCGCGGGGCCGTCGTAGGTCCGGCCGTCGTCGGCGCGCCACGAGCCGGGCGGGAGGACGACGCGGCGCGAGGTCGCGCCCTTCTCCAGGACGGGCGCGACGAGGAGGTCCTCGCCCATCAGGAACTCGTCCTTGATGCCGGCGTAGCCGCGCCCCGGGAAGGCGTATTCGAGGTTGCGCATCATCGGCTCGCCCGTGCGGGCGGACTCCCTCGCGAGCTCGACGAACCGCGGCGCGAAGCGCTGGCGCAGGGCGACGACGTCCCGGAAGACGAGCTGGTGCTCGGGCGAGAGCACGCGCCAGGGCGAGGCGGAGATCTGCATCATCGGGCAGAGCGCGTGGACCTGCGCGGAGCGGAGGAAGAGCTCGGGCTCGAACGGCGCTCCGGGGAGGAACGCGGTCCATTCGCCGCCGCCGATCATGTCGGGGCAGATGAACGGGCAGCCGACCAGCCCCGCGGCGAGCATGTCGGGGATCAGGCGGCGGAGGGCGTCCCACGTGTGCGGCTTGTCGTGCAGGCGCATGATCACGGGCCTGCCCGCGAAGCCGAAGCCGTTGCGGTATTCGCTGCCGCGGTACTTCAGCGCGAAGGCGCCGTAGAGCGCGCTCTGCGCGGCCGGCGAGGCCGACGGATCGTGGGCGAACGTCTTCGGGGACGAGCCCTCCGTCCCGACGCAGCCGGCGTAGAAGTGGACGCCGCCGCCGTCGAACTTGAAGCCGTCCGCGCCGTAGTCGCGCGCGAGTCGGTCGAGCTGCTCCGTGAACCACGCCACGGCGTTCGGGTGCGTGAAGTCGAGCAGCGCGCTCTTGCCGTTCCACCATTCGACGGCCGCCGGCGGCGGGACGCCGCCCCAGCCGGGCGTCCGGGACGAGACGAGGAAGCCGCCCTTCTCGGGGTAGCCGCGCACGTCGTCCGGGTTCGTGCCGAACGCGATCCGGCGGTATCCGGGCGAGTCCATCGAGACGAACGGGCACATCCACAGGAGGACCTTGTATCCCATCGCGTGGAGCGCGTCCATCATCCCCTTCGGATCGGAGAATCGGCGCCGGTCGAAGTCCCACTCGCCGTAGGCGTGCTGCCACGTATCGTCGATCATGAAGATCCCGGGCGGCACGCCGCGCTCGACCATCGACCGCGCGTAGGCGAGGATGTCCGTCTCGTTCTGGTGGTACGTCAGCTCGATCCACGTGTTGAGCTGCGGTGCGGCGAAGTAGAGCAGTTCCGGTTCCTCGCCGGTCGGAGGGAACCACGTCCGCGAGGCGAAACGGAAGGCCTCCGCGAGGCTGCGCCCGGCGTTTTCGACGAGCGAGATCTCGCCCGCGTCCGACTCGAGCGCGATCTCGCCGTCCGCGATCCAGGCGCCGACCGGCTCCGGGCACCAGATCGCCCGGCCGCGGTCCGAACAGAGCAGCGAGAGCGACTGGTGCGCGTAGTTCTCGACGCGCAGATCGCATTCGAACGCCGTCGCCTCGGTGAACGGCATCTCGCGCCCGAAGGCGTTGCACAGCCCCCACCACCTCTCGCCGGGGAGCATCTTCACGCGGAGCGTTCCGGCTGTCGTTTCCCTCATGGCGGGAAATGCTATCAAATCGCCGCCCATGTCGCAACGCGTCTCGTTCATTTTCGGTTGCCGAGGCCGTCCGGGTTTGCTAGAATCAAATCCAAGTCCGACTTTTTCGGTCGACCTTCCCCACCACGAAAGGAGCCAGCGCATGTTGACACGTTTTCGCCCCGACAACGCTCTAATGCGGCGCGCCTTCGCATTCGTCCTTCTTTTCGCGGCCGGTTCCGCCGGCGCGGCCGACTTCTACGTCGACGCTTCCGCCGCCGCCAGCGGCGACGGATCCCAGACCGCGCCATTCGCGACGATCAAGGCTGCCGTGGACGCCGCGAACGGCGTCTCCGGACCCTCGACGATCCATGTCGCCTCCGGCACCTACGCGATCGCGTCGGCCAGCGACTTCGCGACCGTCTCCGTCCCGGACCTGACCCTCGCGGCCGCGGATCCGGCCAACAAGCCGGTTGTCGCGCTCGACGCGAATCTCAGCACCGTGCAGAACAACCCCGTGGTCTTCTCGGTGCCCGTCGGCTCCGACCGCCTGACCGTCGCCAACCTCAAGTTCACCTTCTCCTACGCCGGGGACAAGAATGCCGCCGGCAACTCCCTCGGCCAGAGCGGCAGGCTCTTCTCGTTCGCCGCCAACGACTGCGTCTTCGACGGATGCGAGTTCGTCCAGACCGGCACGACAGGCAAGAACTGGGCGGACGGCGGTGTCCTCTACGCCGACTCCAGTGAACAACTTCATGCGAAACAGGGCACCGGTCTGATCGTCCGGAACTGCCGGTTCGACCATGTCGGGGCCTCCGCGTTCCGTCCGATCAAGTTCGCCGACAACTCGCAGATCGTCGGCAACCTCTTCGACTCCTGTTCCGGGTACTTCACGGTCCACAAGCAGTCCACGGGCGGCTACTTCGTCTCGAACCGCGTCGTGAACTGCACCCAGCCGATCAAAAGCAAGGGCGACAACTACGGCGAAATCGCGAACGGCGAAATCGCCTACAACGTGTTCGTCGGCAGCGACGTCGCATTTTTCCAGAAAGACGCCAACGCGGGATACGCCGGACAGCCGCGGTTCCACCACAACACCGTCGTCGGATGCAGCGGGTTCGTGCAGGTGGACGAAGTCAACAACGTCAGCTGGACGCCGTGGATCTTCGACAACCTCGTTCTCGCTTCCGGGAGCGGCTGCATCATTCGCGAGGACGCGACGTCCCTCGCCAACCGGAAGAGTTCCTTCAAGGCGGGATCGTTCTTCAAGGGCAACGTCTGGTTTGCGCCAGATTTCGTTTCCGGCACGGCGCCCGCCCAGTTCGACGACTACGCACTCAGTCTCGCCGTTTCGGACAACAAGGAGCTGGGGGTCGCTCCGGAATTCCTGAACACATCGGACCCGACGAGCCCGGACTTCTACCGACTCAACGCCGCGCGCTATCCGTGGGTTTGGACGATCGCGCGAGGGGCGAGCGGAACGATCGACAAAAAGACGGTTTCATACGCTGCGACCTTCGTCGGCGCGGTCGAGCCGGCGGACATCCCGGGCGAGCCGGGCGAATACTTCGAGATCGACGGATTGTCGATGGATCTTTCCGCGAACCTTGTTCCGGCGACCGCGACCTTCGCCGTCGCCTACACGGGCAACGCGGGCGCGGTGACGGTCGACTGGGATTTCGATGGCGACGGGACGTGGGACCGCACCGGATCGGACGTCACGGCGACGTGGACCTATGCCGCGCCCGGCGACTTCTACCCGAAAGTCCGTCTCACGGACGATGCCACGTCGAAGGCCCTCGTCGGGGATCTCGCTTCCGTGATCAAGCTCCGCATGATGGACGTCTACGTGGACGCGAACGCCGCCGGCGGCGGGACCGGGACGGAGGCGGCGCCGCTGCGTTCGATCGCCGCGGCCGTGCCGCTGTGCGCCGTGCACGGAACCGTCCACGTCCGAGGCGGCGAAGACCGCGTCTACAACATCGAGACGGCGGACGACCTGGTCGTGGTCACGACGGAGCGCTACCTGACCATCACGAAATGGGGCGAGGAACGCCCCCGGATCGTGGTCTCCCCCACCCTCCATTCCGTCGTCAGCAACCCCTCCGTGATCTCCATCCCCGTCGGCGTCGTCCACACGACGATTTCCGGGCTCGACTTCACGTACTACGGGAGCACCATCAAGGACGCGCCCGACTCCTCCCTGGGCAAGTCGGGACGCTGCATCGACGTGCAGGGCGACTACACCACGGTCGACGACTGCGTGTTTCACCAGTCTGGAAACTACTTCCAAGCAAACGGGAAACCTGCCTACGACGAGGCGGCGAACGGAATCGGCCATGCGGCCGTGGCCACCCGCGCCCAGCAGACCGACAGGCACAACGGGCGATACCTGACCGTGAGCCGTTGCAGCTTCCTCGGCGAGTCGGAGGACCGCAGCATGCGGGCGACGCGTCTTGGAGAAAACGCCATCCTTTCCGGAAACGTTTTTTCCAACTGTTGCTATGTTCTCTGGGCGATCAAGGAAAGCGGCGAGCCGTTCCTGATCGAGTCCAACGTCCTCTACCGCTGCGGCACAATTCCCACCGGAATCTACGGAGGCGCCGGCGAATTCCAGAAAGCGGAAATCCGCTACAACATCTTCTGGTGCGATTCCGGAAGCGCCGTCCCCTTCCTCACCAAGAACTACCACGGGCTGAGCAATTCCGTTCTCATCCACCACAATACGCTCGTGAACGTGTCGCATTTCGCGGAGATCGTCAAAGCGAACAGCGCCTGCTCGTGGTATCCGCAGATCTTCGACAACCTCATCGTGCTCGACCCAGCGAGCGAGGACGGTCTCACGGTCTTCAAGAACAACCAGACCGCCTTCGCGAGCGGCAACTTCTCGTCGTTCAAGACCGGAGACAACGGATGCCTCAAGAACAACGCCTGGTACGCGACGAATGGGATTTCGGGCGGCCCGGCGACGCTCGTCGAGGGCTACGACCTTTCGCGGGGCTGCACGATCTCGAGCAACATCGTGCTCGCCACCCCGCCCGCGTTCGTGTCGACGAAACTCGACTCGGAGGACTTCTGCCGGCCGGCGTCGAGGAACGGCGACTGGGTCGGATCCGGCTACGCCTGGACCGGCGAGGACGGCGAATACGACGACTGGATCGGCGCCAAGCCGGGAATCGTCGCCCGCCTGATCCGGACGATGCTCCTCATTCGGTAGCAACTCCCATCCCGGGAGGCATGGTTTCACGGTGGGTGCTGGTCTGCACCAACGACTTCGACGATCCCTACCGCTACTTCCGCTGGTAGCGCCCGAACCGGAAATCTCCCTTAGGCGCGCGCGGCGAACTCCGGGGGGTCATTGGCGGGGCGCAGCCTGCGCGGCGGCGACGAGCGCCGCGACGCGGCGGGCGCGGGCGAGCGCCTCGGCGAGGTAGTCGCGCAGCGGCATCGCGCCGTAGGCGTCGTTCTCGTGGCGGCCGGGCCTGGACGTGAGGTTGAGCTCGAAGGTGAGCGGGCCGGAGAAGCCGGAGCGTGCGAGGCGCGCGGCGATGCCGGGCCAGTCGGCGATGCCGTCGAACGGCAGCAGGTGCAGGTCGTCGAGCCAGGTCGTCGGGCCGGACGGGTCCGTGATGCCGAGGTTGTCGTTGAGATGCGTGCCGAGGAGGCGCGCGCCGTAGGACGCCATCATGTCGCGCCCGCGGTTGTAGCACAGCTCGTGGCCGGTGTCCCAGCAGAAGCCGACGGCGGGGTGCCCCGCGAAGCGCGAGAGCAGCGCGTCGAGGTGCTCCTCGCCCTCGGTGTTCTCGAGCGCGACCGGGACGCCGAGCCGCTCCGCCTCGTCCGCAACGCGCGCGAAGCGGCGGATGCCGTCCTCGGTCGGCGCGGTCGGGACGAAGCCGATCCATGCGTGGGCGACGACGAGCGGCGCGCCGATGTCGGCGGCGACGCGGAGGCAGTCGACCAGCTCCGCGACGGCCGCCTCGCCCTTCGCGTCGTCCGCCCCCCAGAGGTCGGCGGCCCGGCCCCACGGCGCGTGGACGGACTGCACCGCGAGCCCGGCCGCCGCGCCGCGCCTGGCGGCGAGGCGCAGGTCGGCCTCGGGCCGCCGCACGGCGAACCAGCCGTTCCAGCCCGCCTCGGCGACCGTTTCGACGTAGTCCTCCGGCGCGCCCCATTCCCGGGAGACGCAGAGGCAGAGGGGGCGCTCGGCGCCCGTCGTTCGATTGTCCGGTGGTGTGCTCATCGCGGAAGGGATTCTAGGGGAAACGGCCCCGCGCGGCAAGCCTCCCGGCGCGCCCGATTCAGCCGGCTGTCGCGTCGCACGCGCGGCGGATCAGCCAGGCGGCGGAGGAGGCGAAGCCGTGGTCGAGGCTCGCCTCCGGGGAGAGGTTCTCCCAGAGCGTGCCGGTGAGGCGGGCCATCGGCGCGAAGAAGCCGCGGCATTCGCGCAGGCACTGCTCCGCGCGGCCGTCGCGCAGCAGCAGCTCCAGCCGCAGGTAGGCGCCGACGATGGCGTTGGAGGGCGGGATGCCCGGCCAGGTCCGGGCCGCGTCGCGCGAAGGGCCGAACTCCGCGCACAGCCGCTCCCAGAGCGCGGGGCGCGCGGCGGGGTCGGCCGCGCCGAAGTAGAAGGCGTAGTACTGGCCGGTCTCGGTCGGGTGGCCGGCGCGGCGCAGCGCGCCGTCCCCGCCGCGCAGCGCGTTGTCGTCGAACCACTCGCCGTCCCACGCGAGGCGCGCGGCGGCGGCGCGGACGGATGCGCCGCGCGCGGCGAGGTCCGGGCGCCCGAGGAGGCGCGCGGCCGCCTCGAGCGCGGCGGCCCAGAGGAAGTTCGTGGGGAAGTTGACGCCGCGGACGTGGTCCGGGTCGTTGCAGGCGCTCCATTCGACGAACACCCACCCGGGCAGGTCCTCCAGGAGCCCCTCTGGGCCGGCGTAGCGGTCGAACCACGCCAGGAGCGGGCCGATCTTCGGGCGCGACGCGGCGACCGTCTCCTCGTCCCCCGTGCGCGCGCGATAGGCGTCGAGCTCGAGCAGCCACCAGAGTGCCCAGTTCGGGATGTAGGTGCCGGCCGCGTGCTCGGCGGGGTAGCACATCGGGAGCATCCCGCCGGGAAGCGACGCGAGGGACGGCGCGAGCGCGTAGTTCTCCAGGAACGCGCGCTCGACGTCGTTGCGGCCCGTGAAGAGCGCCTCGGCGCGGCCCGTGAAGAAGGCGTCGCACAGCCACCCGGCGCGCTCGCGCGAGGGGCAGTCGGTCAGCAGGTCGACGGCGTTCTGCGCGAACGTCGCGCGCGCGGCGTCCACGATCGCGTCGAGCGCGGCGTCGCCCGTCGGCGGCAGCGGGACGCGCGCGGCGTCGGGGTTCTCGTAGGGGACGACGCCGAGGCGCTCGACCGCGGCGCGCCCCTCGAGGACGGCGACCGCGACGAACCGCGCGCTGTTCGGATGGAACGAGAGCAGGTCGTGGACGCCGGGCCCGAGCCGCCACTTGGCGACGTTCGAGCAGGCGTTGCGGAACGGATCGACCGGGAAGCGCGCGCCGTCCGGCGCGCGGAGCTCGTCGAAGAGCAGCAGCACCGTCGCGCCCTCCGGCGCCTCGGCGCGCACGCGCAGGGAGAAGAAGCCGGTGCGCGTGCGGCGGAGATCGTAGAGGGAATACTCTGCGAACCCCGCGTTCTCTGCGTGAGATGCGAGACGCGCGGCATCCGCGGCGGGGTCGTCCTCCCACTCGGCGGGCGGATACCCCTTGAACCCCTGCGTGCCGACGAGGGTCACCTCCCGCCCCATCGGCGCGGCGACGGAGGCGTCCGCGGAGAAGGCCCCGCGAGCGACGGGCGCGCCGGCGTCGAGGAAGTCGAGGACCGGCCTCGGGGCGCGGCGGGGAAGGAGTCGCGGAAGCGGCCGCGGAACCGTCGCCGCGCGCGCCCAGCCTTCCGGGGCGGGGCCGCCGCGGCGGAAGGCTTCGGGGGCGGCGGCGATGCGGCGCGACTCGACGAACCCGCGCTGGTAGCTGAAGCGGCGGACGCGCCGGACGAGCGTTCCGTCGAGCCACGCCTCGAAGTCGTCCGTCCCGGCGAGGACGCGGCCGTCCGGCGCCACGACCTCCGCCGCGAAGAAGGCGTCCTGCTCCACGCCGTCGAAGCACGGCACGTGCGCGGAAAGGACCTCGACGAAAACGACGAGGGCGTCGTTTTCGTGAAGTCGGCCTTCGGCCTTTAAGTCGCCGCCTTCGGCGACTGGAAGTGCGGCTTCGCCGCTCGAGTCCCCGGTCCGCGGCGGGAGAGGGACCTCCTCGACGCGGGCGTAGCCGTGCGCCGTGCGGGCGGGGCCGTGCGCGGCGAGGCGTCCGTCGACCCACACGCGGCAGAAGTCCGCGGCGGCGAGGCGCAGCGTCGCGCCGCCGGCGGGGCGGCCGAGGACGAGGCGGAAGGCGGCGGCGACGTTCATCGCGTCGGCGGGCAGATCGATCCAGATTGCGTTCATGGCCGGCGATTCTACCGAAAGCGGGCTTCGGTTTCAATTCCGGAAGCGGTGGATTGTCCGGGACGGTTCTGGTAGAATGGAAGCCCACGCGCACGACCGCGGAACAGGACTCCGGAAAGCACCCCCATGAAACTCCTTCTCGACACCGACATCGGAAACGACATTGACGACGCGCTGGCGCTGGCCTACCTCCTGCGCGAACCCCAATGCGAGCTGCTGGGCGTCACGACGGTCTGCGGCGAACCGGAGAAGCGCTGCGAGATGGCGTCGGCCATCTGCCGTCACCTCGGCCGCCCGGACGTGCCGATCCATCCGGGCTGCCCCGTTCCGCTCTCCCGCGCGCAGCTCCAGCCGGTCTGCCCGCAGGCCGCCGGCCTCGGCGACTGGCCGCGCGACCGGTTCGCCGCGGACGGCTCCGCCGTGGACTTCCTGCGCCGCACGATCCGCGCCAATCCGGGCGAGGTCGCGCTCCTCGCGATCGGGCCGCTCACGAACGTCGCGACGCTGTTCTCGCTCGACCCCGAGATCCCGTCGCTCCTGAAGGGCCTCTACCTCATGTGCGGCCGCTTCTTCACCGCGCTCGGCGGCGAGTGGAACGCGTTCCTCGACCCGTGGGCGACGGCGATCGTCTACGGCAACACGCCGCACCCGCGCCCGGCGACGCACGTGAGCTACGGGCTCGACGTCACGACGCAGGTCGTCCTGCCGCGCGACGAGGCCCGCCGCCGCTTCGCCGGCCTCGACGCGCTCGGCCCCGTGCGCGACTTCGCGGAGGTCTGGTTCGACCGTTCGGAGCGCGTCACGTTCCACGACCCGCTGGCGGCCGTCGGCGTCTTCCGCCCGGAGGTCTGCACCTACGAGGACGCGTTCGTCCGCGTCCCGCTCGCGGAGCCGACGTTCGGCTGGACGATCCCCGGCCCCGCGCCGGAAGGCGCCCCCGCGCCGCACCGCCTCGCGCGCACCGTGGACCCCGACGCGTTCTTCCGAATCTGGTTCGGCGCCCTGTCCGCGTAGGGCGCCGGGCGCCGGTCAGCAGAGCCGGTCGCCCCACAGGGCGAGGACGGGGTCGGCGCCGGCGCGGCGCGCGGCGGCGAGGGCGTTGCGCAGGA
Organism: uncultured bacterium; assembly: GCA_902761575.1. Classification (GTDB taxonomy): domain Bacteria; phylum Verrucomicrobiota; class Kiritimatiellia; order RFP12; family UBA3636; genus UBA3636. The sequence continues at coordinate 11,748 of CACWKU010000010.1, forward strand.
GCGGGGCGGTGAGGCGGCCGCTTTTGTGGCCGAGCTCCCAGAGGTGGCCGAAGGCGAGGCGCTTCGGGCGGACGCGGCGGACCGCCGCCTCGACGTCGATGCCGCAGCCCGGGAAGAACACCCACAGGTCGGGCCGGCACGCGCGGAGCTTGGGCTCGCTCCCCCTGCCGCAGTCGCCCGTGTGGTAGAGCGTCCACTTCCCGACGCGGACCTCGAAGGCGGTCGTGAAGTCGACCAGGTAGTCGTTGTGGTCGACGTAGGAGGTGCGGACCTCGACGTCGCGGATGCGGAACGTCTTGCGCGCCCTCGTGAATCCGCCCCCGGCCGCCCAGTCGGGCGCGGCGCTGCGCCAGTTCGCCGCGCCGTAGTTGGCGAGGAAGCTCGAGACGACGGTCTTGCCGGCGCGGTCCATCGCCCGGTAGAAGTCCTGCCGCCAGTGGTCGTCGTGGTTGTGCGTGACGAGCGCGAAGTCGAGCAGCGGCGCCAGCTCGACGGCGCGGCGGTGGTGCAGGTCGATCGAGAAGACCGCCTCGCGCGTCTTCACGACGACGCCCATGTTGTAGAGCATCCACACGGCCGGGACGTCGCCGACCGTCGTCCCGCGGACTTCGCGGCGCACCTTGTCGAAGGCGTCCTCGAGACGGCGCAGCGCCGCGAGGCGGCGCGTGTTTCCGTCGAGGAAGTAGCGGTCGAAGACGCCGGCGGACACGCGGTCCGTCCGGCGCTGCCAGATATCGAGGATTTCTTCTTCGGCTTTCATGGTCGGGCCAGTTCCCAGAAGAGGATAGCGGAGCCGGCGGCGTTGTCAAGGTCGAGGGCGGCCCAGTTGCCCCCCCGGCACCGGAATGCTAGAATGCACGCCATGAAACGGATCTTCCCTCTCCGTTGCCTTCTCGCCTCGTCCGCCCTCGCCGCCGCGGCCGCGGAGCCGCAGGAGGTCCAGACGTCCGAGCCGGTGCTCGCGCCGCTGACGAACCTCGTCTGGCGCCTGCCCGCGAAGTACGCGACGCTCGAGGGCGACCGCCTCGTCGTGGACATCCCGGCGGACGCGTATCCGGCCTCGGCGATGGCGACGGCCGAGGTCCCCGCCGCGCTGCTCAAGGGCGCGGAGGGCTTCGCGATGACCGTCGAGGCCGCGGGCTCGGACCTCGCCAAGCCCACCCAGTCGTGGCTCGGGCTCAAGTTCCAGATGCACTGGCGCGACGGCGCCGGAACCGAGGCGTGGCCCAACTGCCGCAACGTCGTCGGAGACCTGCCCGCGACGGTCCTTCGCAACGAGACGTCCTTCGGCGGCGCGCGCCCCGTCTTCGCCGACCTGCAGCTCGGCCTGCAGGGGACGTCCGGCCGCGTCGAGTTCGACCTCTCCACCCTCCGCGCCGCCCCCACGCCCGGCCTCTTCCGGCGCATCAACGAAGACTGGATCGTCCGGTATCCCGCGGCGCCGTGCGCCGCGAATGAAGGGGCGCCGCAAAGCGGCGCAATGACGGGTGCGCCTGCGGCGCAAATGAAGGGTGCTGCTCCTCAGCAAATGACGGGTGCGCCTGCGGCGCAAATGAACGCCAATCCTTCATTTGCCGGCGAAGCCGGCACCCGTCATTTCCGCGAAGCGGACCCGTCATTTGCCGGCGAAGCCGGCACCCGTCATTCCGCCGAAGGCGGCCCGTCATTGCATGACGCCGCGCCGCGGCGCGGCGTCATGCTGCCGCAGCGCGATCCGACGGAGGAGGACTTCGCGACGCTCGCGGAGTGGGGCGCCACGCTCGCGCGCTACCAGATGGTGCGCAACTGGAGCGCGGTCGGCGACAACCGCGACCTCGACGAGTTCCGGACCTGGATCGACGGCAAGCTCGACTGCCTCGAGACGGTCGTGCTGCCCTGCGCGCGCAAATACGGCATCAAGGTCGTCGTGGACCTGCACGTGACGCCCGGCGGCCGCACGGAGGACCGCGAGATGGCGATGTTCCGCGAGAAGGAATACGCCGACGCCTTCGTCGAGACCTGGCGCCGCATCGCGACGCGCCTCAAGGGCAACGCGGACGCGATCTACGGCTACGACCTCGTGAACGAGCCCAACCAGATCGGCCGCGCGCCGTTCGACTACTGGACGCTCCAGCGCCGCGCGGCGGAGGCCGTCCGCGAGATCGACCCCGACACCGCGATCGTCGTCGAGTCCAACGACTGGGACTCGCCGGGCGCGTTCGCGTATCTCTCGCCGCTCCGGATGGACAACGTGATCTACCAGGTCCACTGCTACCGGCCGATGGAGTTCACGCACCAGGGAGTCGGCGGCAGGCCGGTCGGCCCCGTCTGGCCCGATCCCTCGAAGGGCTGGGACCGCGACCTCATCCGCCGGACGATGGAGCCCGTGCGCGAATTCCAGAAGCGCCATGGCGCGAAAATCTACGTCGGCGAGTTCAGCGCCAGCACCTGGGCCCCGGGCGCGGACGACTATCTGCGCGACTGCATCGCCGTCTTCGAGGAGTTCGGCTGGGACTGGTCCTACCACGCCTTCCGCGAGTGGGGCGGCTGGAGCGTCGAGCACGCGAGCGAGGCCCCCGGCAGGCCCTTCGTCCCCTCCGCCGACAACCCGCGCAGGCGCGCTCTGCTCGACGGCTTCCGCGCGCTTCGCGCGGTCGACGGCGCCCTCCCCGAACCGGACTCCGGAGCCGATGCCGCGAATCATTGACCAGACGAACCCCGGCCCGGCGGATTTCGTCCGCGGGGCGGTCGGAACGGCGGAGAACCGCGGCGAACGGATCGCCGGCGTCGTCGTGCGCGGACACGGCGTCGCCTCCGGGCGCGCCGGCGACCCGCGCTTCCCGCGCGGAACGATCGCGATGCAGGTCCCGTTCTTCCGCGAGCGCGGGCTCGACCTCGCGGGATTCCACCCCGGGACGGTGAACGTCGACTGCGCCCCGCACCGCTTCCGCCCCGGTCCCGCCGCGCTGCTCTTCGAGCGCGTCAAGTGGCACCCGGAGACGCCGGCCGAGACGTTCAGCTTCGCCCGCGCAACGCTCGTCCGAAACGGCGCGCGATTCCCTGCCTGGATCTACTGGCCGCATCCCGAGACCAAGCCCGAGCACTTCCAGCCGGGCGGCGTCGCGGAGGTGATCGCCCCGCCCGTCCCGGGCCTCGCCTACGGCGACCGCGTCATCCTCGAGACGACGCCCGACCAGGCGCGCTGGGAACCCGAAGCATCCTCCCGACCATCTAGACCATCCCAACCACACGACCACAACATGTCCACCATCGTCATCGTCGGCTCCGGCATGATGGGAAGCGCGCTCGCCTTCCCCGCCCGCGAAAACGGAAACACGGTCCGCCTCGTCGGCTCCCCGCTCGACGGGGAGATCATCGACGCCTGCCGCGCCACCAACCGCCACCCGAAGTTCGCCAAGCACTTTCCGGAGGGCATCCCGCCGTTCCCCGCCGGCGTCGAGTTCTACAAGATCGACGAGCTCGACCGCGCGCTCGAGGGCGCCGACCTCGTGATCGGCGGCGTCTCGAGCTTCGGCGTCGACTGGTTCGGCGACGAGCTCCTGCCGCGCATTCCGGTCTCCGTTCCCGTGCTCTCCGTCACGAAGGGCCTCTTCGACACGCCGGACGGCAAGCTCCTCACATACCCGGAGCTCTGGCGCAAGCGCCTTGCCGCCAAGGGCATCGTCCGCGACATCTGCGCCATCGGAGGCCCGTGCACGAGCTACGAGCTCGTGGCGCACGACCAGACCGAGGTCGCGTTCTGCGGCGCCAGCCTTCCGACGCTGCGCCGCATCCGCGCGATGATGGCGACGCCCTACTACCACATTTCGCTCTCCACCGACGTCACCGGCATCGAGAGCGCCGTCGCGCTCAAGAACGGCTACGCGCTCGGCATCGCGCTCACGGTGGGCCTCAACCAGAAGGAGAGAGGGCTCGTCAGCGGCCTGCACTTCAACAGCCAGGCCGCGGTGTTCGGCCAGGCCGCCAAGGAGATGTCGCGCCTGCTCGACCTGCAGGGCGCCGGCACGCTCGACAACCTCTGCGTCGGCGTGGGCGACCTCTACGTCACCGTCTACGGCGGCCGCACGCGCGAGGTCGGCATCCTGCTCGGCCGAGGCCTCTCGATCGACGAGGCGAAGGCGGCGCTGAAGGGCGTCACGCTCGAGTCGCTCGTCGTCGCGGAGCGCGTCGGCCGCGCGGTCAAGGCGCGCATCGCCACGGGCGAGCTGCGCGCGGAGGACTTCCCGCTGCTGCTGCACATCGACCGGCTCCTCGCCGGCGAGGGCGAGGCGGCGCTGCCGTGGGAGCGCTTCACGTTCGAGGCCGCCGCCGAATACGGCCCCGCCGCCCCCGTCGCCGAGCCGGCGCCGCCGGCCGCGGCGCCGGCCCGCGAGCATCCGCTCGTACTCGCCCACCGCGGCGGGCTGGGCGACTACGACGACAACGCCGTCGGCGCGTTCGCCGACGCCCTCGCGCGCGGCATCGTCGGCGCGGAGACGGACGTTCGCCTCTCCAGGGACGGCGAGCTCGTGCTCATGCACGACCCCACCGTCGACCGCACCACGACCGGCTCGGGTCGCGTGGACGAGAAGACGATCGCCGAGCTCACGGCGCTGCGCCTCAGTCGCTCCGGCGAGAACGTCCCGACGTTCCGGCAGTTCTGCGAGGTCTACCGCGGCCGCGCGGACGTGGACGTCGAGATCGAGATGAAGGAGCACGGCGACGAGATGACGCCCGAGCGCCTCGACCGCTACGTCCGGCTGCTGCACGACCAGGCGATCGAGGGCGGGCTCGTCGAGGGGACCTACGCCTTCACGAGCTTCTCCGTTCCGACGCTGGAGCGCTTCCGGGCGCTCTATCCGGACGCGCGCCTCGGCCTCATCTGCATCGAGCTCACGGAGAAGTCGATCGCGGAGGCGGCTCGCCTCGGCTGCATGCGCATCGCGCCGGAGTGGAGGAGTTCCGGCCCGCTCGGCGTCGCCAAGGCGCACGCCGCGGGCCTCTCCGTGAACCTCTGGTGCAGCGACTCGCCGTTCATCTACGACACCGTCAAGGCCTGGGGCGCGGACGTGAGCACGTCCAACGTCCCCCGCGCGATCATCGCCCACGCCCGCGCCTCGTCGCGCTAGTCGCGCCCGGCCGGCACGCTACTCCTTCTTCCCCTCGTTCTCCCCCGCCTCCCGGGCGGCGAAGATCGCCTGGTCGGCGAGCGAGACGTGGTCCTCCTTGGGTCCGTTCTCCCCCGCCTCCCGGGCGGCGTAGATCGCCTGGTCGGCGAGCGAGACGTGGTCCTCGGAGACCATCCCGTTGTCGAGCTCGTTGCGCTCGCGGGCGGCCAGGTCGCGCAGGAGCGCGCGGATGTCCTTGATGCCGCCCCACATGAACCACACGGTCGTGACGCAGCCGTTGAGCGCGGGGATGAACAGCGTGGTGACGAGGAAGTAGGTCCCCCACCATTCCGGCTTCCACGGCGAGAAGGCGTTCCAGATCGCGACGGCGAGGAAGGCGAGGAAGAACTTGTAGACGATCGAGTAGACGAAGACCGACCAGGCGATGATCTTGTCGCCGAGCGTGTACTCCGGGGTGATGTTGACGAACGACTCGAGGAGGCGCCGCCAGAAGGGGCGGGGCTTTGCCTCGACGGCCGCGGCGTCGTCGCCCACCGCCCACTTGCCGCGGTGCAGGAGCCGGTCCAGGTCGTAGGGCTCGCGGCAGGTGAGCAGCGAGACGACGACGTAGAAGACGAGCGCGAGGATCATCGCGAGGAAGGAGATCTCGATGGAGTTCACCGGGAACTTCTCGTGGAAGAACTGCAGCGCCTCCTCGAGCGTGCGCTGGCCGCCGTGCAGTCCGCAGGACCAGTCCACCCACGGGTTGAGCGGCTTCGAGACGCGGGCGAGGAAGTGGAAGACGCTCTCCGTCCAGCCGTGCGACTCGAGGTACGGGACGATCGTCCGGGCCCAGCTGCGCTGCAGGACGATGCCGGCGAGCGCCGTGCCGCCGCCCGCGAAGATCGAGGCGTAGGCGCCGGCCGTGGTGCCGCGGCTCCAGTAGAGGCCGAGGACGACCACCACGCCGCCGCCGACCTCCCAGATCGAGGTGGTGATCGTGAGGAAGAGGTTGATGAAGTCGAGCTGCGAGAGGAAGAGCGCGCCCGTGAAGAAGATGCCGCAGACGAGCACGGAGAAGCCCTTGAGGATCCACAGGTGGGCGCGGGGCGAGGGCGGCCGCCTGAGGAACGGCAGCACGAGGTCCTGCACGAGCGCGGAGGCGCTGTTGAAGATGCGGGAGTCGTCCGTCGACACCATCATCAGCACCATCAGCATGAAGCAGAGGGCGAGCAGGACGGGCGGGAAGAAGCGCCGCAGCGTGACGGGGAGCATCATCTGGTTGTACATCGAGCGGAAGTTCTGGAACTTCTGGTTCGCCGCGCCCTCGCGCCGCTTCGCCTCGGCCTCGTTGTCCGGGCCGACCGGCGCGCCGTCGAGCAGCCGCTCGCCGTCCGCGCCGGTCGAGAGGCCCTCGGTCTCGAAGATCGTCTCGCGGATCTGCGCCTGGTAGGCGGTGTCGATGTTGTCGTGGCGCGCGAGCGGCGGGTCGACGCCGATGCGGTGCACGGACGGCGGAATCGCGCGGACGCGCTCCGCGACGGCCGCCGCGAGCGGGGAGCCGTCCTCGCCGGCGATCTCGTCGACGACGCGGACCGCCAGCTCCTGGCGCGTCTCGTGGGCCGTCTCGGCGAAGTCGGCGTGGTTCATGAGCGTGACCATCGTGAGGACGAGCATCGTCACCATGACCGCGGAGAGGCCGCCGCGCCAGTTGCCGAGGATGCCGGCCATCTTCTGCTCGTGCGGCGTCTTGCCCATGCCGCTGTGGTCGTTGCCGATCCACGAGTAGCCGCGGAAGAAGCGGCCGACGACGGACGCCACGAGCGCGAACATGTTGAAGTCGCGCAGCGCCTTCACGTCGTAGGGGTTGAGGAAGCTCTCGCCCGGGACGCGGTCCGCGGCGACGGCCATCACCTGGTGCGTCCACGAGAACTCCGTGAAGACGAACACGACGAGGATGACGAACACCGGGTAGGCGATGATGCCCTGGATCGCGTCGGCGATCACGAGCGCGATGCGCCCGCCGGAGAGGATGATGACAAGAGCCATCGCGATGCAGATCGCGAGGAAGAGCGGGTAGGTCGGGAGCGAGAGCCCGAAGACGTGGGTCCGGTGCGGGATGCCCAGCAGGTAGATGAAGAAGCGCGCCGAGACGGCCGGCCCGATGCAGTTGGTGAGCATCTCGCCGAAGACGCGTACGCACGTCGCGAAGATGCGGAAGCGGCGGCTGTAGCGCATCTCGAGGTACTGGCCGCCCGACATCGCGCGCGTCCGGCGGAAGCGCACCGTCACGTAGCCGAAGAGCCCGAGGAAGAGCCCCAGCGGCATCAGGATGTTGCCCCAGAAGCCCATGGCCCAGCCGGTCTGGTAGTTCGCCTCGGCGCCGCTCACGAGGTAGAGGACGGCGAGGCCGTCCATCATGCCGGACGTGCTCAGCACGTAGCGCCCGGCGACGCGCCCGGCGACGAGGTAGTCCGCGACGCTCCTGGCGTAGCGGCGGGAGTGGACCGCCATGTAGAGGACGAAGGCGATCGGGACGACGACGATGATCCAGTGGTACCAGTTCATGGTGTTCGGTCCTGGTTCTTTTGGGGTGGATGGTCGGGTCTATGCGCTCTGGAATTCGCCGGGGACGAAGCCGAACGCCTCCTCGAAGGCGCGACTGTCCCCGACGACGGCGGCCCAGTCTGCCGGCTGGCCGTCGGTCTTCATGGTCGCATATTCTAGCAGGTCTTCCCGCGGAATGCATCCGTTTTCATCCGGATGCCGGGCTTTCGCCGCCGGCGCCGGTGTGGTAGACTTGGCGCCATGAAACGAGTACCGATTCTCCTCGCCCTTTCCGTCCTCGTCCCCGTCTCCGCCGCGCGCGCCGCGTGGACGGTCGACAAGGAGCGCGGCTCTATCCACGACGGGCCCATCGAGATCGGCGTCGAGCCGGACCCGCTCCACGAGGGCGGGATCGTCCTCAAGAAGGTCTGGCAGGCGCCGAAGGGCGACTGGTCGCTCGATTCGCTCCCGCGCGTCGAGGCCGACACCGGTCTCAAGCCCACGGCGATCGAGGGCAGCTTCGCGGCGTGGCACTACGGGCTTCGCTCGTTCGCGCTGCCGGACACGGTCCGCTCCATCGGCCGCGCCGCGTTCTTCTCGTGCGAGAACGCCACGAACGCGCTCGCGCTGCCATCGCAGCTGGAGGAGCTCGGCCGCGCGGCGTTCATGGGCTGCAGGAATCTCGGCGGCGACCTCGTGATTCCGTCGGGCGTGCGCGTCGTCGGGATGGAGGCCTTCTACGGATGCGCCGGTCTCGCCGGCCTCTCCTTCGCGCCGGGCTCGCGTCTGGAGCGGATCGACACGCTCGCGTTCAAGCGGTGCGGAGGCATCCGCGGGACGGTCGACTTCTCGCCCTGCGAGGCGCTCGAGCGGATCGACCCCGAGGCGTTCGTCGACTGCACGCCGGAGCGCGCCGTCTTCGGCGAGCCGTTCAAGCGGCGCGTCGCGGAGGCGCTCCGCGCGGCGGACGCGACGAACGGCTACCCGCGCGCGTCGACCGACTGGCTCGCGGGATCGTTCGGGATCGGCGTGCACTGGACGACGCGCACCACCGACCAGGACGGGCGGCGCGGCGACTTCGAGAAGGCCGTCGACGCGTTCGACGTGCCGCGGTTCGTCGCGCAGCTCAGGGACGCCGGCGCGCGGCACGTCATCTTCACGTCGTCGTGGGCCGACCAGCATCCGCCCGCGCCGTGCCCCGCGCTCGACCGCATCCTGCCGGGCCGCACGACGAGGCGCAACCTGCTGCGCGAGATCGCCGACGCCCTCGCCGTGGAGGGCATCCGCACGATCCTCTACTACAACCAGTCCGGCGACCGCTCGGACCGCGAGTGGGCGAAGGCGTCCGGCTACGCGGACGGACGGCTCGAGACGTTCGGGAGCAACGCCGTCGCGATCGTGCGCGACCTCTCGCTCGCCGCCGGGCCCAACGTGGCGGGGTGGTGGTTCGACAGCCCGGGCATGGTCTCCGACGCCGGCCCGCACCGCGTCGCGTCCGTCCCGCTCGGCGACTGGAAGTTCCCCTTCCGCGAGATGGCGCTCGCGGCGAAGGCCGGCAACCCGGACGCGCTCGTCTCCGTGAACTCGCAGGGCGGGACGTTCGTCTACACGCCGTGCCAGGAGTACTTCAGCGGCGAGGAGCTCGTCGACTTTCCGCTCTGCGGCCGCACGAACGCGCAGGGGATGGCGATGCACCTGTGGCTCACCGCCGACAACCGCGACTGGGTCCACCAGGGCCGCGGCTTCGCCTCCCCGCGCTTCGAGGACGATTTCCTCCGCCCCTGGCTCGCGCGCCGCCTCGCCGACGGCTGCGCCGTCACGCTCAACGTCGACGTCGACCGCACCGGCCTCCTGAACCCCGCCACGATCGAGCAGATCAAGCGCTGCCTCCCCGCGCCGTAGGGCCCGCGCCCCTCGCTCGCCCCGCGCTCCGCGTTGAAAAGGAACACAGAGCGCGGCCGGAACACAGAGCCGCTCCTGTTTGCTTCGCGGAATCCAGCGGCACTCGGCCGCACATTTTCTGGTTTGTCTGGCGGGGCTCCGCCCCGCACCCCGCCACACGCCGCCCGACACCGCGGAGAAACCTCACGCAAAGTCCGCAAAGTCCGCAACGGAATTCCGGAAACCAACCTTCGCGGACTTCGCGAACTTGGCGTGAGGAAAACAACCCGCGCAAGTCCCGCGCCGCCGCCCCGGAGCAGGGAAGCCCAAAACCAATCCTGTTCTCGTGCGGCGAACGGACCGACCTCGACGCGAAGCGGTCTTCTCGGCCTCTGTGTTCGCCGCCGCCTCTGTGTTTGCAAACTCCGGCTCCGGTCCGGCGTGTGGAAGAGGATGGCCGGAATCGGAGATGCGCGGAGATCCCGGGACGGAAGACGAAGATGCAGCCGCGCGAGGGCGCCGCGCGCGGCGTTGCGGGGCCGCGCCGCTTCTGCTAGACTGCGGCGAGTTGCCGGAAACGGAAGCCATGCCCCCGAAACCTTCGCAGAACACCCCGCCCGCGCGGAGCGCGGACCGGACGGTCGTCGACGTCGTCGGCGCGGTGATCCGCGACGGGGACCGCGTGCTTCTGGCGCAGCGGCCGGAGGGCAAGGCCCAGGCGGGGCTCTGGGAGTTTCCGGGCGGGAAGATCGAGCCGGGCGAAACGCCCGAGGAGACCCTCGCGCGCGAATGCCGCGAGGAGCTCGCCCTCGAGATCGAGAACCCGTCCGTCCTCCATTCGGTCCTCCACCGCTACCCGGAAAAGACGATCCGCCTCATCCTCGTCGCGTGCTCCGTCCGCCCCGGCTCCGTCCCCGTCCCCCAGGAGCACCAGCAGGTCGCCTGGGTCGCGCTCGCGCAGCTGCCCGCGATGGACCTCTGCCCCGCCGACCGCGAGCTGCTGCCCGCGCTTCGCGCCGTCCCTCGCCCGCCCCGCCGCTCCGCGCCGGGGCCGCGACGGGCGTAGCCCGCTTCGCTCGGCTTCTTCCCGGCTAGGCCTCTGGGGCGCGCGATTGCATTTGATCTTGTGAGAATTTGTTCTTCAAAAAATCTTGATTTCGTGAATTTTGCAGATCTTGGAAATCTTGATTTCGTGAATTTTCCACTTGCGAAAACATCTTGTTTCTGATAGTGTCGCGGGCATGGAAAAGGAAAACGACATCGTGTTTCGGAGGAAGATCCACGACCGGCTCGTCGCGTGGAAGCGCACAAGCCAGGGTCGGAGCGCGGTTCTGATCGAGGGGGCGCGACGCGTGGGCAAGAGCACGGCCGCGCTCGCCTTTGCGAAGGCGGAATACGACAGCTACCTGCTGATTGACTTCAGCAAGGCGGGCAAGCGCGTCAAGGAACTCTTCGAGGAGTATCTAGACGACCTCGACACGTTCTTCCTCTATCTGCAGAACCTCTTCCACGTCCGACTGGAGCCGCGCCGATCCCTCGTGATCTTCGACGAGGTCCAGCGCTTTCCCCGCGCCCGGGAGGCGATCAAGCATCTCGTGGCCGATGGACGGTACGACTATCTCGAGACGGGGTCGCTGATCTCGATCCGCAAGAACGTCCGGGACATCCTGATTCCATCGGAGGAGCACCACGAACCGATGTACCCGATGGACTTCGAGGAATTCCTCTGGGCTCGCGGGCACGAGACCGCGGTGCCGCTGATCCGGGACTGCCTCGCCCGCCGGCGGCCCTTCGGCGGCGCGCACAGGATGCTGGTGGACCTCTTCCGGCAGTACATGGTGGTGGGCGGGATGCCGCAGGCCGTCGAGGCGTTCGTCCGGTCCGCCGACCTCGGGCGCGTCGACGCGGTCAAGAGGGACATCCTCCGGCTCTATCGCGACGACATCCACAAGTTCGCCGGATCGCTGCGGTTCAAGGTCGAGAGCGTGTTCGGCGACATCCCCTCGCAGCTCTCCCGGCACGAGAAGCGGTTCACGCTGGCCGGATTCGGGAAGAACGCCCGGATGCGCGACTGGGACCCGGCCTTCGAATGGCTGCAGGAGGCGATGACTGTGAACCTCTGCCACGGCGCGGCGGAGCCGAACGTCGGGCTGCGGCTCAACCTGGAGCGGTCCTCGCTGAAATGCTATCTGGCCGACACCGGACTGCTCGTAAGCGCCGCCTTCGACGAGAACGCGCTCGCCGCCGGCGACATCCACAACCGCATCCTCTTCGACCGGATCGAGATCAACGAGGGAATGCTCGTGGAGAACGTCGTCGCGCAGATGCTCCGCGCGGCGGGTCGCGAGCTCTACTTCTACTCGAACGCCAGCCGCGAATCCGCGGAGGATCGGATGGAGATCGACTTCCTGCTCGCGAAGACGAAGATCGGCCGCCGCCGGAACATCATCCCGATCGAGGTCAAGAGCGGGAAGAACTACACGACGCGCTCGCTCGACAAGTTCCGCAGAAAGTTCCGCACGTTCGTCGACACGCCGATCGTCCTGCACCCGGGCGACCTGAAGGAATCGGACGGATTCCTCTTCCTGCCGCTCTACGCCACGCCGTTCCTGTAACATCGTGGCGGGGTACGGCGCCGCGCGCTGCGCTGCGGGGCCGCGACGGGCGTAGCCCGATCCCGTCGCCGGTGGGGCGAGCCCTCCGGGCGAGCCGCCGCGCATGGCACCGCAAAAATGTCGCCTGCCAGGCGACATTTTTGCAGGGGCGTTGTGGCAGTCTATCCCCGTTCCGCGGGAACATGCCCGCAAAACGCCACAAATACACCCCGAACAGAAAGGACAATCGCAATGGAAAAGCCCAAATGCTCGCTCGTCCCGGTGTCGCCGATGCAGGCACCCGCCGCCTCCGCCGCCATCGACGACGACTTCATCAAGTCACGCATCTTCACCATCCGAGGCATTCAGGTCGTTCTGGATCGGGATCTTGCCGAATTGTACGGCGTTGCGACAAAAGCGCTCAACCAAGCCGTCAGACGCAATACGAACCGATTCCCCGAGGAATTCATGTTTACGCTTTCAAAGGATGAAACCGATGAACTGGTCACAAATTGTGACCGGTTCTTGAACATGCGTCATTCGTCCGTCCCGGCGCATGCCTTTAGCGAACACGGCGTAATCATGGTGGCAAGCGTGCTGAAGAGCGAGATTGCGGCAGGGATTAGCGTCCAAATCGCCAGGGCATTCGTTTCAATGCGAAGAGCGCTGGCATTCATCGCCCCTATGCTGACGCGGCTTGATGCGGTCGAGCGTCGCCAGATTACCGACCAGACCCGCAACGAGGCGCGCTTCGACACCATCTTCAAGGCGATGGACGGCGGGGACTTCCCTCCGCAGAAGGTCTTCTACGACGGACAGCTTTGGGACGCGCGGGCGTTCGTGGACAGGCTGGTGAAGAGCGCGCGGAAGTCGCTGCTCCTGGTCGACAACTGGGCCACGGTGGAGACGCTGGACATGCTCGCCGCCAAGCAGAAGGGCGTCACGGTCACGGTCGTCACGTCGGAGCATCGGGACCGCAAGGGCAATCCCAGCCCGAAGATACTCCCCGCCGACGTCGCCAAGTTCAACGCGCAGTATCCGAAGCTGTCCGTCCGCTTCCGCGAGAACTTCCACGACCGCTTCCTCGTCGTCGACGACCGCGAACTCTACCTGATCGGCGCGTCGCTGAAGGATCTCGGCAAGAAGTGCTTCGGCTTCACGAGGATGGCCCCCGCGGAGATTCCGGGACTGAAGACGAGGCTATGACGCCCCTCGCGGCGTCCGTGCGCGTGGCGGGGCCCGCCACGCGCCGGAGCCGCGACGGTCGGGCGCTCGCCGCTTCGCGGCTCGGCACCTCGTTCCTTCGGCGATCGGTGCACCGCCACAGGACGGGGAATGACCTAATGCCGATTCTGGACATCTCTTCTCGTTCAAGCAGAAGCACCTGGCGGTATGTTATCTTTCTCGCGGACGATATTGAGAAAGGCGGTCAAGTCGAGGATTTTCGGTTGCCATTCCTTCGGAAATGCTTTGACGTTCGGCCGGGGCGTGACAACGACAACCTTGTACTCCTCCATCTCCGCCAACTGCTGTGACGAGATTCCTTCCTGAAGGGTGAATAGGTGTTTGGGAGTAATCCGTTCTGCCTCGTGGATAACTTGCCTCCATCGGTCCTTACAACAAGTCTTCGCGGCCAGCATATGTAGTCGATCCGGATCGAAGCTGGCGTCATGGTATGCGATGGCTGAGGGAAATACGAAATCGGGTCGTTTCGATTGTTCGGTTGTGACCTGTTCGTCGAAGCGGATCCGCGCGTCTCGGAAAATCAGAGCGAGATGTTTTTCCAAGGAGGCACCGGAACGGGCTTTCCGTCGGTTGAGAAGAGAGTTCGCCGTTTGGAAGAAAGACTCGACGGAAGAGAATCCATTCTCTAGGATCTGTTCGACCTCTTTTCGTTCGACGCATTGAAACACTTTGTATTCAAGCGCACGGCGTGCCAGCAGTAATTCGTCCACGGTTTCGTTGGCGTCGGCATGCGGCATCCGTTTCGTGACATACTCGAAGATGTCATCCGGAGAAGGAAAGCGCCGATTCCATTCTTCGGGCATTGTCCGAGCGAAACGTGAATCGTTATCGAGTTTGACTCGAAGTCCGCGCCCGGTCCTCGTCTGTCCTGGATCGATTTCTATGCCGAGCCAGTCTTCGATCAGGTTTTCTTCTTCGGCCGTTTTCGCGACCCAGGCAACCAACCCATCGCATCGAGGTGCGGCAGCCAGCACGAAAAGGCTTCCCGTGTTTCCGGCGTCCGAAAACGGAGTTTCCGTCCACCGCGTCAACCGGAACTCATCGTACTTCTTCTTCAACCCATGTTCGGGAAAGTATTTCGAATTGTAGTACTTCGCTTTTACATTCTTCTCGACGTCATGGCTCGCAACGACACAGGGGATGTCGATAGTCGGATTGAACCTTCTAGTCGTTGCGATGTTCGGAAGCGCGGCGGTCGCGAACTCTCGGGGAACATACGGTCCCGCTTGGTGTGCGCCCGTTAGGCCGGTGTCGTTTCCCGACAATCGCTTTGCGTACCAGACAAGATCGTTTGCCGAAAGTTCTTCAAGAAATCGGGTCAGGGAGAGATGTCGGAAATCGGCGAGGTTCACGGAAGAGGTCCTTTCCCTTGGAATCGTCTTTCTTCCAACTTGCTCAAGGTTTCCACGATGTCCTTGGCAATGTCGGCCATCAACGGCATGACAACCGAATTCCCGAATTGTTGGTAGGCGCGTGTGTCGGAAACGACAATCTGGAATTCATCGGGATATCCCATGAGACGTGCGCACTCTCTGGGGGTGAGGCGCCTCGGGTTCTTTCCAGGTTGCTCGATCAGAATTTCCGATCCGTCCTTGTAGTATCGTGCGCTTAAGGTTCGCGACACGCCGTCTTTCGGGGCAATCCCGTAGCCGAAACCGTTTCCGGCGGCGCGGTGCTTCTCGGCATATGCGCGAAGATAGTTCCACAATTTATCCGTAAGCGTGTATTTGGCTTCGGGTTTCGGTTCGAGGATGCCCGCGATGGTCGGCTTAGGAATTGCGGGTGATATGTCGAACGAAAATGGAACATCCCGACCGAACCGCTTCCGGTCAAATCCCACAATCAGAATCCGTTCGCGGTGTTGGGGAACGTAGTGCTGTCCGTCGATGACCTTGTAGAAGACTTCGTAGTCAAGTTCCTCCAAGGACTCCCGGATGACTTGGAACGTGCGGCCCTTGTCGTGGCTGCACAGATTTTTCACGTTCTCCAGCAAAAATGCCTTGGGACGTCTCGATTTCAGAATGCTGCAGACGTCGAAGAACAAGGTTCCCTGCGTCTTGTCTTCAAATCCCGTCGCACGGCCGAGACTGTTCTTCTTCGACACGCCCGCTATGCTGAACGGCTGGCAGGGAAATCCGGCGCAAAGAACGTCGAACTTCGGCGGGATGAACGCCTTCGTTTCATCCTTGGTAATGTCGCCGAAAGGAACTTCGCCGAAGTTCGCAAAATACGTTTTCTTGGCCGCTTCGTTCCACTCGCTTGAAAAGACGCACTTGCCTCCTATACGTTGCATTGCGATTCGGAAGCCGCCGATGCCGGCAAACAGATCGATGAACGAGAACGTTGGATGGTCAGGAGGGGGAAACGGAACATCGAATACATCGGGGAACAAAAGCTGGAAGGGAGATCCTTCGCAAATGACTTCATTTGAGATCAGTCGATAGATGTCCGTTGGAAGAAGTTCCAGCGACCGCGATTCGTATGTGTCCGCGAACTTCGTCGATGCGTTCTGGCACCAATGGGAGAGAATGGCTTGCTCAAGCGGCGTGTGAGCAAAGCTCTCCACGAGGATTCGCGACGGGGCAACATGCTCCTCACGCGCGCCCATGGCCGCCTCCTTTCCGCAGGAGGTCGGCGGGTTCGACGCCAAGGGCAACGGCCAGTGTCTCAAGCGTGCTCAGCGAGACGTTCCGCTCGCCGCGCTCGACGGATCCGACATAGGTTCTGTGAAGGTCGCTTCGTTCGGCAAGAGCCTCTTGGGACAGATGCTGCGCCTCGCGGGCGGCGCGCAGATTCTTCGACAGAGCGTCAAGAAGTTCCTTGCTTGGCTTGCGTAGCGCGGAGGGGTGTTTTCCGAACATGACTTGTCCTTTCGTTGCGAGGGCAAGTCTAGATTTTTGTAGACTATAATACTACAGACTTTGTGTAGGCATTTTCTTGGATTCACAACAATCGAATCAATGGCGGAGAACGCTGAACAAAACGGATAACGAAGAATCGGATCATCTGTTGCATTTGCAAAGAGATATGAAGCAAATTCAGTATTCTAGTCTGTGGACTGAATCGGCAAGGTGGCATAGTCTCGCGTGCCCAGACGGACGGATTTTGATTCCATGCCCGAACCCACCCACAGAACCAACCGCAAGCCCGGCCGGCACCTGCTGCAGATTCTGGCCGAGAACATCCGTCATCGCCGTCTGCGGTGCGGGTTCTCCCAGGAGGAGCTGGCCGACTTCTGCCGTCTCCACCGAACCTATATCAGTTCAGTCGAGCGCGGACAGCGGAACATCACGCTCGGAACCCTGGAGATCATCGCGAAGGTTCTCGGCGCGAAGCCGGACGAGATGTTGCGGAGATAGTCCGCAATCTGGTTCACCTGTTGGTTGGCCGAACGGAGCGGACAGAGATGAAGCAGGCGTTCAGAGACTACGTTTTCGCGACTAACACGGACGGAAGCGGCAAGGCCTCATCCTATATCCGAGCGCTCGACATGCTCGGTCCAATCTTGACCAAGCATTATCCGAAACCCATTGTCAACGGGTCCATGTGGCATTCGTTCCCTGTGGCGGACATTGAAGATATCTATCGGTGGGTCTGCCGCGAAAAGAGAAAAGGATCCGGCAGTCCGGTGCTGTCGGAATTTGACTCGCCAAGCTACTGGACAAAAAACTTCTGTTCGGCGGCGATCCGCGCCTACGGGGAGTTTATGGCCGCAGAACAATTTGAGAATAGCATCGTTTCCGGGGTGTCGGCGGAATCCTCCGGTAGGGCTGTCGCGCAAAGGGCGAAAGCGCTGATTGCACGAACATCCAGGAGCAATCTTGAACGGCATCTCAACCTCGCAAACAAAGATGGCAAGGAGAAACTTGCTTTCGTGAAGGTACGAGTGAACCAGAACATATTCCGAAAGCTGGTGCTGGCTAATTATGAACGCAAATGTTGCGTGACGGGGCTGGATATGCCAGCGGTATTGCAGGCGAGCCATATCAGCGCTTGGGATACGGATGTCAAAAACCGTCTCAACCCCGAGAACGGTCTTTGCCTTTCGGCAACCTACCATGAAGCGTTCGATGCCCATCTCATATCCATTGATGAACACTACCGCCTTGTCGTCTCCAAATCTGTGAAAGACCATTTCACGAGTGCAGCGGCAAAAGCGTACTTCTTAGATCGAGAAGGACAGAAAATCATCCTTCCGACAAAATACTTGCCATCACAAGCGTTCTTGTCCAAACACCGAGATCTGCTAGTCGGTTGACTCCGTCGGTTTCGGGGGCGGAGCCCCCGGTCGTTGGCACGGAATTGCCGCCTCCAGGACCATCTGGTAGAATCGCGCGCATGCCAACAAACCTGTAAGGAATACGAACCGTGGAAACCGGAGACGTGAAGCGCGCGGCGGAGCCGCGCCCCCAAGCCCGCTCCGCGCGGGACGGCGAAGCCGACCCGCGCGGAGGGGACTTCCTCCATGCGGTGCTCGTGCATCCGGAGATTCCGCACAACACCGGGGCGATCGGGCGGACGTGCGTGGCGCTGGGGTGCGACCTGGGGCTGGTGAGGCCGCTCGGATTCGCGCTGTCGGACGAATACGTGCGGCGGGCGGGGCTGGACTACTGGCGGCACCTTTCGCTCGCGGTCTACGACAACTGGGACGACTTCCTCGCCCGCGCCCGGCCGGGGCGGATGCACTTCCTCTCGACCAAGGGCGGGCGGTCGCTCTACGAGACGGCGTTCGAGCCCGGCGACACGCTCGTCTTCGGGAGCGAGAGCGCGGGCCTGCCCGAGCCGTTCTACGAGCGCTACCGCGAGTCCCTCGTCCGCATCCCGATGCCCGGCCCGCACGCCCGCAGCCTCAACCTCGCCAACGCCGCCTCCATCGCCCTCTACGAGGCCTACCGCCAGATCGGCGGGGCTCGGGGGTAGGGTCACGCCCCGGCGGGGAGCAGCCGCGAGCGGAGCGCGGCGGGCGTGGCGCGGAAGTCGTCGATCCGGAGGAACGGGAAGCCGGCGAGGAGGACGGATTCGTCGTTGCCGCCGGGGCCGTAGTCGTCGCCGACGTAGAGGACCTCGTCCTTCGCGAGGCCGCGGGCCCCGCAGAGGCGGGAGAGCGCGTAGGCCTTGTCGAACGGCGCGGGGGCCATGTCGAAGGACGACGATCCGCCGACGAAGACCTTGAAGTCGGGGAAGAGCGCGCAGACCTCCGGGTAGAGCGCGCGGCGCCTGGTTCGGTCGGGATCGAAGGCGAGCTTGTCGGCGGCGGCGGCCTTCGTGCCGAGGAGCGCGAACGTGACGACGCCCGAGTCGTGGAACTCGACGCTCTCGCCCGCGAAGTCCGTGAGGCCGTGCTTCGCGCGGAAGCCGTTCGCGCGGTGCAGGACGCCCTCGCGGTCGCACGGGCGGCGCTCGTCGAAGACGGCGCGGTGCGACCGCGCGGCGGGGTCCCACTCGGCGTACTGCATGCCGTAGTTGCCGAGGATGTCGATGGGGTATTCCTCCATCTGCCTCGCGATGCGCGCGCAGCTGCCGGCGCCGACCATCAGGAGCGCGTAGCCATGCGCGCGGAGGGCGTCGAGCGCGGTGCGGATCCCGGGGGACATCGGCGACTTGTGCTGCGTGAGCGTGCCGTCGAGGTCGAAGGCGACGAGCTTGGTCATGGGGAGGGAGGATCGTTTCGGGTTCGCCGGCGGGGAGGCGGCGTGGCTGGTCGGGGGGAAAGGGGGGCCTCGGTGCGGTCGCCGAAGCCGCGGCGCCGGGATTCGGCGCGGAGGGTCTCCGCGAGGCAGGCCGCGGTGCGCGAGGCTCGCGGGAGCCGGCGCGCGAGCTCGTCCG
>CACWKU010000011.1 GCA_902761575.1 uncultured bacterium
CCCCGTTCCGGCGGCGGCGCCGCGGCGCATCCTCGTCGTGGACGACGTGAAGATCAACCTTATGGTGCTGCAGGCGCAGCTGCGCAAGCTCGGCGCCTTCGACATCGCGTCGGCGGCGGACGGCGTCGAGGCGCTCGCCGCGCTTCGGGCGGCGGGCGCGGACCCCTTCGACCTGCTGCTCACGGACATCTGGATGCCGAACCTCGACGGCGAGGGGCTCGCGCGCGCCGTGCGCGACGACCCGGCGCTGCGCGGGCTGCGCGTCGTGGCGGTGACCGCCGACGTGGAGTTCCCGTCCAAGGCGGCCGCCGCGGGCTTCGACGGCGTCCTGCTCAAGCCCGTCACGGCCGACAAGCTCGCCTCCATCCTCCGCGCCCGCGCCTGACCGGGCGAAGCGGGCCGAGACCTTCGCGGCACCGGTGCCGGACGGCGGTGCGGACGAGGGACGCGCGGCGGCGGTCAGACCTTCACGAGGCGCTTGCGCAGGGCGATCGCGGCGGCCTCGGTGCGGTTGGCGGCGTCGAGCTTGACGAGCAGGTTCTCGACGTGCTCCTTCGCGACGGTCCGGCTGATGCCGAGCATGTTCGCGATCTCGGTGTTGCTGAAGCCTTTGACGAGCATCACGAGCACCTCCAGCTGGCGGGGCGAGAGCGTCGGCGCGGGCGGGTCGACCGCGAGGAGCCCCCGGACCTCGGGCGAGATGAACGTCTCGCCGGCGGCGGCGGCGCGGACCGCCGTGAGCAGCGTGGCGTCGTCCGCCGACTTCATCACCGCGCCCGACGCGCCGGCCGAGAGCGCCGCGGCGATGGTGTCCGACGTGGAGTAGGAGGTGAGCACGACGATCCGCGTGTCCGGCAGCCTGGCGCGGATCTCGGCGGTGGCGGCGACGCCGTCCTTCTCCGGCATCATCAGGTCCATCACGACGACGTCGGGGCGGAGCCGGACCGCCTGGCGGACGGCCGCGACGCCGTCGTCGGCCTCGCCGACGACGGAGAGGTCGCGCGCGGCGGCGAAGAGGGACTTGAGCCCCATGCGGACGATCTTGTGATCGTCGGCGACCAGGATGGAAATCTGGTTCATCTTCAGTTCTCCTCGGGAAGGGGGATGTCGACGTCGACGCGGGCGCCCTTGCCGGGCGCGCTCTCGATGCGGGCCGTGCCGTCGAGGGACTTGACGCGCTCCATCACGCCCTCGAGCCCGAAATGCCCCTGCTCCATGCCGGGGCGCGCGGCGGGGTCGAAGCCGCGGCCGTCGTCCGCGACGGAGAAGCGGAGGCGGCCGCCCTCGAGGGCGCCCTCGACCGCCAGGGTCGTCGCGCGGCCGTGGCGCACGGCGTTGACGACGAGCTCGCGGACGATGCAGAGGATGTTGTGGAAGGCGCTGTCGGGGATCATCCGCCTTGGAACGTCGAAGCGAAGCTGCAGTCGCGCCTCGCCCAGGTGCGGGCGGAGGGTGATGCGGACGGCCTCCTCGGCGTCGCTCAGCTCGAGCGCCTGGCTGCGCAGGTCCCAGATGCAGTTCCGGAGCTCGGCGCGGGAGGAGTTGATCGTCTTGAGCGCGATGTCCAGGTGCGGGACCGCGCCCTCGTCCTCCGCGGGCAGCGCCGCCTCCGCCGCGCGGATCTCCATCGCCGCGCCCGTCAGGTTCTGGACGACGGAGTCGTGCAGCTCCGTCGCGAGGCGCGTCCGCTCGATGGCCTTGAGCTTCGCGTGCGTCGCCTCGACCTCCTTGCGCGCGAGCTCGCGGCCGCGGCGCTCGACGAGGACGCGCAGCGAGGCGTTCCAGACGAGGACGAGCGCGAGCGCGCCCGTGAGCGCGGAGAGGATGACGAGGAACCGCCCGGGCGTCAGCCACGGCGGGCGCGCGAGGACGGCGACGTCGGACGTGCCGCGCAGGACGAGCGTGAGGCCGCTGATGTGGGGCATGTCGGTCTGGGCGTCGTAGTCGTTGGTCTCCAGGAGGCAGACGCCCGTCGCCTCGATCCGGCAGCCGAGCTCGAGCCCCTCGGCCGCCTCGGGGCAGGCGCTCGCGTCGAGCTGGACGGGATGCCCGTCGCAGTCCAGGCCGATGCGCCCCTCCGCGTTGCCGAGCGAGGGCAGGCTCCGGACCGTGCCCGCGAGCGTGACGAGCTTCCCGTAGTAGGAGGGCGTGAAGGTGAGGGAGCCGGACGGGTTGCGGCCGACGACGGCATCGAGGGACGCGAGCCGAACGGGCTCCTGCGGGGCGGACGACCCGGGCGCGCAGGCGGCGATCGTCGCCGTGCCGAGGATGATGTTGAACTGGTCCGTCTCGGGGTATCCGCAGATTGTCGCGCGCAGGCCGGACCGGGGGGCGGTGCGGTCGTGGTGGGAGAGGCGGACGCGAACGATGCGGCCGTCGTCGTCCTGCACGAGCAGGTTGCGCTTCTGCCAGACGGCGACGATCTCGCCCTCGATGCGGCGCCGGCCGAGCGTGAGGACGTCCTTGGGCGTGAGGTAGATCTTCCGCTCGAGCGCGGGGGTGTCCTCCAGGGGCGGCGGCGGCGCGAGCGGCTCGATGTCCTCGAGGCGCGAGACGATGAGCGGCCTCGCGTACCGGCGCACGGAGGGAAGCGCCCAGTTGAACCTGCCGACGACCGAGACCCGCGACTCCAGCAGCCGGCTGGCGGCGTCCGCGTCCTGCGAGGGGACGAGGACCGGCATCGTCGTCGGACCGTCCTTCAGCGTCAGGCTGAGGTAGTCGGGGTCCTCCTCGCTCGTGCGCCAGTCGATGACGGTTCCGGTCGTCCGGATGCGCCGCAGGTTGTCTCGGATGTCCGAGAGGTCCTGGAGCGACCGCGGGGCCGGCGGGACCTCGGCGCCGGCGCCGAGGACCCGGATCTCCTGGGCGACCGCATAGGGTTCGTTGCCGTAGTCGTGCTTCTGCAGGCCGAAGACGCCGGAGGCGGCGATGCGGTCGCCGGGGCGCAGGCCGACGGCCGGCCGCGTCGCGTTGAAGACGGACACGAGCAGCTCGCCGTCGTCGAGGACGAAGCTGGGGGGGCTCGCCGGATCGGCGTCGGACGCGTAGATCGCATGGACGGTTCCCGTCAGGGCGAAGTAGTTGTGGCGAGTCGGGGCCGTGACGTCCAGGACGTCCATCATGGACCGGACGTCCGTGTTCGTCACGACGCCGGAGGGATCGGCGAGCGCGAGCGACGGCAGGGCCCACAAAAGCGTCCGGAGCGTTCTCTTCATGGCGTGAATCCTACCAGAAACCGACCCGTTTTCACACCCCTCCAGTTGGCGGGTTCAAATCGGCGCGGCTCCGGATGTATGATTCGATGCGTCGCCGGACATACGGCGGCCTGCAACGACGAGAAAGGAAAAATCCATGAAACGCACGACAATATTGGGGATGGCGCTCTGCGCGCTGGCGGGCGCCGCCGCGGCGGGCGATCTCGCGGTGTCCGCCTACTGGCAGGACCACATGGTCCTCCAGCGAGGAAAGAGGATCACCGTGTGGGGCAAGGACGCCGCGGGCCGCGCCGTGACCGTCTCGTTCGCCAATCAGTCGTCGACCGCCGTGACGGGCGCCGACGGGTTCTGGGAGACGACGTTCGCGCAGCCGTTCGAGCTCTCGGCCGAGCCGCGGACGCTGACGATCGCCGACGACGCGAGCGAGTCCCTCTCGATCTCGGACGTCCTCGTCGGCGACGTCTTCCTCGCGGGCGGGCAGAGCAACATGGACCGCCGCCTGGATGACAAGAACAAGGCGAACTTCGAGGAGCCGCAGTCGATCAAGGACTTCTGCCGGGACGACGACGGCATCCGCTTCCTCCGCATCGCGCGCAGCGCCGAGAACGCGACGGAGGAGAAGCTCTTCGACCTGCCGCCCATCAAGGCGGTGAACGACACGGTCAAGTACTACGGCGAGGGCTACGACTGGTCGCCCGCGACGGGGACCAACCGCAACTACGTCAGCAGCGTCGCGCTCAACTTCGCGCGCTACGTCCGCGACGCGAACGAGGCGCGGGGCGAGGATATCCCGATCGGCATCATCCACGCCTCGTCCGGCGGCACGGCCATCCGCGAGTGGCTCGCCCCGTCGGTCCTGAGCGCCAACGGCTACCAGACGTACGGCTCCACCGGCTCGTCGGACGGCTGGTTCTGGAACAACATGATGGCGCCGATCCTCCGCGCGAAGTTCCGCGCCGTCCTCTGGTACCAGGGCTGCACGGACGCCGGAATGCCGGCGGACGACTACAAGAAGCTCATGGACGTCCTCGTGAAGGACCGCCGCGACCGCTGGGGCGACGGCGGCGACCTGCCGTTCTACGCCGTGCAGATCGCCACGCCCGGCTACAGCGAATCCGCGGGGACGGTCGGCCTGGACCAGTATCCGGCCCCGACCGAGGCCGACGCCGCCCACAACTACGTCCGCGTCCGCGAGGCGCAGCGTCTCTGGGACGCCTCCGACACGGGCGCGCACGGCCTCGTCACCACCGTGGACTGCGTCCCCTGCCTGGGCGTGAACGACCTCCACCCGGTCGACAAGAACTTCATTGGCCGCCGGCTGTCGCTCTTCGCGCGCAGGGACATCTACGGCGAGACGGATCTCCAGGCGGAGGGGCCGGCCTTCACCCGCGCGGTGCGCGAGGCGGACGGCGCCGTCCGCGTCTTCTTCAAGTCCGGCACGGCGAAGGGCCTCACGGCCGGCCGGGTGAAGCCGGCCTCGTCGGTCTCGGTGAGCCGCTGGGTGAAGAAGGGCACGGACCCGATCCGCGGCTTCGCGCTCTGCGGCGCGGACGGCGCCTGGCAGGATGCCGAGGCGACCGTCGAGGGCGAGACCGTCGTCCTCCGCGCGGCGGTCGTCTCGACGCCGACGCAGTTCCACTACGGCTACTGGTGCATCACCCGCAGCTCCGAGCTGGAGGACGGCCAGCGCCTCAACCTCTACAACGGCGACGGCCTCCCGATGTCGCCCGTCGCACCGCAGGCGGTCGAGGACGCGGACGCGTCCGGGAAGGTCGCGGACCCCGTGCTGCTGCCGGCGTCCTGCTTCTTCTCGCCGTCGACCAACGTGACGATCGCCTGCGCGACGTCCGGCGCGACGGTCCGCTACACGCTCGACGGCAGCGAGCCGACCGCGTCGAGCGCGATCTACTCGGCGCCGATCGCGCTCTCCGCCACGACGACCGTGAAGGCCCGCGCCTTCGCCGAGGGCAAGTCGGCGAGCGACGTCGTCTTCGCGACCTACACGCTCGGCGAGCCCCCGGCGGCGGAACCGGATCCGCTCTGGGAACCGGGCCTGTACAAGTTCGCCGAGTGGACCCCGCTTGCGAACAACCTCCTGGCGGGCTTGACCACCTCCTATACGGCCAACTCGCTCGATCCCTGGAACGGCAGCGTCGCCTGTCTGACGGACGGCAGCGTCTCCCCGGACCTCGATGACGGAACGGTCGGCATCGGCATTCGCGACGGCGCGACGCTCAGCTGGTCGTTTGCGGTCCCGAAGACGATCGAGACGATCCGTCTTACGGCGTGCGGCTACAACCACCTCTACAAGTACGACAAGATCCTCGTCGTGTCCGTCGAGGTCCTCCAGGACGGCGAATGGAACCCGATCGGCGGCAGCGTCGCTTTCAACGGCCCCGATTCGTATGGCTCCGACCAGTCGCTCCATGCAACGCTTGCCGATGAAGTCACCGGCCGTCTTGCGACGAACGCGACCGGCCTGCGGATCACCTTCGGCAATCCGAAAGCACTTGGCAAATGCCGTTACGCGGAAATCGAAGCGTCCGGCTATGATTCGTCGGGCGGACCGACCCCGACGGTCGCGACACCGGCCTTCGACCCCGCCTCCTGCTCTTTTTTTCCTTCGACCAACGTCGCGATCTCCTGCGCGACGTCGGGGGCGACGATCCACTACACGCTCGACGGCACCGCGCCGACGGCCTCCAGCACGCCCTACACCGCTCCGATCGCGCTCACGGCCACGACCACGGTCAAGGCCCGCGCCTATGCGGAGGGGATGAATCCGAGCGCGGTCGCGTCCGCGACCTACACGTACGTCGACCCGGTCCAGCCGGTCTACGACATCGCGATCGCGGCGTGCGAGAACGGCACGCTCGAGACGTCGGCGACGAACGACATCCCTGCAGGCACGGTCGTGACGGTGACGGCGATGCCGGCGGCGGGCTACCGGCTCGCGTCGGTCACGACGAACGGCGCGGCGCTCACGGGCACGGCGTTCGCGATGCCGGCCGGGGACGTGGCGGTCGCCGCGACGTTCGAGGAGGAGGTCGTGCCTCCGCCGGGAGAAAAGATGTTCTACATCGGTGAGACGGGTTACGACAGCTGGGCGGACGTCTATGCCGCGGCGAAGGCCGGCGATACGATCGTCGTCGGCAAGGAGGCCGAGATCAAACAGACGTCCGGGGCGATTGTCAAGTCGGTCACGATCGATCTCTGCGGCCACAAGCTGAGCTACGCCAGCGGCTGGCTGACGGGCTGCAGCGTCGCCGTCGTCGACACGGGCGCGCCGGACGGGGAGTTCGAGGTCTCGGCCTACGCGATGAACGTCTCCGGCGGCACTCTCGACCTTTCCGCCCTGGCCAGCGGCCAGGTGGCCGGAAGGTTCCAGATGTCCGGCACGACGCTGCTGGCGTTCCCCGGCGACCGCCCGCTCGCGGACTGCACGTCCGCCATCACGGCGAAGGCGGAAGGCGCGCGCATCGTGGTGCAGGGCGGCACCTATCGGTGGGACGGGACGGAATGGGCGCCCGAGGGCCACGACATCACGATCGAGGCGCCGCAGAACGGCATGCTCGAGACGTCGGCGACGAACAACGTCGCGGCGGGCACGGTCGTGTCGGTGACGGCGACGCCGGCGGCGGGCTACCGGCTCGCATCGGTGACGACGAACGGCGCGGCGCTCGCAGGCGCGACGTTCACCATGCCCGACGAGGCCGTGACGGTCGCGGCGACGTTCGAGGAGGAGGTCGTGCCTCCGCCGGGCGACAAGATGTTCTACATCGGCGAGACAGGGTACGACAGCTGGACGAACGCGTACAACGCGGCGAAGGCCGGCGACACGATCACGCTCGGAACGGACGCCGTGATCGACCCTCCGGTGATCGCGGGGGTGCTCGGCAAATCGCTCACGATCGACCTCAACGGCCATGAGCTGGAGATCGTCGAATGCTGGCTGACCGGATGCACCGTCGCGGTCGTCGACAGCGGCGCGCCGGCCGGGTCGGGACGGTTCACGATCGTGCCCACCGGGATGAACATCTCCGGCGGAACGCTGGACCTCTCGGCCCTCTCCGACGACCAGGTCACGGGATACTTCCAGATGTCCTCCACATCGCTGCTGAAGTCCCCCGGCGACCGTTCGGAGGCGTACACCACGACCCACCTCTGGTTCGATGCGGCCGATCCGGCGCACGGGGTGGGCGCGCGCATCGTGGTGCGGGGCCTCACGTACGAGTGGGACGGCGTCAGCTGGGGCATCGCGTTCCGGATCACGAGCATCGCCGTGGACGACGAGTTCGTGGAGCTCGGCGTGCTGGTCGCCCCGGAGTACGGCGTCAACCCCAACGTCACGATCCTGGGCTGCGAGACCGTCAACGGCCAGTACCACGCCCGCACGGACGCCACGACCGACGACGGTGCCCTGTATTACGTCCCGGTCACCGACGACCGCTTCTTCAAGGCGGTGATGGGCATGCCGGACTGAAAGGCGGCCGGCCGGCGCGCGAACGCGCGCCCCAGCCGGCCGCGGGATGCCCCTCCCCCTCCAGTTGGAGGGTACCCATCGGAGCCGGGGTTGGTGTATAAATGCCACCGACGAAGAAACTCCACCCACGAACGTCGACACGACCGAACAACGGAGCGATTGAAATGAACAAAACGATCATGCGCCGCCTGCTGCTCGCCCTCGCGGGCGCCTGTGCCCTAGACCTTCGCGCCGCCCCGGCGTGGACGACGACCGATGTCGAGCCCGCCTCCTGGACGGCGCTTTCCGGCAACCTTATTGTTCACCTTACCGGCACGAAAAGCGGAACAATCTCAACTGGATACGGGACGACCGACATGGGGGTCCTGACGGACGGCGTGGTCCCGACGGTGAACGGCAACGAATCCAGGGTCGCCTTCCAAAACACCGGCGCGGTCGAGTGGTCGTTCACGACGCCGAAGACGCTGGAGCAGGTTCGCGTGTCGGGTTGCTATCTGGGCGGTTCCACATACACCCGCATCTCGATCAGCGCCGTTTATGTGAAGCTCTTCGGCTCGGATACCTGGACGGAGCTTGATGGTTCCAGCTTCCTGGACAACAGCGGCAGAAGCCAGAACGTCGTGGTTCGTGCGTCCCTTGCCGATCCCGTCACCGGGTATCTCGCCCAGGGCGTTGCCGGCCTGAAGGTCGCCTTCGGGGCCAACGTCCCGCTCGCCAGTTACATCGTCGAGATCGAGGCCGTCGGATCCGCGGAGGCGACGGGTCCCGTCCTCGGACCCGTTGATGTTGCCCCGGCGAAGACCAAGGCGACGGTCTCCGGCTCGATCGCCGATCCCGGCACGGACGCGACCGCATGCGACGTCTACCTCGCGCTCGACGGCGGCGCGGCGACCAAGATCGCCGAAGACGTGACGGGGTCGTTCGAGTATCGGCTCCAGGGGCTGACGGCCGGAACGGAATACGCCTACGAGCTCTCCGTTTCCAACAACGCCGCGACGGCCAAGGGAACGGTGCGAACCGGTACGTTCACGACCTTGGCCGCCGATGCGCAGACCATGTCGTGGACGACGAGCGATGTCGCGCCGGGCGACTGGACGGCGCTTTCCGGCAACCTGCTTGCCGGGAAGACCGGCACGATTGTCGGAGCCGTCGCCACCGGATATTCGACAAACGATCCCGACCTGCTCACCGACGGCTCCGTGCCGACGACGGGAGGGAACGAGTACCGGGTCGGCCTCCAGAACAACGCGTCGATCGAGTGGATGTTCGACGAACCCGAGACGCTGGAGCAAATCCGCGTTTCGGCGTGCTATCTGGACGGTTCGATCTACACTCGTCTTGCGATCGGCGCGGTCTACGTCAAGCGAGCCGGTTCGGAAGCCTGGGACGCGCTTGGCGCCGAGGCTCTCTCGGACATCGGCGGCAGGAACCAGAACGTCATCCTCTGCGCGTCCCTTTCCGACTCCGAGACAGAGTATCTTTCGCAGGGTGTCGTCGGCCTGAAGATCGCCTTCGGGAACGTCGGCGCGCTCGCAAGCTACTGCGTCGAGATCGAGGCCGTCGGGCAGGCGGAACCGAAGAAGGGAAAGATGGTGATCTTCGTCCAATGACGCCGGGGGAGAACCTGAAATCGGACGTCGCAGGGAAACGACCATGAACAAATCACTGCTGGGTTCGCTGCTGGTTGCGGCAGCTTCCGTTGCGATGGGCGACGTCGTTCTGCCGGCCACGTCGACGATCGCCGAGATCCAGGCCGCGATCGACCGCGCGCAGCCAGGCGAGGTCGTTGTGCTCGCGGACGGCACGTACACGCTCGACCGGACGCTCTACGTGACGAACGGCGTCACGCTCGCCGGATCGAACCGCGACGCGTGCATTCTGGAGGGCAATAACGGGACGCCGCTCGCGACGGGCCTGGTCCTCGACCATACGGACGCGTGCGTCCGGAATCTGACCGTTTCGGGCGTCACGGCGGGAACGGCCTTCAACTACACGGGCGTCGGCGTGCAGATCAAGGCCGGCTTGCTCACGCAGGCGCGCGTGACGGGCTGCAAGTCGCTGGCCGCCAACTACACCGCCAACCGGACGGCGGGCGTGTCGCTGGAGGGCGCGGATGCCGTCATGACGCATTGCCTCGTCGACCACAACGAAGGAACCGCCAGTTCCAACATCGGAGGCGTCCGCATCCATTTGGGCGGCGGCAAGATGGCGAACTGCCTGGTCTGGGCTAATTCCGGCGAGAACGCCGGCGGCGTCAGTCTCAAACCGACCAGCACGGGGCCGGTAAAGATCGTCAACTGCACGATCGTCGGCAACACGGCAACCGTGAGGGGCGGCGGTATCGAGAACGACGCCCCCAGCCAGTACTTCTGGTACAACAACGAGTTCCGCGGTCCGGAGGTCGTCAATACGATCATTGCGGGCAACACCGCACCGAGCGGCGCGGATCTCTATTTCGGCTTCAGCGACGAAGCAAGCCGGATCGCGACCTTCTTCAACTGCCTGTGCCCGACGGAGTCCTACGGAGCGAATCCGCAGACGGGCGATCCTCTCTTCCTGGAACCCGGCACGGGCGACTTCCATCTGCAATCCGGCTCCCCGGCCCGCAACGCCGGCAATGCGGCCAAGGCGGAGGCCGTCCTCGGGCTCGCCCTGGCGGGCACGCTCGACTTCTACGGACTCGATCGCGTCCAGGAGGGAACTGTCGACATCGGCTGCGCCGAGTTCGACCCGACCCAGGTCGCGTGCTCGATCGTGAAGAGCAAGGATCCGGTGTTCCAGGGGGAGAAGGTGCGGCTGACGGCGTCCGTGTCCGGTTTCGAGCAGGCGACCGACCTCGTCTACCAGTGGACGATCAGCCGAGACGGCGTTGTGCTCCTGACGCTGTACGAGCCGTCGATCGAAGTGAAACAGACCTCGCCCGGAACGTTCGAGGTCCATCTGAGGGTCACGAGCTATCAGCTCCATCAATCCGCCGAAGCCGTGCCGACGACGTTCGTCGTCCTGCAGAACACCATCTACGTCACGTCCGCGGCGAATCCGAACTGCGCGTATCCCTACGCCGAGCCCCGCACGGCGGCGACCAATCTGAACGAGGCGCTTCTGGCGGCGGTCCAGGAGGGAATGACGGTCGTCATGGACGAAGGGACGCACTACGTGTTCGAGACCGTGTCGATTCCGCGGAACATAACGGTCCGCGGCGCCGGGCGCGACAAGACGACGATCTACGCGGCGCAGCCGTTCTACCCGGTCCTCCGCATCAATGGCCATGGCGCCCTGCTGAAGGACGCGACGGTCGCCCATGGCCGGATGAGCGAAAGCTGGAAGTCGGAGCCAGTCGGCGTCCTGATCGGGAACGATGGCGGCACGATGGCGGACTGCCGTGTGACGGACTGTTCGAACAACGGCTGTTGGCGTGTGCATGGAGCCGTAAAAATGACGGGGAGCGACGCTTTGGTGACACGGTGTCTGATCGATGGCAATACGATGATGGAAACCGGCAATACGGTCGGTCAGAACACAAGCGGCGGCATTCATGCGACGGCCGGACGCATCGAGAACTGCGTGATCACGAACAACGTCGGCCTGTCGTTCACCGGGGCCAATGCTTCCGGCCTCTATCTCGATGGCCCCGTCGTGGTGCTCAATTGCACGGTGCTCGACAATCGCCTGGGGAAAGCGACTGATCAGTACGGGGTTGATTATGGCGGTGGCGTACAGGCGGCGAACGCCTCGGCCGTCGTTCGCAACTGCATCATCGACGGCAACCTGAACGTGGTCGGTGCCGAAACCAATTATTTCGGGAACGCCGCGTCGTTCTCGTACTGCCTTTCGTCCGACGCGGCGCCGGAGGGGAGCGTGGAGTGCATCGCCGCCCGACCCGTCTTCGACAAGCGGAATCCGCTGCGTCTCGCCTACCGCACGCCCGGCAGGAGCCAGGGCAGCGCGGCCGGCTACGAGGACCTCCTCCTGAACGCGACGGACTTCTTCGGGCAGCCGCGCGTGAAGTTCGTTTCGAAGAAGGGCGTCGCCGACATCGACATCGGCGCGGCGGAGTCGAAGTTCATTTCGGACGCGACGCTCCTGATCTTCCGCTGAACGCACAGGGAGGGAGGAAGATGGAAGACACGCCGTCCGCCGGCGCCGCGAGCGCGATCGGGGACTACATCGGCTCCGGGCCGGGAAAGGTCCCGGGCGCCGTCGCGATCGGCTGCGCCGGAGGGAAGCTCGAGATCCGGTGCTTCGGCGTCGCGGACGTCGCAACGGGCCGGCCGATGGCCGCCGATACGGTCGGGTGGCTCGCGTCGAACACGAAGGCGATCGCCTGCGCCCTCGTGCTTTCGTACGTCGAGGAGGGGAAGCTGGCCCTGGACGAGCCGATCTCCCGCTACCTGCCCGAATGGTGGGGCGAGAAGGTGCCGACGCTGCGCCAGTGCATGTCGCACACATCGGGGCTGCCGTTCTTCCCCGAGATGCCCATCGACCGGCGTCCGGTGCAGCTGCTGTCGCGGATGGGCGCCGCAGCCGAGAAGGTGTCGGCGCCCGGCGAGAAGTACCTGTATTCGAACTGGGGGATCGACATCGCGGCGGCGTGCGTCGAGGTCGTGGCGGGACAGCCGTGGGAGATTCTGCTGAAGGAGCGCGTCCTCGATCCGCTGGACATGCGCGACGCCACGTTCCATCCGAGCGAGGAGCAATGCGCGCGGATGGCTAAAGGGTACGTCCTGACGGATGACAATCCGGCGCAGGAGACCACGGTCGACCAGCTCCAGTATCCGTATACCATGCACGGCCGCTATCCCGAGGCCGGCGGCGGGCTCTTCGGGACGCCGATGGACATGGTCCGGTTCTTCGCCATGGTCGCGAACGGGGGCGTCGGCCTGAACGGACGGCGCGTCCTCCGGGCGGAAACCGTGGCGCTCTGGTTCGAGAAGCAGACGCCGGCGGGCGTGGCCGAGCGCTACTCCTTCGGCGCTCAGGTGTCGGAGGACGGCCGGATGATGTCGCACGGCGGCGCCTGGTCGACCTGGGGCTGCGCCTATCGCGAGAGCGGCGTGGCACGCGTCTTCTTCGTGCAGCGCGCGGGCGGCGAGTCGAAGGGCTACGAGGCCTTCCGCTCCCGGGTGGACAGGGACGCGGAGACGAGCTACGCGCCGAACGCAAAATCGTGAAGGGCATCTGTCCTTTCGGACCGTTGCCCGGCAGGGAACCGGATGGTAGAATGATGCTCATGAAACGGACAATCTTCCTTTCCGCCGCGGTCGCCGCGGCGCTTTCCATGGGCGCGGCGCTTCCGTGCCGGGCCGGCGCGACCTGGTGGGCCGTGCCGGCGATGAGCGGCGTGCAGCGCCTGCCGGACGCGATCCCGGCCGACGGCGAGGCGGGCGGCACGGTCCGCATTGTCGCCGCCCGCGGCGAATACGAGCCCGGCTCGTTCGTCGTCCGCGCCGACGAGGACCTCGGCAAGGTGCAGCCCGTCATCGGACGGTTCGTGAACGAGAACGGCGACGTCTTCCCCGCGGACGCGCTGGACCTCACGGTCGTCAAGGTCTGGTACCAGAACAAGAACGGGTGGTTCAGCTACTTCGCCGACACGGGCTTCAAGCTCTGCCCCGAGCTTCTCCTGCACGACGAGGACCTCGTCCGCGTCGACACGGCGAAGGAGGCGAACTACGCCCGCGTCACGGGACCGGACGGGATGACGTCCGAGTGGTGGCTCAATCCGCCGCGGCTCCTGAACGGGCGCTACTACGACCATTTCGTCCCGACGACCGCCTTTCCGTCGATGCGCCCCGGTTTCGCCGACGCGAAGACGATCCGGCCCGTCGCGCTGGAGAAGGGCGTCAGCAAGCAGTTCTTCCTCACGGCGCACGTCGCGCCCGGCACGCCCGCCGGAACCTACCGCGGCGAGATCGGGTTCGGGTCGTTCTCCGTCCCCGTCTCCATCCGGGTCCTCGACTTCGAGCTCCCGAAGCCGATGGCCTACGCCGATCCCGGGATGGACTTCCGCGTCTGCTTCTACGACTACATCAGCCGCGGACAGATCCTCGCGCTCAACGGCGGCGACGAGGAGCTCATGTGGCGGCAGATGGAGGCGATCCTCGCGGACAGCGTCGCGCACGGCCAGGACATGAAGTGGATCCCGGGCGCAACGGCCTCGGCCGAGGCCGAGCGCACGATCGACATCATGAAGAAGGTCGGGATGCGGACGGACGTCTTCGTGGGCGGCGTCGACTTCGTCTGGAGGGAGCGCGACGCCGCGGCGTCCCGCACGCGCGCCGAGCGCATCGCCGACTACTACGACCGCACCTACGGCCACCACGACGTCTACGGCGGCTACGGCGACGAGCCGGGGACGTCGTTCTTCCCCGACAACCGGGCGATCTTCGACGCCTACCAGGCCGCGGGCCTGAAGTTCATCATCGCCTCGCACGACCACATCTTCGACCTCGCCGGCTACCGCTGGAACTGGCACAACGCCTCCCGCAAGCCGACCGACCCGACCGCGCCGAACGTCTGGAACCGGATCGGCACGGGGACCTACAGCGCGTGGTACGCCGACCAGCACGTCGGCGCGGAGGACCCGGAGCTGAACCGCCGCCAGAACGGCCTCGGCGCCTGGCTCAGCGGCTATTCCGCCCTCTGCAACTACGCCCACCACCTCGGCCCCTGGAACGACGACTCCGAGACCTACAAGCCGATGGTCTACGCTTACGGCACGGCGGACGGCGTGATCGACACGCTGCAGTGGGAGGGCTTCCGCGAGGGCGTGGACGACATCCGCTACGCGACGCTCCTGATGGCGCTCGCGCGCGAGGCGGAGAAGTCCGGCGACATCGAGGTGCGCTACCTCGCCGGCAAGGCGAAGGTCCTGCTCGCCCGCTTCGACGCGAAGACGGGCGACCTCAACGCCGCCCGCGGCGAGATGGTCGGCTTCATCGAGCGGCTGCGCGCCGCGCTGGGAGACAAGTCGGACCTCACGATCGCCGCCGCGAAGCGGCCCGGCGTCGAGCGCAAGCCCTACGCGCCTGCGGAGGAGGAGCCCGAGCCGGCCGACCCGAAGGCGCTCGCGGACTACTACGCCAAGCGCTACCGCGTCGAGGAGCAGATCGACGTCCTGCGGCGCGGCGGCTTCAAGACCGAGGCCGCGAAGGTGCTGTTCGGGCGCTCCGCCGAGCGTTCGCGGGAGGCCGTTGCGCTCGCCGAGGAGGGGCTCGCGGATGCCGCGGCGGCGAACGACCGCGCGCGATTCCTCGACGTGTGGAGGTTCCTGCTGGACAACGCCGCCGAAGCCGCCGACCGGCACGCGGAGGACGCGGTGCGCGTCCTGGGCGCGGCGGCGGCCGCGGACGAGTGGCTCAGCCACGGCGCGGGGCTGCGCGTCGCGTACGACGCCAACTGGGCGCGCCTGCGCCGCGAGTACGGGCTCGCGCTCGAGGCGGACGGCGCCAGCACGAACCGCCTGTGGTCCTTCAAGGTCGTACAGTACGCGATCCCGGCCTGGCTCGAGACCGGCGACGCGGAGACGGTCGCCGCGTTCTGCGACCGCGGCCTCGCCACGGCCGCGAAGGGCGACGCGCGCTGCGCGTACAAGCCGGCGGACGTCTACCTGCTCCGCCTCGCGAAGGCCGTCTGCGGCGCGAAGGACGAGGCGGCCGTCGCGGCGGCGCTCGCGGAGGCGGACAAGGCGTTCGGCGAGGGGCTCGACCCGAAGGAGCGCAAGGACCGCCTCGAGCGGCTCGGCTCGTTCGCGATGTGCGCGAACGACGAGGCGAAGGTCCGCGGCGTCGCGGCCTATCTCGACACCGTCTTCACGCCGAAGCCCGACAAGACCTACGTCGTCCGTTTCAGCCCCGTGCCCGTCCTCGGCCTCGGGAGCTGGGACGCCGCCGCGGCCGCCGCGAAGCCCGGCAGGGAGAAGCTCGACCGCGCCTACGGCGGCGACGCCTCGTGCCTCTGGACGGACGTCGCGACGCAGCGCGGCGCGGTGGACGCCGGCGCGACGTCGGGCTACGCCCGCGTCCCCGAATGGCAGGCGATGGCGGACGAGTGGGGGCTGCACTTCCGGCTCGAGGTCTTCGACGAGAAGGCGCCCGAGATCGCCCTGGGGCTCGCCTCGGCGGGCTCCCTCGAGGGCTATCTCGCCCCGGGGGCGAACACGCCCTACCACGGCATCCTGCATTCCTTCCAGCCGGGCGGGCTCGCGATCTACAACCCCGTCTACAGCCAGCCGGGCCACCGCGAGATCGACCCGGCGGACCGCGCGAACTGCCGCGAGGAAGTCGCCTGCACGGCGGAGTCCGTCATCCTCTACTGGGCGTTCCCGTGGACGACCTGGGCGACGCGCGTCCCGACGTCGGATTCGGTCTGGGACTTCGAGCCGATGTTCTGGGGACGCAAGGGGAGCTGCTCGTGGAACGGGCTCAGGACGATCCACGGACGCTCCTCGTGGGGGCGCCTCGCCTTCGCGCTCACGGACGCCGAGCGCCGCCGCATCCTGCATCCCGTCCTCGCCGCCGCGCGCAGGTCCTACGAGGCCGAGAAGGGCCCGACGGGCGCGTGCGGCATCTGGCGCAACGCCGAGGTCGGCGACCCCGCGTTCTACGAGAGCGTCCTCGCGCCGCTCGTGGAAAAGCTGGACGCGGCGGCGGTGCGGGTCTCGGCGGACATGGACGACGCGACGGTCGACGAACTCGCGGCGACCGCGCTTCCCGCCTGGCACGACTTCAAGTTCGAGGTCCAGCGCCTGCGCGCCGACTACCTGCTGCGCCGCGCGGACGGACAATCCGCGAAATGACGCCCGTTCCGAGACTCCTGGCGACGGTCTCCGTCGTCGCCGCCGTCTGC
This sequence comes from uncultured bacterium, assembly GCA_902761575.1. Lineage (GTDB taxonomy): Bacteria > Verrucomicrobiota > Kiritimatiellia > RFP12 > UBA3636 > UBA3636. Next base: position 16,546 of record CACWKU010000011.1, read on the forward strand.
GCGACGGCCGCGGCGGACGCGCCTTCGGTCGGGGAGCCGCGGTTCCGGAAGGTGTTCGCGTTCACCGACATCGGCGACGACGAACACGCGGCGAAGCTCGCGGAACTGAACGTCTTCGCCGCGAACTGCTGCGATGCCGGGAACCGTCCGGACCCGGAGAAGATCGAACGGGCGAAGCGGTTCGGCATCGTGCCCTACGTCGCGTTCGGTCCGTTCTGCGATTCGCACATCCAGGCGCTTTCGCCCGAAGAGGCGCGGCTCCAGGCCGAGCTGCAGGGCCGGTTCGTCCCGTCCGAGGCGAAGGGCGATGCGGGCGACCGGGGGCGGACCGACCTCTGGCGGACGCGGCACTACCGTCTCGGCGGCGAACCCGAACCCGGGAACGCGGAGGTCTACGTCGAGAGCATCGGCTGCTTCGTCGGGACGAACGCCTGCGCGAAAGGGGCCGCCGGGCTCGTGGAACGGCTCAAGGCGAATCCGGAGGCGAAGGCGGTGTGCCTCGACTACATCGGCTACGCCAACTACCGAGGTTGCCGCCATCCCGACTGCCTGCGTCTGCTGGAGGCGTGGCTGGAGCGGGAGGGGCTCGCCGACACCGAGGATAACCGCGACCGGTTCTTCGAGGAGCAGATCGTCGCGTACTACGCCGCGCTCTACGACGCCGTGAAGGCCTACGATCCGTCCGTCGTCGTCTATGCGCACCTCTTCCCCGTGTTCCTGCCGGATCCGCTGTACGGCAGCCGGCTGAAGCTCGACTATTGCGCGCAGACCTGCGCCTGGTATTTCCGCTGGCCGGCGGAGAAGGTCCGCCGATACGCCGAGACGGTCGTCCGCGGCCAGAGCGAACGCTGGCCGTTCGCCCACGGCGTGCCGTTCGTCGCCTACGGACCGTGGGCGAACGGCATCGACCCCGATTTCGGGAAGACGCCCGAGGACCTCGACCGCGAGCTTCGCGCGGTGCTGGAGTCCGGCGCCGAGTACCTCGCCGTCCACGAGATCGATTCGGTCGTCGCCGACCCCGCCGTCTTCGCGGTCTTCCGGAAGTTCTGCGCCTCCCCAAGCCGCGAGGACGGCCGATGAAGGCTCGAACGCTCCCTCCAGTTGGAGGGTTCCAACGGCAAGGGGGGGTGGCGTAGAATGTTCCCCAATGCCGGAGCGACGGACTATCCGTTCGTACCATTGCCCGGCGACGGACGAACGAGTAAAATGGCACGCATGAAACGCACACTCCTCCTCTCCGCCGTCGCCGCCGCGCAGCTCGCCGGCGCCGCGCCCGTCCTGCCCGGCTATCTCACGGATCCCTCGGTCCTGAAGGACCAGATGCCCGAGGACGGAAGCTACCAGCCGCCCGAGGCGCTGAGGTACCCGTACGTCTCGACCTACTACGTGAAGCCGACCGTCACGACGGGCGACGCCGTGAAGGTCGGCTTCTTCGTGACGGACTTCGATTCCTCGAAAATCCGGTTTCTGGACGACTCGCACCGCTTCACCGCGTTTCTCGAGTATCGTCCGAAGGGCGGCGCGTCGAATGTCCTGACGCTCTCGGACCTCCCGAGCGGCGACGCCGAGTTCGACCTCGGCAAGCTCCCCGCGGGCGAGTACGAGATGCGCGTCTGGGCGGTCGACGCGAAGGGCCGCGAGTCGCACCGCGTCATCCACGACTTCCGCGTGGTGGATCCCGCCGACCTCGAGATTCCCGCGGACAAGGTCTACCGGATGACCGAGGCGGACCTCGCGGCGTACGGCATCCGCAACGACGGCGACCTCGAGCGGGTCGTCCACGTGGCGACGAACGGCACGTCGACGGTCGTGAAGGAGAAGCGCGCGGGCGTGCCGGGCTACGTCGTCACGGTGCCGCTGGATCCCGAGACCGGCAAGCTGCCCTGGCAGGCCTTCAAGAAGGCGAAGGTCGTCTACGACGAAGGGTACGACAAGTCGGCGGTCGAGGCGGACGCCGTGAAGACGGCGCTGGGGCTCCAGAAGCTCGTCGACGAGAAGGCGGCGGCCGGCTTCCGCCGGTTCGTGATGCTCCCGGGGACGTACCGCCTCTCCTGGACGAACGCCGTCGAGGTGCCGAGCGGCCTGACGCTCGACCTCGGCGAGGCCATCCTCAAGCAGAACGGCTTCACGGGCTCGAGCTCGACGCTGGTGCGCTTCGCGAGCGCGACGGACGCGCATCTCGTCGGCGGCACCCTGGAGGGCGACTACTGGGAGCACGACTACGCGGGCTCGCCGAACAACTCCGAGTGGCCGACGGGCTTCTTCCTGGCCGGCGACACGTGGTACTGCTCCGTCGAGGGCGTGAAGGTCGCCGAGATCACGGGCTACGGCGGCCAGAACGGCATCGCCAAGGACGACAAGGGCTGGCTCTCGTTCTTCTTCGAGCGGCTCCCCGCGTTCGCGCCGGGCGGGCTCGACCCGAGGACGGGCGAGGTCGACGCGTCGGACGAATACCGCTTCACGACGGACTACAAGGACCTCAAGCCGATCCTCGAGAAGGGCCGCGGCCGCCTGCAGATCTCGAAGTTCCTCGGCTACCAGGGCCGCGCCACGCGCTCCTGGCAGATGACGGTCGCGTGGTACGACGCGGAGAAGCGGTTCCTCTCGGCCGAGACGGCGTGGCAGTACCGCGAGATGTGGATCCCGGAGGGCGCGGCGTTCCTCCGCGTGTCGGTCGAGGACGAGAGCGCGGAGGCGGCGAACGAGTCCGGCCTCGCGGCCACGGCCTTCCGGCTGCCCGTCAACTGCGCGGTAAAGGACTGCTCGTTCGAGCGCTGCCGGTGCGTCGGCTACGCGGCGTCCGCGATGAAGAACATGCTCTTCGAGGGGAACTTCTTCACGACGTCCGGCGAGAGCGCGGCGTGCTGCGCGTTCGACGCGGAGGACGGCTGGGACCAGATGCAGGACGTCTACTTCCTGCGGAACGTCTTCCGCGACAACCCCCGCAACAACTCGATCCTCACGTGCGCGGGCCACAACTTCGTCCTCGAAGAGAACGACGGCGACATCTACTTCTGGGGCCGCACGCACTCGCCGTGCGTCCGCGGGAACCGCGTCGGCTCCGCCACCTACCGCTGCGACTCCCGCCTGCGCTCGGGCTACGGGCGCTTCGACGGCAACGAGTACGCGAAGGCCGTCCACCTCGGCGTGAACGACAAGCGCTCCGACGGCTGGGACTACGTCCTCGCGGGCCTCGACCTCGACGGCGGGGAGGCCCCCTTCGCGCTCGACGTCGGCCCGGCCGGGCGCGTCGTGAACTGCCGCTTCCGAAACATGGGGGTCGGCATCGCCAACGCCTACGCCTGCTCGTTCGAGAACTGCACCGACACCAGCAGCTACCAGCCGTTCCCCGGCGGGCGCTGGTACGAGGTCACCGTGAAGGACTGCGACTTCAACCGCTTCCGCCTGACGAACGACTGGGAGCGCTGCCACTTCCGCGGCACGAAGCTGGGCGGGTTCTACGGCGGCCGCTTCACGGCGAAGGACTGCGACTTCGCCGACTGCTCGATCTTCGGGCTCCGCGAGGCGTCCCTCCGGTTCGGCGGCTGCACCTTCGAGGGCACGGACCTGCAGGGCAACTGGTGGGAGCCTCCCTCCGGCCTCCTGTTCAAGGACTGCACGATCCGGACGAAGGACGACGCGCCGTTCCTGCGCCTGGGGGTCTACACCGTCGGCAGGATCGGCTTCGACGGCTGCACGGTCTCGGGGAAGCAGGCCCTCGTGGACGTCAAGGACCTGCGCCGGATCGCGCTTCCACCGAACGCGGATCCCGAGACGAACCCCGACAGGAAGCCGGGGTCGGTCCTGTTCCGCCGGACGAAGTGGGAGAGCGAGGCGGGGACGGTTCTGACCCACGCGAAGGACGGAAACCCCTCGCCCAAGAAGATCGCGATCGTCGACCGGGAGAACGACTGGCCGGAGGGCGTCGCCGTCGCGGCCGACCTGCCGCCGTCCTGGGAGCTCAAGGTCTCGGAATAGCGAGGCCGCGACCCGCGGGGCCCTACACTTTCGGGTAGTTCCGGCGCGGTCCGGCGTCTGCTAGAATGCGCGCCAAACACCAACCCCGTCCAACCATCGAAACGAGTCCCCTCCCATGACCTGGTACGACTGGCTGATCCTGATCCTCCCCGTGTGCTTCGTGATGTACATGGGGTTCTACACCCGGCGCTACGTGCGCGGCGTGTCCGACTTCCTGTCGGCCGGGCGCCTGTGCGGGCGGTACGTGATCTCGATGGGCGACGTGGCCAACTCGCTCTCGATCATCGGGCTCGTCGGCTACATCGAGATGCGGTACAAGACGGGCTTCTCGGTCGGCTTCTGGAGCTCCGTCCTCGCGCCGCTGTGGATCGTGCTGGGGCTCACGGGGTACATCGCCTACCGCTTCCGGGAGACGCGCGCGATGAGCCTCGGGCAGTTCCTGGAGATGCGCTACAGCCGGCGCTTCCGCATCGTCGCGGCGGGGCTCCGCTCGCTCGCGGAGATGCTCGCCAACATGATCATGCCCGCCATCGCGGCGCGCTTCTTCATCCAGATGCTCGACCTGCCGCAGACGTACCACGTCCTCGGCCTCGAGCTCTCGACGTACGTGTCCCTCATGATCCTCTTCCTCACGCTCGCGATCTCGCTCATCTGCTTCGGCGGGACGCTCGCGCTCGTGATCACGGACACGATCCAGGGCATGATCCTCTACCCGGCAATCGCCTGCTTCGTGGTGTTCCTCTTCTGGAAGTTCTCGGTGGGCGGCGAGATCATGCCGGTGATGGCCGACCGCGTGGCGGGTGAGAGCTTCATCAACCCCTACGACATCTCGAAGCTGCGGGACTTCAACCTCTTCACGGTCGTGATCGTGGCGGTCTACGGGACGGTGATGAACCGCGCCAACTGGATCGGCGCGGGCTATTCCTCCGCCGCGAAGAGCCCGCAGGAGCAGAAGATGGCGGGCCTGCTCGGCAACTGGCGCAACGCGATCATCAACGTGTTCTACGTGCTGATCGCCGCGGCGCTCATCGCCTTCCTGAACCACAAGAACTTTGCGTCCGAGGCCAACGACGTGCGCAAGGACCTCGCCGTCCGCGTGGCCGACGCCGTGTTCAAGAACACGTCGGACGATCCGTCCAACGCGGATCCGCACCTGCGCGAGGTCGTCAAGGCCGCCGTCGCGGACGTCCCGGCGCAAGTGCACGAGATCGGGGTCGATCCGCCGCTCTCGCAGGACCGGAACCTCGACACCGCGTTCCTCGACGTCATCCACGGCGCGCTGAAGGACGACGCGCGCGACCGGAAGACCGCCGAGCTCGACGCCGCGGGCGTCGTCGGCGAAGCCCGCGAGAAGGCCCTCATCGACGCCGAGGGCAAGGCCAACGACGCCTTCCAGCGGTGCCGCACGCTCTACTACCAGCAGAACCTCTCCGTCACGATGCGGGCGCTGCTGCCGCCGGGCCTCTTCGGGCTCTTCGCGCTGCTGCTCTTCCTGGCGATGCTCTCCACGGACGACACGCGCATCTACAGCGCCGCGCTCACGCTCGCGCAGGACGTCGTGCTGCCGCTCCGCAAGAAGCCCTTCACCCCGCGCGGGCACCTGTGGATGATCCGCATCGTCTCCATCTGCATCGGCGTCTTCTTCCTCGCCGGCTCCTACTGGATGAAGCAGATGGACTACTACAACATGTTCGTGGTGCTCGTCTGCGCGATGTGGGAGGGCGGCGCCGGCGCGATCATGACCTTCGGGCTCTACACGCGCGTCGGCACGACGGCCGGCGCGTGGACCGCGCTCGTCACGAGCGTCTCGCTGAGCGTCTCCTACGTCTTCGTCCAGCTCAAGTGGGCCGAGACGGTGTACCCGGCCATCGCCAAGGCGGGCCTCGTCGAGTCCTTCGACCGCGCCCTGCGGTGGCTCTCGTCGCCCTTCGAGCCGTACATCCACTGGCAGATGGACGCCGTGAAGTGCCCGGTGAACGCCATCGAGTTCAACTTCTTCCTCTCGGTGCTCTGCGTCATCCTGTACCTCGGCGTCTCGCGGCTCACGTGCCGCAAGCCGTTCAACCTCGACCGCATGCTGCACCGCGGCAAGTACGGCCTCGGCGAGAAGCGCGAGATCAAGCAGAAGTGGACGCTGCGCACGGTGTTCTCCAACCTCATCGGCATCACGCCGGAGTACACGCGGGGCGACAAGGCGATCGCCTGGGGCGTCTTCCTCTACAGCTTCGTGTACGGCTTCGTCCTGGCCTTCGTGGGCGTCGTCGTGTGGAACGTCATCCACCCGTGGCCGGTCAAGTGGTGGTGCTGGTACTTCGTCATCCAGTTCTTCGTCATCCCGTGCATCCTGGCGTGCTTCACCACGGTGTGGTTCGGCGTGGGCGGCTTCTTCGGACTGCGGCAGCTCTTCCGCGACCTCGCCGCCCGCAAGGATACCAACGACCTGGACGACGGCCGCGTCGAGGGCAATATGTCCCTCGCCGACAAGGCCGAGCTCGAGAAGGTCGACGAGGACTCCCCTGCCCCGCCCTCCCCTTCCGCGGAGCCGGACTAGAGCGATTCTCGAAAAACCGTAGCCACAGAACAACACGGAACAACACGGAAGTTCCGTGAAGTTCTGTGTCGTTCCGTGGCTACAGAAAAAGTGAAACCGCTCTAGAACGCGTGGACGAGGAGGCCGGAACGGAGCTTGGGCTCGAACCAGGTCGACTTGGGCGGCATCATCTGTCCCGCGGCGGCGACGGACATCACCTGGCCGATCGCGGTGGGCTGCATGGCGAAGGCGACGGCGGCCTTGCCGGAGTCGACGTCGCGCTCGAGCTCGGCGGTGCCGCGGATGCCGCCGACGAAGTAGATGCGCGGGTCGGTGCGCGGGTCGCCGATGCCGAGGACGGGGGCGAGGAAGTCCTCCTGGAGGCGGGCGACGTCGAGGCGCGCGACGGGGTCCGCGGCCTGCGCGTCCGTGAGCGGCCACGTGAGCCGGTACCAGCCGTCGGGGAGGCGCATCGCGCAGGAGTGCGACGGGAGCGCGATGTCGGGGAACGGGATCGACGCGGCGGAGAGGCCGCGCGCGAGGGCGGCCTTCAGCAGGTCGCGGGGCGAGAGGCCGTTCAGGTCGCGCACGCAGCGGTTGTAGGGCAGGATGCGCAGCTGCGAGGCGGGGAAGAGGCAGGCCATGAAGCGGCCGGACTCGGCGTCCGGGCCCTCCGCGGCGCGCAGCTCGGTCCCGGCGCGGAAGGAGGCGGCGGAGCGGTGGTGGCCGTCGGCGATGAAGGCGCGCGGGACGGCCTCGAAGGCGGCGAGGAGCGGGGCGGGGTCGCGCACGCGCCAGACGGCGTGGCCGACGCCGTCCGCCGCGACGAAGTCGCAGAGCGGGGGCTGCGCGGCCTCGGCCTCGACGAGGGCGTCGATCGCGGCAAGGTCCTCGTAGCAGAGGAAGACCTGGCCGGTGTGGGCGCGCGTCTCGAGGATGTGGCGCGTGCGGTCGTCCTCCTTGTCCTTGCGCGTCTTCTCGTGGCGGAGGATCCTCCCCGAGGCGTAGTCGTCGATCGAGCAGCACGCGACGACGGCGGTCTGCGACGCGCCGTCCATCGTCTGGCGGTAGAGGTAGAGCGCGGGCTTCTCCTCGCGGACGAGCCGTCCGTCCGCGACGAGGGATTCGAGAGCCTTCCTCGCCTGCGCGTAGACGGGGGCGGAGTGCGGGTCGGTGCCGTCCGGCAGGTCGATCTCCGAGCGGACGACGTGGAGGAAGGAGAGCGGGTTGCCGGCGGCGAGGGCGCGGGCCTCGTCGGTGTCGACGACGTCGTAGGGGAGCGAGGCGATCTGCGCGGCGAGCTCGGGGGTCGCGGGGCGGAGGGCGGAGAAGGGGAATAGTTTCATGAGTGACGAGTGACGAGTGACGAGTGACGAGTGAGGGAGGCGGGTCAGCGGACGAGGCAGTAGAGGTCGGCGCCGTCGGCGAAGTCGAAGAGACGGACGATGTCGGCGTTGGAGAAGCGGATGCAGCCGTGGGAGGCGGGGGTGCCGAGCTTCTGCTCCTGGTTGGTGCCGTGCAGGTAGATGCAGCGCTCGTGGCTGTCGGCGCCCGGGCCCTTGTTGACGCCGGGCTCGAGACCCTCGAGCCAGATGACGCGGGTGAGGACGGCGTCCTCGGCCGGGTCGGGGGCGCTCCAGGCCGACTCGGGCAGGACGCGTCCGTTCGGGCGGCGCGAGACGAACATCGTCCCGGGCGCGGCGCCGGCGCCGAAGCGCTCGGCGGCGCGGTGCCAGCCGAGCGGCGTGCGGTTCGAGCCGGGCGCGGAGCCGGTTCCGACGGCGGAGGTGGAGACGGGGAATTCGCGCAGGCCGCCGCGGCGCGAGGCGAGCAGCGCGCGCTGGCGCCCCGTGTCGACGACGAGCAGGAGTCCGCCGGAGGGAAGCCCGCGCGCAACGGCGTCTGCGAAGAGCGAGGCGATCTCGGCATCGGGGACGAAGAATGCGGGACGCGGCGGCGGCAGGGGCGGCGCGGGTTCGGCGGGCGCTTCGGCGGCTGGCGGGGCGGGGGGCATCGGGGGCGGAGAAGAGGGGCGGGACGGCGCGGGCGCCGCGGGACGCGGGCACCCGGCGAGGGCGAGCGCGGCGAGAAGCGCGGGAAGGGGGCGGATCATGCGTCGGTATTCTACCGGGAAGGCCCGTCCGTTGCAATCGCCGCGGCGCGCGCGCGGAGGAGGGCGAGGACGACGAGAGCGGCGGCGAGGAGGAGGCAGCCGACGCTGATCGTCTGGGAGATGGTGAGGGGCCCGCCGAAGGGATGCGCGCGCTCGTCGGCGCGCGTCGTCTCGACGAGGAAGCGCAGGACGCCGTAGCCGGCGAGATACGCGGCGAGAACGAGGCCGGCGCGTGTGCGCGAGACGGCGGCGGGCGGGTTCAGGCGGCGGTAGAGCCAGAGCAGGGCGAGGAAGAGCAGGACGCACCCGGCGGCCTCGAAGAGCTGCGAGGGGAGGACGGGGAGCGAGCGCGCGGCGTCCTCGGGGAGGAGCCCGGCGCGGATCTGCTCGATGCACGGGATCGACCAGCGCGGGTAGGTCACGGCGAGGCAGGAGTCCGACGGGCGTCCGTAGCAGCAGCCGTTGAGGAGGCAGCCGACGCGGCCGAAGGCCTGGCCGACCGGGACGGCGACGGCGAAGAGGTCGAGGAGGGGGAGCACGGGCGTGCGCGTGGCGCGGCAGTGGAGGACGAGCGCCGCGGCGCCGAAGACGATGCTGCCGTAGAACATGAGCCCGCCCTCCCAGATGCGCAGTGCGGAGGCGGGGTCTGCGCGGTAGTCGGCCCAGTGCTCGGCGACGAAGAACGTCCGCGCGCCCGCGAGGCCGCAGACGACGAGCAGTGCGAGGAGGTTGGCGAGGCGGTCGGAGGAGAAGCCGCGCGAGCGGCCGAGGCGGACGAGGACCCCGTAGGCGCAGAGAATGCCGAGCGCCAGGCAGAGACCGTAGGAGTGGAGCTGAAATTCCCCTAGACGGAGAAGCACGGAATGCATATAATGCACCTTTCGAATTTCGGAGACGCCGGAAAGCCTTCCGGCCCCCTGGCGGCCCCGGATTCTGCCCGAACCGGGCCCCCCGTGTCAAGCCGCCGCGCGTCGCGCGCGCGGCCCCTCGCGCGAGGCTCCGCCCGACCTCCGATTCCCAGGACGCACCCCCGCCATGAGCGATCCCTCCGAAAACGCCCCCGCCCCCGAAAACCAGATCTCGATGGAGACCCTCGAGGAGATGAAGTGCCCCGCCTGCGGGGCGCAGATCGACGTCCGCGGGCTCGCGGCGTTCTCCAAGATCGAGTGCCCCGGATGCCACGCGGAGGCGCGCGTGCCGGCGAAGTTCTCGCACTTCACGCTCCTGCGGCGCCTCGGATCGGGCGGCATGGGGACCGCCTTCCTCGGCGAGGACGAGGCGCTCGGGCGCAAGGTCGCCGTGAAGGTGATGCAGAAGGCGCTGGGCGACGACGAGAAGGCGTTCGAGACGTTCAAGAACGAGGCGCAGAACGCGGCGCGCCTCAACCACCCGCACGTGGCGCAGATCTACTCCTTCGGCAAGGAGGGGGACAACCCGTACCTCGAGATGGAGCTCGTTCCGGGCGGCGACCTCGGGACGTTCATCGCCGACAAGGTGCCCCTCGACCCGGCCTTCGTGCTGCGCGTGGGAATGGAGATCGCCGAGGGCCTCGAGGCGGCCGAGAAGGTCGGACTCTTCCACGGCGACGTGAAGCCGGACAACATCCTCTTCGACGAGAACATGAACGCGAAGCTCGTGGACTTCGGCATCGCGAGCCGCGCTTCGCAGGGGCAGATGGAGGAGCTCTGGGGCACGCCCTACTACATCGCCCCCGAGAAGGTCCAGAAGAAGATGAACAGCGCGCGGAGCGACATCTACAGCCTCGGCGCGACGCTCTACCACGCGATCACCGGCCAGCCTCCCTACGACGGCGAGGATCCGGTCGCCGTCATCAAGGCCCGCTTCAAGGGGCCGCCGCCGCCGGTGGAGAAGATCCGACCCGACGTGGAGCCCGAGGTCTCGCGCATCGTGACGCGCATGATGTACAACGACCTCTTCATGCGGTATCCGAACTACAAGTCCGTCATCGGCGACATCGAGAAGTACCTCTCGACCGTCAAGGACATCCGCAAGCAGGGCCCGAAGGGCGCCTCCGCGACGATCCGCGCGAAGCTCACCGGCACCGGCGCCTTCAAGCCCGAGGCCGTCGCGCCGACCGGCGCCGCCGAGGCCGCCTCCGGCTCCGGCAAGAAGAAGTTCGTCCTCTCCAAGGGCCACATGTCCGCCGCGGCCGAGGCCGGCGCCGCGACGGGCGCCTCGCACGTCGTCCTCAAGGGCAAGGGCGGCGGAAGGATCGTCTCCTCCGCGCCCGGGGCGGACGGGCAGCCGCTCGGCGAGGACGGCAAGCCGAAGAAGAAGGGCAAGGGCCTGCTGATCACGCTCTGCGTCGTCTTCGGCGTCATCGTCTGCGGAGTCGGCGGCATCGTCTGGAAGGTGATGCACGACAAGAAGATGCTCCGCGCCGCGATCGCGCGGTGCGTCGACGAGATGAACGCCGTCGCCGCGAAGCTGCCCGGCGTCGTGAGCGACGAGGAGCATCCCTCCGAGCTCGAGGCCGAGGCCGCGAAGCTCGCCGACCGGATGAACAAGCTCGTGGACGACGTGAACGCGCGCCTGCCGGAGGTGGATGACGTCTACGGCAAGGCGACCGGCGGGCGGTTCGCCTGGCCGGACTTCACGCCGCCGCCGCGCGTCGAGGAAAGCCCGGTCGAGGAGGCCCCGGCCGCCGAGGCCGGCGAAGGCGCCGCGGGCGGGGACGCCGCGCCCGCCGCGGACGCGGAGAAGAAGCCCGCCGCCGAGGCCGCCAAGCCCGAGCCGCCGCCCGAGGAGGCGCCCAAGCCGAAGAAGCGCACCTCGCCCGTCGACATGCTCGTCAAGAAGCTCTCCGAGATCCAGGGCTACCCGATTCCGGCCGACCTCATCATGCAGCAGGCGAAGCAGAACGACATGACGGCGGACGAGTTCGCGCGCGCCAAGCTCGCCGAGCTCGGCGTCGACCTCGAGGACGAGGGCATCGCGCCGCCGGCGCCGAAGCCCGACGAGCCCGCGCCCGCCGTGGACGCCGGCCCCGCGATGTCGGGGACGGTCGGCCGCGCCGGCGGACACGAGCTGGACGCCGTCGTCGAGGAGCGCGTCGTGAATCCGGTCCGCGAGCTCCAGGTCCAGGCGCGCGACTGCTACTGGCTCTGCGACAAGGTTGTCGAGGGCGTGTCGTTCGCGCCCGTCCCGCCCGAGTCGCCGCTCGAGTCCTACGAGGCGGCGCTGGGCGAGCGCCAGCGCGTCCTCGCGGAGCGCCAGCAGCGCCTGCAGGAGGCCAAGGAGTGCTACAACCAGGCCAACCGCCAGGCGCAGGCGATGATCCAGGGCATCGCCGCCGTGAAGAAGCAGGCCAAGAAGTTCATCAACCAGCGCGAGCGCGAGAAGCGCGAGGCGGAGGAGGCCGAGGCGCAGCGCCAGCGCGAGATCGCCGAGCAGGAGGAGAAGGAGCGCCTCGCCGGCGTCGAGGCCGAGGAGATCGCCCGCGTCCAGGAGGTCGCCCGCAGCCACCAGCCGCTCATCGACGCGTTCGACTACGCCGGCTACCAGGACAAGATGCACCGCATGGAGAAGGAGCTCACGAGCCCCGCCGCGCTGGAGGAGCTCAACTGGGCCATCCGCCGCGCCGAGTGCCTCAAGGAGTACCGGATGTTCCTTCTCTCCGACATCAAGCGATACGGCGACGTCAAGAAGGCCTATCGGGGCAAGGACGTTCGCGGCATCTCCGCCGACGGCAAGCGCCTCCTCGTCAGCCAGCAGCAGGACGTCAAGATCTCCGCGCTCACGCTCGGCGACTGGATCCGCCTCAGCTGGGGCGTGCTGGAGAACCGCGCCCCCGACCGCCCCGCGCTCGACAACATCGCCAAGGGCACGCAGCTCTTCAACGCCGCCGTGTTCTTCTACATGCACGGCAAGGGGGACTTCAACAGCATGCAGCGCGCGAAGAAGCTCGCGCTCCAGGCGCTGCAGCTGCGCGGCGCGCTGCGCTCCGACGCCGGCCGCCTCATCCCGCCGCTCGCCGCGGAGTTCGGCGAGGCGCCCGCGGGCGAGGAGGGCGGCGGCGACTCCGGCGGCGGCGGCTTCGGCTTCGACGAGTAGCCCCCCTTCACACCATGCTTACGCGGCGCATCATCCCGTGCCTCGACGTGATCCGCAACCGGGTCACGAAGGGCGTGAGGTTCCAGAACAACGTCGACCTCGGCGACCCGGTCGAGCTCGCGGCGCGCTACTACGACGAGGGCTGCGACGAGCTCGTCGTCTACGACATCACCGCGTCGCACGAGCGCCGCCCGACGGACCTCGAGATGGTCGCGCGCGTCGCGCGCGCGGTCCGCATCCCGTTCGCCGTCGGCGGCGGCGTCTCGTCCGTCGCCGACATGGAGAGAATCCTCCTCGCGGGCGCCGAGAAGGTGAGCGTCAACTCGCTCGCCGTCGCCCGCCCCGAGGTGATCGCCGAGGGCGCGAGGGCGTTCGGCGCGCAGTGCGTCGTGCTCGGGATGGACCCCGTCCGCACCGACGACCTCGCGCGCTGCCCCTCCGGCTACGAGATCACGACGCGCGGCTTCCGCAACCGCACCGGGATGGACGCCGTGGAGTGGGCGAAGCGCGCCGAGGGCCTCGGCGCGGGCGAGATCGTGGTGAACTCCGTCGACGCCGACGGCACGCGCGCGGGCTTCGAGCTCACGATCACGCGGCTGATCGCCGACGCGGTCGGCGTTCCCGTCGTCGCCTCCGGCGGCGCGGGATGCTCCGAGCACCTGCGCGACGCCTTCGTCGAGGCGCACGCCGACGCGGCGATCGTCGCCGGCATGCTCCACACCGGCGAATACACGATCGGCCGCATCAAGGACGAGCTCGCCGCGATGGGCGTCCCCGTCCGGAAGCCGCTCTAGGCGTCGAGCTCGAGCGTGCCGAGCGCGTCGCGGAACTCGTCGAGGCGGAAGGCTGCGACGGGGACCTGCCCCGGCTCGCGCCCCGGGAAGTCGCGCAGGAACCGGCCGCGGCCGAGGTAGTCCATCAGGTCGCGCACGCGGCGGTTGGCGGCCGCAAGCGGCAGCACGCGCGGCGGCGCGCCGCCGGGGCGGCCGATCTCGAGGCGCGCGGTCGGCGAGGCGTCGAACTCGAGGCCCTCCGCCGGGAGCGCGCGGGACCAGAGCTCGGTGCCGTCGGCCGCGACGAGCCGCA
>CACWKU010000012.1 GCA_902761575.1 uncultured bacterium
CCGCCGCCCGGGAGCGGCTCCGCGACGGGCGGCGAGAGCGAGGGCGCGAGACGGTGCGCCGTGTCCTCGACGGCGACCGTCGCGGCGCCGTAGGCGCGGTGCTCGGGCCACTCCCCGCCGGGCGCGGCGGGGCGGACGAGGGACGCCGCCACGTCGAGCGACGGCGCCTCGGCTGCCTCGACGGTCCACGCGATCTCGGCGGCGCCGTTCGTGACGGCGACGAGCTCCGCGCGGAGGACGTCGCGCTGCTGGAACGTGACGAGCGCGAGGCCGTCGAACGGCGCGCGCAGCGCGAGGCGCGCGGTGTCGCCCGGCCGGTAGCGCTCGCGGTCGGCCTTCAGCGTGAGGCGCTGCGGACCGGCCTGCGCGGTGCGCGCGCCGCCCCAGGTCGTGAACTCCATCTCGGTGAGCGGGCGCGGCGGCGCGCCCTCGGGCCATTCGCCCGCGGGCTCGACGCGGAGCAGGTAGGCGCGCTCGCCGGGCGGCAGACGGAAGAGGGGGCGCGCCTCGCCGTCCGCGACGGCGAACTCGCCCTCGCCGACCTTCTCCTCGACGCGGTGGCGGCGCCAGGACCAGTCGCCGTCGCGCCGCTCCCAGAGCCAGTCGTCGCGCACGGCGACGAGCGACACGCGCACGGCGGCGGCGGCGTTCGTCACCGCGCCGTCCGGCGCCGCGAGGCGCACGGCGAGCGCGAGGTCCTCGCCGGGCGCGACGCGCTCCGGCTCCTCGACGCCGACGTAGAACGGATACACGTGCCACGCGAGGCCGGCCTCCGCCGTCACCGCGCGGCCGCCGAGCTCGAAGACCGTGCCCTGCACGCGCAGTCGCATCGCCGCCGCCGGCGGGCGCGGGAGGCTCGGCAGCTCAACCGCGTGCGAGAAGGCGCCCTTCTCGTCCGTCGTCCCGCCCATCCCGGGGCCGCGGATCTCGTCGGCGGAGCGCGACGGCGCGCCGAAGCGCCAGCCGTCCCAGCCCTTCGGCTCGAACGGCGCCGGGATCGCGTAGGCGAACATCTCCGCGCGCAGGCCCGACGCGGGCGAGCCGAAGAAGTAGTCCGCGCGGACCGTCGGCGCGAGCGCCGCGCCAGCGCCGGCGAGCGCCGCGGGCGCGCCCTCGACCGCGACCCGGATCTTCGGCGGGACGAAGGCCTCGACGCGCAGCGCGCGCGACGCAAGCTCGCGCCCGTCCGCGCCCGGCATCAGCAGGCGCGCGCGCCAGGTGCCGGACGGCTGCGAGTCCGGAATTTCGAAGAAGCCCTCCGGCGGCGCGGCGCGGCCGCGCGCGTCCGTGACGAGGTTCCAGCGCTTCACGACCGTGCCGTCGCCGCGCTCGATCTCGATCGCGACGGGGCGCGGCTCCGGCGCGCGCCCGGTCGCGTCGCGCACGAGGGCCTCGAGGAAGACCTTGTCGCCGTGGCGGTAGATGCCGCGGTCGCTGCCGATCCAGCCGTCGAGCTCCGCGTCCTCCTTCGGGAAGCGCTCCGCCGGATGCTCCGGCAGGTCGTCGAGGTAGTTGGAGCCGTCGAGCTCGAGGAACGCGTAGGCTCCGCCCGCCGTCTCCGCAAGCGCGAGACAGGGGGCCGGATCCTTTTCGTCGAGCGGAAGTCGCGCGACGCCGCGCCCGTCCGTCGCGACGGCGGCGCCGACCTCGGCGCCGTTCCGGGCGAAGAGGCGGACCGCGGCGTTCGTGACCGGCGCGCCCGTCGAGATGCGCGTCGTCCAGACCAGGACCGAGCGGTCGAGGCGGCGAACCGTGAGCGCCACGTCGGAGCGAGCGACCATCCGGGAGATGCGCGGCATCGCGCGAGGGGGCTTCGCGTTCGTCTCGTCGAGACCGCGGACGCTGGCGAGCCAGAGGCCGTCGCCGAGGCGTCCGCCCTCGTCCGGCGCGGCGAAGTCGTCGAGCGCGACGAGATTCGTCGCGACGCCGCCCGCGTCCGGCGCGAACGACTCCGCGACGCGCGTGCGCGGCGCCTCGCACCAGTCGTCCGCATTGCCGCCCCACTCGTCGCCCCAGCAGTCGCGCAGCGCGTGGACGATGTTCGCCGGCAGCACGCGCCGCACCGAGATCTCCGCGCGCGGCACGCGCATCGCCCGCACCGCGACCGAGGCGCCGAGCCCCTCGCCGCCGAGCGCGCGCCCGCGGTCGAGCCACGCCATCGCGGACTTCGCCTTCGGGATGCGCAGCGCGACGGCGTTCGTCGACGCGAAGACGACGTCGCCGTTCGGGAACTCGATCGCCGGCGCGGCGAAGCGCACCGTGTAGCGCTCGCCCGCGCGGAACTCGCCGGCGAGGTCGTAGTGCGGATCGTAGCCGTAGTGCCAGCGTCCGTTCTCGTCGGACCAGCCACGATAGCTTTCGCTGCGCACGAGCGCGAGCGGACCGACGGCGGGCGACACCACGAGGTTCGACGCGATCGTCTTGAGCGCCGCGCCCTCGAACTCCCGTCCGCCGAACCAGAGGATCGCGCCGCCCGCGCGGTCCGCGAAGTCGTCGACGTCCGCCTCCGCGTGCACGATGCGCAGCGGCTCCGGCGCATACTGGCGCTTCCAGACGAAGTCCGCCGCCGCGGGCCGCCCGAGGGGATCGGGGAACTCCCTCCCGACGCGCACCGCGATCTCGCCCGGCCCGACCGGCTCCGCGAACAGAAGACGGAGGAAGGCGTTCGTGCGGTCCGTCGGCGCATCGGCGACGCGCACCGCGACCGGGCGCCCCTCGTGCGTCACCGACACGCAGGGCGGGACGTTCGTCGCGTCCGGGCCGAAGAGACGGCGGTTCGCGTCGAGCTGGACCATCGGGAAGCGGTCGTCGCGCATCCGCTCGAGCGACGCGCCCCAGACGAGATGCGGCGTCAGGATCTCATCGGCGTCGAACGGCTTTCCGGACGCGCGGTCGAGCTCGGCCGGCTCGGGGACCTCCGGGACGACCGCCGGAAGATCCGGCGGCGGCTCGGGCGCGGGCGGCCTCGGACCGGAGGCGCAGAGCACGCCGAGCGCGCCGACGGCGAGCCCGGCGGCGAAGGCGGGGAGGAAACGTTGGACGGAATTCGATTTCGGCTTGGCTTCTTCGTTCATGGAAGGGGATTCCCTGGATTGTCGGGGACGATGGAAAGGGCGCCGCGCGACCCCCGCGCGGCACCGTGGCGTTCGCGCCCCCGCCGCCGCATCGCAAAACGCGCCGCGCGGCGGAAGGCGCAAGAGGCACTATACCACCCCCGCCCCGCGAAATCAATCGCGAATTCGCGCCGTGAAAAATCGAAGGAAACGCCCGAAAAACGCGCGACCTTGCGGGCGCCGCGACCGCTGTGCTAGAATCCGCGGCATGAAAGCGATCCTCCCCCTGCTTCTCGCCGCCGCCCTCCTGCACGCGGAGGAGCCCTCCCCCGCCGCCGCCGCGCCCGTCCCCGCCGTCGCGGAGGCCAAACCACACGCAGAGAGTGCAGAGCCCGCGGAGTCCGGCTCCCCCGTTGGGGGAGCTGGCGAGCGGAGCGAGCCTGAGGGGGTCACTCACGCAGAGCCCGCCATCACGGGTGGGGCGAGCTCTCCGAGCGAGCCGACCCCGGCCCGTCGCGGCCGCCGCGCGCAGCACCCGCCGCTGCGCGCCGAGGTTTCCCTAATCGACGGCTCGATCCTCAAGGGCGCCCTCCGCCAGCGCTCGATCCCCGCGAGCTCGCCGAGCCTCGGCGCGTTCCGCATCGGCCTCGCGAAGGTCGAGCGAATCGATTTCATTCCACCCGATTCCCCCGCCGGGTCGAGCGCCGGAGGCGCGAGATCCGGCCGCCGCGAGGGCGCCCGCGGCGCGGCGGAGCCGGACCTCGGAGCGACCTCGCAAGGCCGCATCGCCTTCCGCAACGGCGACATGCTCACCGCCGCCCTCTCCCCCAGGCACGACCGCTTCGTCCTCGACACGCTCCTCGGTCGCGTGCGTCTCCCGCTCCGCGCGGTCTCGTCCATCTCCTTCAACCCTTCAACCTCTTCAACCCTCATCTACCACTGCACCTTCAACTCCGCATCCTCCATTGCCCATCCCGCCGCCGGCCCAGCCGGCCGCTTCCTTGGCGGCGCCTTCGTACCCGGCAGGAAGGGCAACGCCCTGCGCGTGGAGAAGGACGCCGCCGCGTTCGAGGCGGCACTTCCGAAGGGCTTCCTCCGCCGGGAGGGCTGCATCGAGTTCTGGGCGAAGATCGAGGGCGACGACCCGCGCTACGTCGACGGCGGCGACCCGCTCTTCTTCTCGCTCTTCGACGAGCGCGGCGCCGTGACGCTCCTGCAGTTCGCCGCCAACAACGGCTTCGCCCGCGGCGGCCTCGGCGGGGCGATCGTGAGCTGGCCCTTCGGGACCGTCGCGCACTGGTCGGGCTCGATGCCCTACGAGGGCGTCCTCGGCCCGGACTGGGCCGGCTGGCACCACTACGCGATGTCATGGAAGGCGGAGGGCTTCGGCGACGGCTCGTTCGTCAAGGTCTTCGTCGACGGCAAGCCGCAGCCCGTCCTCGGCGGCGTGGACGACGACAAGGTCCCCGCCCGCCTCGCCGACCTCCCCAACCACGATTTCCTCCTCGGCTTCCCCTGGGCCCGCTCCCGTGGCGACAACCGTCGCAGCAAGAAACCCTTCCTCATCGACGAGTTTAAGATCTGGAAGACGGCGAGGACCGAGTTCGCGGAATGATCGAACCATCCGATTGCACCGTTGTCGTCGCCTCCTGCGACAAGTACGCGGACCTGCTTGCGCCGTTCTCGGCGCTATGGCGGCAGTTCTGGCCGGACTGCCCCTACCGCGTCGTCCTCGTCACCGAAATCGCGCCCGCGGAGGAGGGCCTCTGCTTTGACGAAGTCCTCGCGATGGGCGGCGGGCACTCGTGGGGCTGGCGCCTCTCCCGCGCGCTGTCCCGTCTTGCCACGCCGCGCGTCATTCTCCTCTGCGATGACTACTTCCTCTGCGGCCGCGTCGACACGGGGAAGATTGCCGCGCGCGTCCGGCAGTCGCTGGAAACGGACGCGCTGAACCTCCGCCTCATCCCCAACCCCGACACCTTGGAGCCGTGGCCCGCCGATCCCACGCTCGGCCGTTACCGCAAGAACACCGCCTACTGTATCGCCACTCAGGCCGGAATCTGGGACCGGGAGTTCCTCGCCGGCCTCTCCGGGAAGACCGAGAGCATCTGGGAGTTCGAGCGGCTGGGGTCCTTTTCGTTCCCGGACGATGCCGGCCGCCCGCTCCTCTGCACGCGCGAAAAGGAGTTCCCCTTCGTCGACGCCGTCCACAAGGGCTACTGGGAATCATTCGGCCTCCGTCTCTGCCAGGAGAACGGCGTCGCCGTCGATCTCGCGCGCCGGGGCCGCCCTCCCCTCCGGGTCGCCTTCCGCGAATGGGCCAAGGGCGTCGTCTTCCGGACGTGTCCCGGCCTGATCGTCCGCGTCCAGAACCGCTTCGGCCTCGGCCACAAGGAGGCGAAACGGCCCTGAACCGGTGGTCAGAGTCAATGATTGCGCTTTTGACGCAATCGGACGCGCCATTGATGGAGACAATCCAGAAAGCGGGCGGGCAACAATTCCCTCAGGAAACAATTGGCATGTCCTAGGAGGGAATAATAACGTCGGCTCCATTTTGTCTTTTCAAGATAGTCGTCGGTTAGCGGGAAAAACAGGTGTTGGTATTTGTCCCTGTTTTCGACGAGAAAAGCAGGGAAACGCTTGTCCACCGGAACGGCAAAAAAACGAATCCTGTACAGGGGGCTTTCGCCTGAAGAAATGGCTTGTTCGATTCGGCGGACATCGTGTTTTTCCGCCGAATCGAACTCGGAATGTGAAAAAGAAACCATTTTCGCGATGACGGCCTCGGCGCCGCCAAGGCTTGAGAAATGCCATCCGCCATGCGGAACCGTTTTTGCCCGTAGCAACGGAGAACAGCGAATCATCATGGGCGTGGTTCCTTGATTGACGGATCGAAGGAGAAAGTCGTTGAATACGACTTCCTTTCCGTCCAATCCATGACGCAGCGTCTCAAAGGTAACGAGCTTGGCCTCTTTCCAATGCGGATCGGTCACGTTCCGGCAATTGAGGTAATAGGCATAATAATCCAGATCGAACTGGAACGAACCGGGTTTTGCGGCGTATTCTCGCACGAGTTCCGGTCGGGGAATCTCGTCCACGTCGTTCAGCAGGATGCGGTCGTCCGGCTTGGCATCCGTCAAACCGCGCAAGAGGCAGTTCCGCTGGTGGTTCTCGTTCGTCCACGGCGACTCAAAAGGAGGATAATCATCCACGACGATGTGGATGATCTTGTCGGCAAACTTAGCAAATCGGTTTTTGTTGTTCTCGTA
The DNA here is from genome assembly GCA_902761575.1 of uncultured bacterium. GTDB lineage: Bacteria > Verrucomicrobiota > Kiritimatiellia > RFP12 > UBA3636 > UBA3636. Next base: position 6,323 of record CACWKU010000012.1, read on the forward strand.
GTAGAGAGGTTTCGGCTTTCCGGTAAAGGTCCGCGTCGCCTCGACCAAGACGAACCGGTCAACAACAGGATCGAGGATGTTCAACCGGATTTCAAGCAAATCCAGTTCGTTGAAAAAGGGGAACGTATCGTAGATCATGGTCTGTCGTTTTGATTGGAAGCCGTCATCACCGCAGGCAGCGCCGCGAAGTACCCGCGCACGGAGCCGGCGGCCAGGCCGAATCGCCCGCGTGCGAGGTGCCACGCCACGGCCCCGAGGAAGGGCGGCAGCCCGCGCAGGCGCGGGAAGGAGTACCACTTGCGCAGGAAGATGCGGTATCCCGTTCGGAACCACGCGGCCTTGCTCCCGTCGTTCGCGCCGATCGTCGCGGAGCCGTAGTGGAAGATCCGAACCCCGGGCACGATCGCGAGCGTCCTCCCGAGCCTCCGCACGCGGAGCGAGAGGTCGGCGTCCTCGAAGAAGAAGCGGTAGTCCTCGTCGAACCCGCCGATCGTTTCCACCACGTCGCGCGGGAGGAGGATGCACGAGGCCTGCACGTAGTCGGGCGCCTCGCCGGGGCGGCACGGGCGCGGGTAGCCGAAGACTTTCCCGAGGCGGTAGCCGGCGGGGGCCGACTCGCCGCCGCCGGCCCCCTCCATGTCGCAGCCCACGAGCCCCACCGCCGGATCGGCGGCGAGGACCGCGCGCATGGCGCCCACCAGCTCCGGCGGACAGCGCGTATCGTTGTTGAGGAAGAGGACCGAATCGGTGGCGGGATCCTCCAGGACTCTGCGCATCCCCGCGTTCATCCCGCCGCCGAAGCCGAGGTTCCTCGGGAGGCGCAGCACCTCCACGCCCGCCGGCAGCGCGGCCCGCAGCTCCGCCTCTCCGTGCGAGGGCGAGCCATTGTCCACGACCAGCACGCGCGCGGGCTCCTTCTGCACGACCAGGGTCTTGCAGCATTCGGCCGTGAGCGCGATGCGCTCGTAGTGGAGGACGACGATGGATGTCATGGGGGGAGAGGATAGCAGAATCGGCGGCCTCCCCGCAAGCGCCTACGTGCAGGCCTTCGCCGAGGGCCGCTGCCTGGAGCTCGGCCGCGGAAACGAGGAAATCGCCTTCGGCCGCGCCGCCTGCCTCGACGTGAACGCCGAAATCGTGGAAATGGCCAAGTCCGGCCCCGGCTGCGCGCTGTATTTCACGCGTGAGGGACTGGTACGGCTGTAGCCACTCCACCCGACGCGCACGCGGAGCCCCCTCGTGGCCGGGCAGATCCGGCGCACGAACCGGAGCATGGAGTGCTGATGGCCGAGCACTACTCGGCCAGAGAGGGGTCCGGGGGCCGCGGAGGCCCCCGGTCTCAAACTCCCTTGCGGCCCCTGCTTCCACGTGCTAGAATCCGCGCCATGAACGCGAACATCGCCGGCTTGATCGAGCGCACCATTCCCGACAAGCCGTCGTCCGCCAGATGAAGTTCGCCCCTTCACCCCCCTCCGCTTGATTTCCACTTCCTTTCTCCTTCCCCCACTCTTCACTCGTCACTTGCCCCCTTCAACCCCTTCAACCTTTCAACCCCTTCAACCTTTCTCCCACTTCGGCGGCGCAGCCGCCACGTAGGCCGTGTAGCGGCCACTTAACCACTTAACTCTCCCTCCCTCTCTTCCCGCGCGGCCGCCGGCAAAACTAACTACTAATCACTAATCACCAACCACTTCTCCGGCGGAACAGCCGCCACTTGCCGCCAACCACCAATTATTTACCGCCAACCACTGCTCCGCGGCCAGGTTTCTCCACCAAACCCGAATACCGACAACATAATCCCATGGGCACTCTCGACAATCGCGAAAACTTGGAAAGACTCCGTCGCTGGCAACGGGAGAGACTCGACGCCTACGGCGACGGAATCCCCTTTTCGAAGAAGGGACCGGACGGCATCACAATCCTCACCTACTTCTTCCGGCCCGCGGAAACGGCGGAAACGCTGTTTCCGTTCACGAAATGCGCCATCTACGAGACCTGGCGGCATTTCGGATCGATGAAGGCCGTTGTCGTGACCCACGCGCCGACACGCCCCGTCCTGGAGTTCGCGAACCGGTTCCCCGGTCTCGTCGAAGTACAGGTCGAACCGACCCTGCGGCCGGTTCCGCCCCGGGACGTGGAATCCATGAGCGTGGACTGCATCTCCCGGCTCCACGAACGGTTCTCGACTCCGGAAGTCCTGATCGTCCAGGACGACGGATTCCCGCTCCGGCCCGGAATCGAAGAGTTCTCCGGAAAGTGGGACTGGATCGGCGCGCCGTTTACCGGCGATGACGACTGGATCACGCGCCGCCTTCTGAAAACCTCGAACCTCGTCGGAAACGGCGGCTTCTGCCTTCGCTCGCGCGCCATTTGCGAAGCGGCGTCGAAGTTGTGGAAAGCGGGATGGAAACACCTGCCTTCCTGCTATCTCATCCAGGAGGACATCTTCTACATCCGCCTCCTTCCCCGATGGTCCCGATCCTACGCGAAGCGCTTTCGGATCGCTCCCCTCGAAGCCGCGTCGCGCTTCTCCTTGGAACTGACGCAGGCTCCCGGATTCCTCCCTCTCGGGTTCCATTCCGCGGCCGCGTTCCGGAAGTTGGAGGGAATGATTCCTTGATGGACCGCCGCCGCCCAGCTGAACCAAATCGAATTCCATGAGCGCCGTCGACAACCAAAACGACATTGAGGTCCTCCGTCAATGGCAACGGAAGAGGCTCGTTTCATACGGGGACGATTTCCGGCCGAACAGGACGGGACCTTCGGGCATTACCGTCCTGACGTATTTTTTCCGGCCCGAAGAAACGGCCGAAAGACACTTTCCGTACACGAAATGCGCCATCTACGAGACTTGGCGGCATTGCGGCGCCATGAAAACCGTGATCGTCTCTCACGCCATCACCCCGCCGGTCGCGGAATTCGCGAACCGTTTTCCCGACCTGGTCGAAATCCAGGTGGAGCCGGCATTGCGCCCCCGTCCGCCGGGAGACATCGACTCCATGAGCACGGACTGCAACGTTCGTCTCCACACGCGGTTTTCGACCGATGAAGTCCTGATCATCCAAGACGACGGCTTTCCCGTCCGGCCGGGGCTGGAACGATTCACCGGTCGGTTCGACTTCATCGGCGCACCCATGCGGCGGCCCTTCTGGTATGTCCAGATTCTGGGCCGCATTCTCCGCGACTGGCCCTCCAACGGCGGCTTTTCGCTCCGGTCGAAAAAGATGTGCAAACTCGTCTCCGATGAATGGTCTCGTCATTACGCCGACAAACCATTCGACATCAACCAGTCGGAAGATCTGTTCTACACGCAAACGCTTCCACGGGCATCCCGGGAATTCAGATGGAGCGTGCACATCGCGGAATCGAAACCGGCCGCCCGGTTCTGTTACGACGGCCTGTTCCCGGTTCCACCGGACCCCGACGTCTTCGGATTCCATTCGGCGCGGGGATTTCAGGCAATCGTCCGAGACTTAAAGGATTAATTGACGTTCCTGTTTAGTCGCCCAACACATTGTCAAGAGAAGAATGAAGCCGATCGATGCTCTTTCGAAGCAAATGCGAATCCGGTCCATCCAGGACATCTCCGCTATGTCCCGGACCGGCATCGCTGGGGAATTTCTCGAAGGCGTCGTAAATGCATTCGAAAACCGCACGGGAACGAACGGAACCGGGAATTCGAAACGATCCAAGTCAAACCAGCCATCTTCACGCTGACAAAATGAATTTCGTGTCGACAATCGCCAAGAAACTGTCGGTCCTTCGCTTCAAGCTGTCCATATGGGGATTCAAAGGGGCGGTCAGCTGGGCCCTGCGGCAACGGCGCGTGCGCCGGGAGCGCCGCGTGTTTCTCGACAATGCAAAGAAACATCCCTTTTCCGAACCGGAACGCGGAATCACGATCGTCGGTTCGTTCTCGACGTTCAGCAGCCTGTCCAAGGTTCTCCGCGATTTTGCCTTCTCCTTGAAAGACGCCGGAATCCCGTTCCAGACACTCGACACGGGAAATGGAGAAAACGCCGGCGAGGCCGCCGACATCCTGACGCCGCCCGCCGAGTTCTCCATCGGTCGGTTTTCGCACTCGGTGGAAATGATCACCACGAAAATCCCCGATGGGATCGTTCGGAAACGGGCCAAGATCATTTTTTGGGAATTCAACGAAGGAATGCTCGAGTGTTATCCCAGTCTTCTGGACAACGAGGACGACATCATCGCCATGTCCGATTTCAACTTCGAATACTTCAAGCGGACGTTTGGGCCGCCACGCATCATACACAAAATACCCTATCCGCTCCGAATCGACGTCTCCGGCATTTCCGGAAAAACCGAGTGCCGCGCGAAGTTCGGCTTCAAACCGACGGACTTCGTCGTATTTTACCTTTTCAATTACAAATCCGGGTACCACCGGAAGAATCCGGCAGGCGTCGTGAAGGCGTTCGCGAAGGCGTTCCGGTCGTCGCCGGACGCCCGTCTCGTCTTCAAGACCCTGCGTCGCGAAATGTTTCCGGCGCGGGAATCGGAGCTGCTGCGGCTGGCCGAATCGGAAGGAGTCCGCGACCGGCTCGTTTTGTTCAATGACGGCATGTCGCAACGGGACGTGTTCGAACTCACGAATGCCTGCGACGTCTTTTGCTCGCTTCACCGGGCGGAAGGTTTCGGGCTCGGCATCGCGGAGGCAATGGCCCTCTCCAAGGCCGTGGTCGCGACGGACTACAGCGCAACGACGGAATTCTGCAAACCCCGGCACAGCATTCTGGTTCCGTTCCGGCAGGCGGAAGTGAAACCCTACGAGGTTGACGACATGCCACCGTACCGTTGGTGCCGCACATGGGCGGAGCCGGACATCGACGCAGCGGCGCTCTCGCTCCGCCGGCTTTACGAAGACGCGTCCCTGCGAGAACAATTGGGAAACGATGCCCGTCTTTTCATCGAACGGACATACACAATCGAGAATTTCCGTGCCGCCATCGAGTCGTTTTTGCAGACTCGATGAATGAGCTCTTTACTCATGTTGTCCCGTCTCGGGGTTTTGCAGAAACCTCATCGAATATACTCGCGAACCTTCACTGATAAATCGTCAAGAATACTTCTTAATTCTTCTGTAGACACTGTAGACACGGATGTGTCAAAGATGCTGTGTTTAGGAGTTCCTGCATCATTGGGAAAGCGCATGTAATCGCCATAGATTTGCCTTAAACAGACTTCGGCCTCTGCTGGAGCGTTTAGCTTAACCCCTTCAAAGTCAATTGTACGGAGCGGAAACACACTATCAACTGGAAAAATTGTCCTATAGTGCGAGGCTGCACTCGCGTACTCCAAACCAACTGTCAAAGCATCAATGTCCCCACTACCACTCGGATGTTCGGCCATCCATTTGTCTCTGAATTTTTGAATTCCACGTTTCTGTTTTCGACTTGCATTGGCTTCGCCAAAAGCTGCACTGTAGGACTTAGCCCACTCCGTTCTGCGTCCAGATGAGGAAAGCGCTCCCCTTACCAAGTCATAGGGGAAAATATCCACAAAACAAAGACTTCTTTTTTCATAGATATGCAGAACGGGATCGGTATCAATGTCAAGCAAAGGGTCCGTCGTCACCGCTAGCAAATCGGGCAATTCCTTCTGAAGGGAAATAAACTTATTCATGGCATCTCTTGGCATTGAAATGTCGATATCATCATCCCATGGTATGAACCCTTGATGCCGGACAGCCCCTAGCAAAGTGCCAAAATCAAGCCAATATGGGATACCGTTTCTAGTGGCGACTGCATCGACTATGCGCAATATCTGCACACCGATTTCCTGTCGAAGCCGCAACCTTCCGGTTGCAGGTTTGACAGAACGTATGTCCACAAGTTGATCGAGGAGGAGACGTAACTTGTCGTCAAGCTTCTCGAACTTTTCATTGAATGGAATGTGGCTGTACCAATGGTCGCGTAAAATCTGGATACGTTCCCGAATGCGTAGAGGAGTTTTCATCTTTTGTCCGAATGGATGAGTTTGTGTTGTGCTAGCCGAACAGGTTCGGCGAGAGCGATGCGGGGTTGTTGGCGAGGCGGGCGGGGTCGACGGAGGCGAGGAGGTCGGCGGCGAGGGCGGAGAAGTCGAGGCCGCAGGCGCGGCAGAAGTCGGGGAGCGGGACGAGGCCGGGAATCCGGCGCGGGTCGAAGCGCTCGCAGAGGCTCGAGAGCTCCGGGTCGCGCAGGTGCGCGAGGTTGCACGCGGCGACGTAGGGGAAGACCATCGCGACGGCGTGGCCGTGCGGGACGCCGTGGCGCGCGGTGAGCAGGTAGGAGAGCGCGTGGGCGGCCGTCGTCTTCGAAATGTCGATGGCGCGGCCGGACCAGTAGGCGCCGAGTTGCATCGCTTCTCGCGTGGCGGGGTCCGGGTCGGAGACGGCCTTGTCGAGGCCCCCGAGCAGGCCGATCGCGCGGCGGGCGAAGGCGCGCGATTCGTCGGTCGCGCCCCTGGCCCAGAGGGATTCGATGGCTTGCGAGACGGCGTCGAAGCCCGTGCAGGCGGTCTGGTAAGATGAGAGAGTGTAGGTGAATTCGGGAACGAGCGCGGCGCGCGCCGGGCGGACGCGGAGATGGCCGATGGACTTCTTGACGCACTCCTTGTAGGCGACGGCGAAGTGCGTCGCCTCGGCGCCGCTTCCGGCTGTGGTGGGGAAGGCGAAGACGGGCGGCGGGGCGATGTCCGCGGGCACGCCGGCGGCGAGTTCGCCGGGGGTGCGTCCGGTCGCGAAGGCGAGCGCGAGGATCTTGGCGGTGTCGAGGATCGCGCCGCCGCCGACGGCGACGATCCGCTCGGGTGCGGCGTCGCGCAACCGGTCGAAGGTCGCGTCGAGTTCTTCGAGCGAAAGAAGGTCGCCCGCGTGGGTCGCGGTGCGAAGACGGACGGCCGCGCGGAGCGGCCCCGCGAGCGCGTCGCGGGCGCCGCAGGCGGCGAACGAGCGGGCACCGGTCACGAGCAGCGCGTCCGCCCCGCGGAGGAAGTCCGCGAGTTCGCGCCGGGCGTCGGCGAGTCCGAGGATCGGTTCGGGGATCATCGTTCGGCGCGAAGGGCGGCCATGAAGGCGGTTTTCGAAGCGACCGGCGCCACGGTCGGGCGGCCGAGGTCCTTGCGGGCGCCCTTGCGGACGCGGATTTCGAGGAAGGACGGGCGAGACCCTTCGAAGGGACTTTCGGCAAGGGCGGCGGCGATGCCCTCGAGGGTCGAGGCCGAGGGAAGGACGGCATAGCCGCAGGCGCGGGCGACGGCGAGCAGGTCGATGGAGTCGGCGACGGTGGGCTGGCCGCCGACGGAGTCGTGGGCGGCGTTGTTGAGGACGACGTGGAGGAAATGGCCGTCGGCGCGGCGTCCGACGATGGCGAGGGCGCCGAGGTGCATCAGCGCGGCGCCGTCGCCCTCGACGGCGACGACGGGAAGGTCCGGGCGGGCGAGGTGGACGCCGAGGGCGATCTGCGAGGCGTGGCCCATCGAGCCGACGGTGAGGAAGTCGCGGTCGTGCGGCTCGGCGGCGTGTTCGCGAAGCTCGAAGATCTCGCGCGAGATCATTCCCGTGGAGCCGACGACGAACGCACGGGGCGGGAGCGCGGCGAGAAGGGCGCGGAGGGCGTCCTCGCGCGACAGGTCCGATAGGTCGGGGCGGACGGGCGCCTTCGCGCCCGGGGCGAAGGTCCCCTTGCGGACGACGAGGGCGACGGGGCGAGACTCGCGGAGGGCGAGAGCGACCGTGCGTTCGAGGGCAGCGATTGCGCCGGCCGGCTCGGAGGGGAGTATTTCGTTCGGGACGCGGAGCGCGTCGAGCAGGGGGATGGTGCACTGCCCCTGGGCGGCGTGCTGGGGCTCGTCGGGAACGCCGGGCTCGCCGCGCCAGCCGACGAGGAGGACCATCGGGATGCCGTAGACGGCGGGGTCGGCGAGGGAGAGGAGCGGATTGACGGCGTTGCCCTCGCCGGAGTTCTGGAGGTAGACGAGACCGGGGCGGCCCGTCGCGAGAAAATGCCCGGCGGCGAGGGCGACGGCGCCGCCCTCGTTCGCGGCGATCACGTGGCGGAGTCCGCCCGCCGGATCGGCGGCGCGCGCGGCAAGTTCGGCGCAGAAGGACTTCAGCAGCGAATCGGGGACGCCGGCGAAGAAGTCGACGCCGAGACGGCGGCAGTCTTCGAGAAACGAGGAAGGATCGACCATGGCGTCAAACGAGCGTGACGATGTCGCGGATCGGCATGCAGAGCGCGTCCGCCTCGAGGGCGCGGCCGTGCTCGAGGATGGCGCGGGCCGTCTTCTCCATCGCGGGATACGCGCTGCGGAGCATGTGGTTGGCGTAGATGACCATCTTGATGCCGTGGGCCGCGAGATCGTCCTCGGAGACCTGCGGGTAGGTGCTCGGGACGGCGACGAGCGGAACGGCGGGATGGACCTCGCGGAAGCGGGAGGCGAAGGCGAAGATCTCGTCGGGAGAAGCGCTCTTGCTGTGGATCAGGATCGCGTCGGCGCCGGCCGCGACGTAGGCGGAGCAGCGCGCGAGGGCGTCCTCGACGCCGGCGCCCGTGATGAGGCTCTCGCAGCGGGCGACGATCATGAAGTCGTCTGTGATCTGGGCGTGCTTGCCGGCGGAGATCTTCGCGCAGTGGTCCTCGACCGGCGCCTGGCGCTGGACGTTTCCCTCGGGGAGGAGGGAGTTCTGCTTGCGGCCGACCTTGTCCTCGATCACGACCGCCGAGACGCCGAGGCGCTCGAGCGAGCGGACGGTGAAGACGAAGTTCTCCGCAAGGCCGCCGCTGTCGCCGTCGTAGACGATCGGCTTGGTGGTGACCTCGAGGATCTCGTTCACGGTCTGGAGGCGGGACGTCACGTCGACGCACTCCGTGTCCGGCTTGCCCTTCGACGTGGAGTCGGTGAGGGAGCTGAGCCAGATCGCGTCGAACTCACGTTTCTGGTTGTCGCGGACGGCCGAGGCGTGCTCGGCGATGAGCGCGGAAAGGCCGGAGTGGGCTTCGAGGACGCGCGTCACCGACTTCGCGCCGAGGAGGCGGCGGAGGCGGGAGCGGCGCACGTCGGGCGTCACGCCGATTTCGCGGATCGCCTTGTTGAGCTGCGTCGAGGAGATGCCGTCCGTGTAGGTCGGCTCGACGAGCTTGCCGCCCCACTGGGCGAGCGTCTCGATCACGCGGCGGCGCGTCTCCTGCTGGACGCCCGTCTTCCAGTCGTCGCCGTGGACGACGAAGTCGGGCCTGAGCTCGAGCAGGTTGGGGACGTAGTCGAGGGTCGTCTGCGGGACGACGCGGGCGACGCCCTTGAGCTGGGCGACCACGGCGCTGCGCTGCGCCCAGTTCATGTAGGGCAGGCGCTTGTAGCTCGCGATGGCCTCGTCCGTGAGGACGCCCACGGTGACCTCGCCGAGCTCGGCGGCGGTCCTGATGATGTTGAGGTGGCCCGGATGCACCAGGTCGGCGCTCATGGCGACGTAGACTGTTTTCATGGGGAAGGGGCGTTATGCGCGGCCCGGCGATCGAGTGCGGTTCAGTCCGGGTTCGGGCAGCCGGGAAGGATCCGGAGGTTTGCGACGCGCTGGAAATGGGCGTCGTCCGAAAAGAGGACGGCGCCGTGCTCGAGGGCGAGCGCGGCGATCCAGATGTCGTTGGTCGGGATGGGCGTTCCGGCCTTTTTGAGCTGGCGGAAGACCGTTCCGTAGCATTCGGCCGTGTCGGTCGTGAGCGAGACGGTTTCAACGGTCGGAATCGCGAGGAAACGGGCGAGACCGGCGCGCGCGGCGCGGCCGCGGCGGGTCGAGTCCAGTCCCGCCACGAACTCGCCGAGGGCGGGGATCGGAAGCAGAACCTTGTCCGCGCGCCCGAGCGTCTCCGCATTGCCGCCGCCGGCGACGAGGTCGATGAGCGTGTTCGTGTCGACGAGGAGCTTCACTTCCAGAGCTCCTTGTCGATGGTGCGCTGCGCCGCGACGGCGCGGCGCAACGCGGCGGCGTCCTCCGCGGTGATGGTCCCGGCGAGGGCGGCGAACTCCGCCACGTGGTCCGGCCGCTTGCGATGGACCAGGCCGAGCGCGGAGGCCAGAAGGGCCTTGGCGGCGCGGTTCAGGCTGGTGCCGGCCCGCGCCGCGTTCTCGCGGAGCGCGGCGTAGAGATCGTCGTCAATGTCGTGTAGCGTGATGGCGGCGGGCATGGAAACCTCCGTGGTTCAAGAACAAGACGGATTCTGAACCATTCCGTTCCGCTTGTCAAGAGGAATCGGAACATTTCCCGGGAACCCCGACCGATGCAAGCCGGCCGGGCGCGGCAAAGCCGCGCCATCCGGGCGAAGCCGGCGCGGCGCGCCGCGCGAGGCCGCCCGTTCAGCCGTTGGCGCGGACGGAGCGAAGGAAGTAGCGGAGCGTGGGCGTGCGGACGACGCGGCGGAAGAGATCGCGGTCGGAGCGCTTGCGGAAAGGGGCGAGGAGGCGGCGCGTCTCACGGACGGCGGCGCGGTCGGAGAGAAGCGTCCCGTAGAGGCCGATGTCGTCGCGGGCGGTACGCCAGTCTCCGCGGAGCAGGTGGAGGAGGGCGTGGCCGGCCATAACGGCCATGTAGGACGAGAGAAGACGGAACCGGCGCCAGGGACCGAGGCACGTCCGGAGGGAGAACCACGAGTTGCGGATGAACTGCCGCATCATCTCGCGGCGGGGGAAGAGACTCATCGTCGCGCCGCAGAGGTGGTCGATCGGAACGGTCGGAACGAACCAGACCTCGCTTCCGGAGAGCCACACGCGGTGGCAGAAGTCGGTCTCCTCGTAGTAGGACTTGAAGTGGTCGTGAAAGAGGAAGCCGCCGACGGAGGGAAGGATCGAACGGCGGAAGATCATGAAAGCGCCGATCGTGGAAAAGACGGGGAAGGGATGGTGGAACTCCTCGGCGTCCGGCACGTTGAAGCCCGGCGAATAGAGGAAGCCGAACGGCGTGAGGAAGGTCCCCGTGCCGCCGAGCCGGCCCTCCCCGCGGGCGAGGACCATCGACCCCTGCGCGACGGCGCAGGCGGGATGGTCGTCGAGGAAGGCGGCGAGCTCCTCGATCGAGGCGCGGGAGTGGATAACCGTGTCGTTGTTGAGCAGGAGCGTGTAGGGACGCGAGCAGTGCGGCATCGCCCGGTTGTTGCCGCCCGCGAAGCCGGGATCGCCGAACGATTCAAGATAGAAGGCGCCGGAATACTTCGCCACGAGCTCGCGCGTCGCCGGCGACGGGGAGTTGTCCACGACGATCACGTGCGGCTCGCCGCCGCAGGTTCGATAGAGCGAATCGAGACAGTCGCGGAGAAGATGATCGCCCTTGTAAGTCAGGACGACGATATCGATGTCGGAAAGGTCTCGCATGTCGGTTACATTGGGCGGAAAGGCAGTTTCGGGGCGGACCAGATCTTGAACTCGTCAATCAAGAAGTCGGACTTATTGTTGAAGCCGCGGTCGAGTTCAGGGTTGAGGGAGAAGAAGAGGGTGGCGGGGTTGTCGCGAATACGCGAAGCCATGCGGGGCGCCTTGCCGAGGCCCGTGTCGCCGTGGAGCGGAATCCGCCTCCCGTCGATGAAGGCGGCGAGCGCGACGGGGCCGTCCAGCCCGGAAACGCCGTTTTCGTCCCAGACGAGCGCGTAGTGGTGCCAGCCCTTGGTCGCGCCGGGAACGACCGAATCGTATCGGGCCGGTCCGAGGCAGTGGTCCTCGGACGCGACGGAAAGGCCCTGGTGGTAGACGGAGAGACCGCCGCGGCCGCAACCGTCGTTCGCGGCGAGCTGGAAGACCGTCTCCGAACCGGGGGCCGTCTCCATCATGAAGAAGCGCGGATCGCCTCCGTCGCCGAACGTCTCGCGGTCGTTCTCGATCTTCGCCCAGAACTCGATGGTTCCGCGCGGCCGGAGCACGCCTTTCTCGAAGCGGACGATCGCGGAAGACAGCCCCTTGCGGACGCGCAGCGCATTGCCGGCCTTCCCCTCCTCGAAGGTCCCGCCGAGGAACGTGCCGGACGGGCCGGCGGCTGGGCGCTCGATCGCCTCCTCGGAGTCGAAGGTGCAATGGTAGAGGAGCCGGGGAGGCTCGGCGGCCGCGGGCGGAATCGCGAAGTCTGTCTTCGGCGCGGACCAGATCTTGAACTCGTCGATGAGGAAGGCGACTGGACGCGGGAAATAGCCCCAGCCGGTGTCCGCCACCGGAAAGGCGAGCTTTCCTTGGAGCTCCGGGAGGCGAAGAAGCCCCTTGCCGTGGGCAAACTGGTTGCGGCCGAAAGTCTGCAGAACATGGCCGTCAAGAACGATCGCCGCGACGGCGGGCGTACCATCCGAAGCCTTCGAGAAGGAAAGACCGTCCGAATCCCAGACGATGGCGTAGTGGTGCCACGCGACGGGATCTTCGAGAATCGGTCCGTAGGTGTTCGTCCGCATATGCGGATCGGTCGCCATCGCGCGGTGGTAGACCATGCCGCACAGGCCGGACATTCCCATGCCGTCGTTCGAGGTGAACTGCAGATAAGTGGAACAGGGTCCGGGATTGGCCGGATCGTCGAAGAGCGACAGGCCGAAGAAGCGCGGGTTTCCGCGATCGCCGTAGGAGGCCGGCGGATCCTCGATCTTCGACCAGAACTCGATGGTTCCGCGAGGCTGCATCATCCCACGGGGCAGATCGACGAGGACGGTGGGAACGTTGCCGGGAATGCGCAATGCGTTGCCGACTTTGCCCGGCACGAACTCGCCGCCCAGGAACGTGCCGGCGGGGCCGGCGGCGGGACGGGAGATCGATTCGGGGGAGTCGAAGGTGCAGTGGTAGAGAAGGGTTGAAGCGGTTGAAGGGGTTGAAGGGTTGAAGGAGATGGACGAGACCGCGCGGAGAGGGAGACGCACGCGACCGAGAAGGGTATCGAAGGGAAGAAAGCGGAGATCGGCGGGGAAGCGAACGGTCAGGCGGTCGCCGTTGCGGAAGGCGATGCGGCTTTGCGAGGTCGCTCCGCGGCCCGGCTCCGCCGCGCCGCCGGCGCCCTCGCGGCGGCCGGATCTCGCGCCTCCGGCGCTCGACCCGGCGGGGGAATCGGGCGGAATGAAATCGATTCGCTCGACCTTCGCGAGGTCGATGCGGACGCGGCCGAGGGCGGGGGAGCACGCGGGGATCGCGTGCTGGCGGAGGGCACCCTTGAGGATCGAGCCGTCGATCAGGGAAACCTCGGCGCGCAGCGGCGGGGGCTGCGCGCGGCGCCCGCCGCTGCGCGCCGGATTTGCGGCTCGCGGCTCCGCCGCTCGGGAAGCGGAGGGCTCCGCGAGAGGAACCCCCTCAGGCTCGCTGCGCTCGCCAGCTCCCCCAGCGGGGGAGCCAGACTCCGCGTGGGCGACGGGATCAGCGAAGCAGAGCGCGGAGGAGAGGAGGATGGCGAGGAGGGCTTTCATGGTCTGTCCTTTCGGGGATGCGGATCAGTAGAGGAAGATGCGCGTGCGGGTGGCGTCGAGCTTGCCCGCGCCGACGACGGTGCCGTAGGGGCGGAGCTCGAAGATCTGGATGACGCTGCGGCCCCAGACCGACGTTCCGCCCGAATCCGAAACGCGGATTCGCAGCTTCCGCAGCGATACGCCGCGGAACTCGACCGTCCGGCTCTGGTAGGAGCCGGACCCGGCCGCGACCGTGACCGAGCCGACCAGAGTCTCCTCCTCGCCTTCGAGGCGATAGAAGTCCAGTGTCTGTGCCCGGTTCGGGACGGAGAGCTCAATTTTCGTCAGGTCGATCTCGGTCCCGAAGTCGAATTCGGCCCATTCGTCATGAGAACGGGATTCGGGCATCCAGCCGTAGCCGCCCGTCCATTCGCCGTCGATCATGTTGGCCGCGCAGGGGCCCCATTCCGGGTGCCACTCGGACGACACGGTCAGATCCGTGAACTGCACGATGCCGGGGGACGCCACGCCGCCAAGCGAGGTCAGGTCGATCGGAACGTTGAAGACCGTCGACCAGTCGCAACGTTCGCAGGACATCGTACCGGATCCGAACGACGAGCTCGTCCCGGGCGTCGCGAGCGTCGTGACGTAGTCGTGCCCGAGCGGGGGGAGCAGCTCCGACGGGCGTTCGGAGATCTCGCCGCAGACCAGGCACTTGTGCCGGTCGATGCCCCGCTTCGTGCAGGTCGCCGATCCGTCCACGGGCGTCCAGTCGGTGAACGCGGGGTGTGAACAGCCCATCTGGGCCGGATCGATGCCCCAGACCTCGATCTCCGACGTGCCGGGGCTCCAGCCCGTCAGCTTGTTGAAGACGATCTTCACCTTGGTGCAGGTCTTTCCGACGTTATACGCCGCGCCGTCCGTGCCGGCGTAGGAAACGCCGACGGCGCCCGCGATTGGCTGGTATTCCGAGGCCCCGGCTTCGAGATAGTAAAGGGAATACTGGTGCGCGTTCGCCTGCCAGACCTTGAACTGTGTGACGTAGTAGCCGCCGGACAGGAGCGAGCCGAGGTTGAACTCCAGGTACATGTTGTCGCCACCCCTCCCGTCGTAGGGGAAATGGACGCCAGATGTCGTGTTTCCGTCGAACAAATCCGATTGGTGCGTGCCGCTGCCGTTCCAGTTGTTGTTCGGCGAGCCGCTCGCCCAGTACATCTGGGCGACGCCTGAGATGGGAAGCTTTTCCGCCTCCGCCGCGAAAAGCGCGGCGGGGAGGAGGGCGAGGAGGGGGAGAAGGAAGGGTTTCATGGCGAAGGGCATCAGAGGTCCGAGAGCTTCGTCCCTTTCGGAATCGAATGGTCCGAGACGACGATCTTGACGAAGAGCGAACCATCGCCCTCGGGAACGTCGAGGAGGATCGCGCCCGCGCCGATCTCGGTGCTCGACGCGGCGCGGGAGGCGGCGGCCGCGGTCCACTTGGCGTCGTCGGGGTCCAGCTCCTTGCACGTGAATGCCGTGTATTGCGCATCGACCGGCTGGCCCGACGTGGCGACGGCGAGCTGCATGACGCGCCTGCCATTCCTGACGGCGAAGGACAGCGGACCGGAGGCCGCGTTCTCCGCGTACTCCGGCTCGCGGATGGCGACGACCGTCACCGGCTCGTAGTAGACGCCGCGGAAGTCGTCGACGGCGCCATTGCCGACGTAGCGCACGGCGCGGAGCGAGGTCGGGGACCCCGCCACGGGAAGCGCGGTCGCGCCGGTGACGGCGTTGGAGAGGACCGCGCCGCCGATGCCGTAGGTCACGGTGACGGGCGAGGCGGAGAAGTCGATCGCCGCGTTCCAGTCGGTCCACGCATTCTCCGCGACGGGTGCGCCGGCGAGGCGGACCCAGCCGCCCGCCGTCCAGCCGTAGAGCGAGACGACGCCGCCTTCGTCGCCGAGCGCGAGGCCGGCGAGCGGGCTGTCGGTCGGCGCCTCGGGAGCGCCGGGCTCGGAGACGAACTGCGCGCGGCCGCGGACGAGCACCGCGTAGCGGGCGTGAGAGGCCGCCGAGGCGGCGTAGGCGACGTAGTCGGAGGAGCCGGTCTCGAGCTCGAGCCGGCGGTTGCCGCCGTCCGTCGCGAACGCGGTGTTGTTCGTGACCGTCGTGCGCGTCCATGTGCCGCCGTCGGCCGGGTCGCACCCGCCCGAGCCCGCGAACGGCCACGAGTCGTAGGCGGCGCGGTCGAACTGCACGTCGAGCCAGCCGACGGCCTTGCGCCCGAGCACGCTCCCCTCCCCTTTCGCCTCGTAGCGCTCGCCCGTGGCGGGGTCCGCGTGGACGAGCGAGAAGGTGTAGCCCTTCGTGACGCCGAGGCCGACCTTGAAGGAGGCGGAGAAGGTCTGGCCCGCCCCGACTCCCGTCCAGGTCGCGACGGTCGCCGAGCCGGCCTTGAGGACGAGCGTTGCGTCGCGGTCGGCTCGCAGGATCGTCACGGTCGCGGTCGCGTTCGTGCCGGTGGCGTCGGTCTCCGCGAACGGGACGCCGAGCGCGACGGGGAAGCGCGGCGTACGGAACGAGAAGCTGCGCAGCGACGTCTTGCCGGTGGACGAGGTCGCCACGAGCGAGACGGTGTAGGCCGTGTCCGGCGCGAGACCGGAGAGCGCGGCGGTCCGCGAACCGGTTGAGGCGTAGGAGAGCGTGCCGGACGCGACGGCGGCCGGGCCGCCGGCGAGGCGCCAGGCGACGGTCGCGCCCGTGGCGTTTTCGCCGAGCGAGGTGAGCTCGACGGAGAGCGTGGCGGTGTGCGCGGCGAGCGGGTCGGCGGCGATTTCGCCGATGACGGGCGCGACGATCGCGGCGGGCTCGACGTCCGTGAGGCAGATCATCTGGTAGGGCTGGAGCGCGAGCGAGATCCGGCCGCCCGAGACATGCTCCTCGCGCCAGTCGAGCGTGCGCCAGACGCGCGTCTTCGAGGTCTGCAGGTCGTAGGAGCCCGAGACGGGCCGCGCGGTGACGTTGATCACGGCCCAGTAGCTGCCGGCGGCGGTCGTCCAGCGGCGGACCGTGACGGGATCCGAGAAGGTGCCGCCGAGCAGGACGGTCGACGCCGTCGCGGGCAGCGAGAGGAAGTTGAGGTTGAACTCGCGGACGTAGGGCGCGTCGAGCCGGTCGAGGTTCGAGCCGAAGAGGTAGCCGAGGATCGTCGGATCGTTGACGGCCATCGCCATCGTCTCGGCGGACATCACGGCGCGGCCGGCGTGGTCCATGTCGCTCGTGTAGTAGCCGGCGATCGTCTGTTGGCCCTCGGGTCTGTTGTAGTCGTTGGCGCAGAACTCGTCGAGCGAGTAGTGGCGCGCCATCACGAGGTCGCCGGAGGCGTTGCGGAAGTTCTGCGCGGGATCGGACGCCGCCACGGTGTGGACGCAGTTGAACGGATAGCTCAGCGCGACGTTCCGGAGCGACGAATAGTGCTCGGGGTCGGGGTGCGGCGAGGCGTGGCACACCTCGATGTTGCCCCAGTTGGATCCGTCGCGGGCGAGCCCCGCCTTGTACTTCTGCGCCATCGAGGGAAGCGAGGTGTCGCCGTCCTTGCCGGTCATCTGGCGCCAGGTCTGGCCGCGGTAGAGCGTGTCCGCATCGACACTCTCGATGACGCCCTGCCCGACCTGGATGCCGTCCTCGCCGCCGCAGGAGTGGTAGAAGAGCTTCGCGCCGGGCAGGCCGTTCGTCGACATGTACGTCTGCAGGGAGACGAAGAGGTCGCGGCGCTTGCCGTACCACCACTCGCGGTAGGCCTTGTAGAGCTGCGTGTCGGCGTAGGAGCCGTTGTTGTAGATTTGCGCGCGCGTGACGTTGCGGGAGGTCTCGCGGTTGAAGAGGGCGATCGTCTTGTCCGAGAAGCCGACCGGCATGCCGCCGCGCGAGCGGATCCAGGCGCCGAGGAAGTTGCCGCGGTCCTTGAAGCGGAGGATCGTGAGGTCCATCAGGTCCTCCAGATCGACGAGCGTCTCCTGGAGCGTCATGTCCGCCATCGAGTTGTAGACGTAGGACTGGTTGGAGAAGAGGTACTTGAGCGAGGCGTCCTTCGCGCTCTGGAGCGTCCAGGGCTTGTAGTCCGTGTCGTAGCCGAGGCTGCCGCCGTTCACCCACTTCGTGTTGCCGTCGCCGCGGCTGCCGTGGTACTCGTAGATCGGGAGCAGGTAGTGGCCCTCGGCCGTCATCGCGTCGATGAGCTGCGTGTAGTAGTTCGAGCCCCAGCCCCAGCGGCGGTTGCCGCCCCAGGTCTGCAGGTAGCCGAACTCGAGCAGGTCCTTCGACCAGGTGTCCATGGCGAGCATCGTCATGAGGCGCGCCTTGCCGACGTACCAGTCCGACGGCGTCGCGAAGGAGTCGAGGCCGTCGCCGTCGCCCATCTCCTCGCGGCTCGTGACGTGGCGGCGCGGGGCGTCCCCGGCCGGGTAGTGGATCTCGGGCTTGGCGGCGTCGTAGTCGTCGATGCGGTAGAGCTTCACCGAGCGGACGGCGAGGCCGACCGAGTCCGTCGCCTGGTCCTGCGAGACGAGGACGAACGAGATGTCGAAGCCGTCGGTCGCGAGCGGGATGCGCGCGCCGCCGTCGTACTGCGTCGACCTCTCGAACGGGAACACGACCTCGACGAGCTGCTTCCATTCGTGCGAGAACGGCACGGCGACCGACTCGTAGCACGGCGCGACGGAGACCTGCGGCGACATCGACACGCCCACCGTGAAGCCGGTATGGTAGCCGTGGCGCGCGCCCATCGCGAAGTCGAAGAGCGTGACCGTGCGCGGGGCGTCGTCCGGGTAGTCGACGACCAGGAGGTAGGGGTCGTTGGGGACGAGCCCCTTCCCTTCCCCGACGCGCCACGAGACGTAGGCGCCGGTGCGCTGGCCGTTGTTCTCCTCCTTCGTCACGTGGTGCATCACGCGCGTCAGGCGGCCGAGGATGTTGGTGGTGTAGGACCGTCCGGCGGGGTAGTCGCGAAAGCGGTGGGTCGTATCGCGCGCGCAGTCGATCGAGTCGACGAGCGTCACGGATCCGAAGTCCTCGAGGCCGGGGACGATTTCGCCCGCGGCGGGAATCGCGAGGGCGAACAGAAGCGGAAGGAGGCGTCTGGTCATGCGGCGCATTATATCGCTCCTCCCCCGCGCGCGCAAGCCCTCGAGCGCGCACGCTTTTTGCCGTTGACTTGGCCGGAGGGCTTTGCTAGACTTCCGCGCACTTCCGCCGCCGTGCGGGAGGGACAGTCGGCGACAACCCACCGCGGCCGCCGGGTCCGGACTGGAGGTGAAACCACGTGATCGTCGTCAAAGTCAAGAAGGGAGAGGCCATCGACAAGGCCGTCAAGCGCCTCAAGAAGGCCATGGACAAGGAGGGCATCATCAAGCACCTCCGCGACACGCGCTATTTCGAGAAGCCCTGCGTCAAGCGCCGCCTCAAGTCGGTCCGCGCCCGTTCGCGCGCCCGCTCGATCGCCCGCCGCCAGGCCCTCGCCGCCACGATGCCCCGCATCTAGCGGCCTCCCGCGCGGTCTCCGCGCCAGGGGACGGCGGCCGTCGGCCGCCGTCCCCTTTCGTTTCCGCTCATCGCGCCCGTCCTTGAAGCGGCCGTCCGCTTCTGCTAGAATGCCGCGCGTTTCCGCAATCTCCCCCACTCGTCACTCTTCACTCGTCACTCTTCACTCGTCACTCGTCACTGCCATGAGCGATTCCTCCCTCGACGTGGCGCACGTCTGCGCGCTGGCGCACTTCGACCTCTCCCCCGAGGAGATGGCGAGGTTCCAGCGCGAGCTCGGCCCCATCGTCGCCTACGTGAACAAGCTTTCCGAGCTCGATCTGACCGGCATCGAGCCCACGCAGTACGGCCAGCCCGTCGCGAACGTCCTCCGCGAGGACGTCATCGAGCCCTCCCTCGACCGCGAGACGGTCCTCCGCAACGCGCCCGACGCGTCCGAGACCGAGTTCCGCATGCCCCGCATCGTGGAGTAGCGCCATGGCCGGCATCGACATCTCCTCCCTCTCCGTCGCCTCAGCGCAGGACGCCCTCCGCCGCGGCGACTTCACGTCCGTCGAGCTCACGCAGTCCGTCCTCGACGCGATCGCCGCCAAGGACGGCGCCATCGGCGCCTACCTCACGGTCGACGCCGAGGGCGCGCTCGCCGGCGCCGCCGAGGCGGACGCCCGCCGCCGCGCGGGCGAGGACCGGGACCTCCTCGGCATCCCCGTCGCGATGAAGGACATCTTCAACGTGAAGGGCCAGCCCTGCACCTGCGCCTCGCGCATCCTCGAGGGCTACGTCGCGCCGTTCGACGCGACCGTCGTCGCCCGACTCCGCGCCGAGGGCGCGATCCCCTGCGGCCGCGTGAACATGGACGAGTTCGCGATGGGCGCCTCGACGGAGCACAGCGCGTTCCAGGTCACGCGCAACCCCGTCGCGCCGGACCGCGTCCCGGGCGGCTCCTCCGGCGGCAGCGCCGCCGCCGTCGCGGGCGGCATCGCCCTCGCTTCGCTCGGCACCGACACCGGCGGCTCGATCCGCCAGCCCGCGTCGTTCTGCGGGTGCGTCGGACTCAAGCCCAGCTACGGACGCGTCTCGCGCTACGGCGTCACCGCGTTCGCCTCGTCGCTCGACCAGGTCGGCCCGATCGCGCGCGACGTCGAGGACGCCGCGATCCTCCTGCAGGCGATCGCCGGCGCCGACCCGCACGACCAGACGTGCCTCGACCGCCCCGTCCCCGACTACCGCGCCGCGCTCGCGGGCGCCTCGCTCGAGGGGCTGCGCATCGGCGTCCCGAAGGAGTACTTCGTCGAGGGGACGGACCCGCAGGTGATGGCGCTCGTGCGCGCGGCGATCGAGAAGGCCGCCGCCGCCGGCGCGCGCGTCGAGGAGATCTCGCTCCCGCACACCGAATACGCGATCGCCGTCTACTACATCGTCGCCACCGCCGAGGCGAGCGCGAACCTCGCGCGCTTCGACGGCGTCCGCTACGGCCGCCGCGAGGTCGGTCCGGACGGCTCGCTGCAGTCGCTCTACGACCTCTCGCGCACGCACGGCTTCGGCCCGGAGGTGAAGCGCCGCATCCTGCTCGGCACGTGGGTGCTCTCGAGCGGCTACTACGACGCCTACTACAACCGCGCGCTCAAGGTCCGCACGCTCGTGCGCCGCGACTTCGAGGCGGCGTTCGCGAAGGTCGACGCGATCCTCTGCCCCGTGGCGCCGACGCCGGCCTTCAAGCTCGACTCGACCGTGAACGACCCGCTGCAGGCCTACCTCTGCGACGCGTTCACCGTCCCGGCGAACCTCGCCGGCCTCTGCGGCGTCTCGATCCCCTGCGGCCGCACCGCCGACCTCGGCCTCCCCGTCGGCCTCCAGATCCTCTGCCCGCCGTTCGAGGAGCCCCGCCTGCTTCGCATTGCTCGTGCTATGGAGACGCTTCTTTAACACGGAGCCACACAGAGGGCAGGGAGCCTCCGACAGCACCGCTTCGCGTCATTCTCGGATTTGCCTGCCAACACGAAAGAAACAGTTTTTGGATTCCCCTAACACAGAGCCACGCAGAGGGCAAAGAGCTCCCGACCAGACGCTTCGCTACATTCTCGGATCCTTCTGCCACCACGAAAAGAGAGTTTTTAGAACCGGCCATCGACCTGTCACCATCCTTCGGCCGCCTCTCGGCCGCTCCCGCCGCTCCGTGCGGCTCCGTGTAAAGACAACCACAACATGCTCGAACACGAAAACGAACTGACCCGCCAGATCATCGGCGCCGCCATCGAGGTCCACAAGACGCTCGGCGGCCCCGGCCTTCTCGAGTCCGTCTACAAGGAAGCGCTCGCCGAGGAGCTTCGGCGCATGGGTCTCCGCGTGACCCGGGAGGTTCCGTGTCCGATCGTCTACAAGGGAAAATCGCTCGGCGATCCGTTGCGGATCGACTTGCTCGTCGAAGACGAGATCGTCGTCGAAGCGAAAGCCGCGGTCGCCAACAATCCTGTGTTCGCCGCCCAGTGCCTGACCTACCTGCGGTTGAGCGGCCGCAAGCTAGGACTGGTCGTCAACTTCGGCCGCAAATACGTGACCGACGGCGTTGAACGCGTCCTCAACCCCTTGGCCCTTTCCCCGGAGGAAAACCAGTCCATCCCCGTCCCGAACCCCTAACACCGAGCCACACAGAGGGCAAGGAGCATCCGACAGCACCGCTTCGCAGCATCCTCGGCGCTTCCTGCCTCCACGAAAGAAAATCTTTTTGAAACCCGGCCATTGATCCGACCCCTGCCTTCTGCCACCTTTCGGCCGCTCCCGCCGCTCCGTGTGGCTCCGTGTTAAGGAACCCAAACAAACCCTTCCCCTTCCCGGCCTACAACCCGACAACAACCTTCAGCCACCTCTCGGCCGCTCCCGCCGCTCCGTGTGGCTCCGTGTTACGAAAAGAAATGCACTACCTAGTCAACATCGGACTCGAGACGCACGTCCAGCTCAAGACCCGCACGAAGATGTTCTGCGGTTGCCTGCTCTCCACGGAAACCGAGCCCAACACGAACGTCTGCCCCGTCTGCCTCGGCCTGCCCGGCGCGCTGCCACGCGCGAACAAGGAGGCCGTGAAGCTCGTCGTCATGTCCGGCCTCATGCTCGGCTGCGAGATCGCCCGCCACGCCGAGTTCGCCCGAAAGAACTACTTCTACCCGGACATGTCGAAGAACTACCAGATCTCCCAGAGCGGCGCCCCGCTCTGCCTC
Source organism: uncultured bacterium (assembly GCA_902761575.1). Lineage (GTDB taxonomy): Bacteria > Verrucomicrobiota > Kiritimatiellia > RFP12 > UBA3636 > UBA3636. The sequence goes on from CACWKU010000012.1 coordinate 28,449, forward strand.
GGCGGCGGCGTGGAGATCCACGAGGGCGGCGTCCCCTCCGGCGCCCCGAAGCGCATCCGCCTCGACCACATCCACCTCGAGGAGGACGCCGCCAAGATCAACCACTACGCGCGGCATTCCGGCGTCGACTACAACCGCTGCGGCACGCCGCTCATGGAGATCGTCGGCATGCCCGACCTCGCCTCCCCCGACGAGGCGATGGAGTACCTCCAGCGCCTCCGCGAGATCCTCGTCTACGCCGGCGTCTCCGACTGCAACCTCGAAGACGGCAACATGCGCTCGGACGTGAACGTCTCGCTCCGCCCCGAGGGCTCCGACGCGCTCGGCACGAAGGTCGAGATCAAGAACATGAACACCTTCAAGGGCATCCACGCCGCGCTCGAGTTCGAGATCGCGCGCCAGACCGCCCTGCTGCAGGCTGGCGGCGCCGTCGTCCAGGAGACCCGCCGCTGGGACGGCGACCTCGGCGAGACGTTCTCGATGCGCACGAAGGAGAACGCCCACGACTACCGCTACTTCCCCGAGCCGGACCTCCTCCCCGTCGATCTGACCGAGGAGCAGGTCGAGGCCTGGCGCGCGCTCCTGCCGGAGGCGCCCGAGGCCAAGCGCGAGCGCTTCCAATCTCAGTTCGGCATTCCCGCCTACGACGCCGGCGTCCTCGCCGCCCAGAAGCCGCTCGCCGACTTCTTCGAGGCGACCGTCGCCGCCGGCGCGCCCGCCAAGCCCGCCGCCAACTGGATCATGGGCGACCTGCTGCGCCTGCTCGGCGCCGCGTCGCTCGACATCGCGGACCTGAGGACCGTCACGCCCGCCTCGCTCGCGTCGCTCCTGAAGCTCGTCGAGGCGAAGACCGTCAACGGCCCGACCGCGAAGGAGCTCCTCGAGGAGATCTTCGAGAAGGGCGGCGATCCCGACGCGATCGTGAAGGAGCGCGGACTCGCGCAGGTGTCCGACGCCGGCGCGGTCGAAGCGTTCGCGCGCCAGGCGATCGACGCCAACCCGAAGCCCGTGGCGGAGTTCCGCGCGGGCAAGAAGGCGAGCCTGCAGTTCCTCGTCGGCCAGGTGATGAAGCTCTCGAAGGGCAAGGCGAACCCCAAGCTCGCCGCCGAGGCCCTCGCGAAGCTCCTCGCCGAAGGCTAGCGCAGGGCCGCCTGCGCGAGCGGGCAGGTGCGGCACGACTCGGGCGACGCGGAGCAGTAGGCGTCCCAGAGCTCGAGAAGGCCCTGCGTGAGGAGCGCGCGGGAGGAATACAGCGCGGGGTTGTGGTCGGCGCCGAAGAGACGGAAGGCCATCTCCTTCATCGGCGCGCCGACGGCCTCGCCCGGCAGCGCGTCCTGCAGGCGCGCCGCCTCCTCCGGATCGGCCGCGACCAGGGGCGCGACGACGTTGGCGAGGATGGCGTGGATGCGCTCCGTCCCGAGCGGGGCGCCGCGCTTCGCGGCGGGCGGCGGGAGCGCCTCCGCGCCGCGCGTCG
>CACWKU010000013.1 GCA_902761575.1 uncultured bacterium
GCGCGATGCGGCACTCGGCGTCGAGCGCGCGCAGGTCGCGCAGGAGCGCGAGGGCGCCGCGCCAGGTCGCGACGGGCGGCGGAGTCGGCCACGGAACGGCGTCCGGCGCGGAGGAGCCCCAGTCGGCGCATGCGAGCGCGGCGGGAGCGAGATCGGCGACGAGGATCTCCGGCGGCGCGGTCGGCGCGAGGCGGCGGTCCTCCCCCTCGTCCCAGAGCCGGTAGCAGAAGCCCGGCCCGAGGCGCCCGGCGCGGCCGCGGCGCTGGTCGGCGCGGTCGCGCGTGATGCGGACGGTCTCGAGATGGCTCATCCCGGTGTCGGGCGAGAAGCGGGAGATTCGCGCCCAGCCGGAGTCGACGACGCTCGAGACGCCCTCGATCGTGAGCGAGGACTCGGCGATCGACGTCGCGAGCACGACCTTGCGGCGGCCGGGCGGCGAGGGGCGCAGGGCCGCGTCCTGCTCCGCGCGCGGCAGCGCCGCGTAGAGCGGGCGCAGGTCGACGTCCGGCGGGAGCGCGTGCGGCGCGGAGAGGACTTCGGCGCAGGCGCGGATCTCGCCCTCGCCCGGGAGGAACGCGAGGACGGAGCCCTCGTGCTCGGAGAGCGCGCGGCGGACGCCGAGCGCGGTCTTCGCGCCGATGCGCGGCTCCTGCGGGAACGCGAGGAACGTCGTCTCGACGGGGAACATCCGCCCCTCGGCGCGGACGACCGGCGCGCCGCCGAGGTGGCGCGCGATCGCGCCGGCGTCGAGCGTCGCGGACATGACGAGGATGCGCAGGTCGGGGCGGAGCGAGCGCTGGACGTCGAGCGCGAGGGCGAGGCCGAAGTCGGCGTGGAGCGAGCGCTCGTGGAACTCGTCGAAGATCACGAGCCCCGCGTCGGAGAGCTCGGGGTCCGAGAGGATGCGGCGCGAGAGGAGCCCCTCCGTGAGGACGAGGACGCGCGTCTCGCGCGAGGATCTGCGCTCGAGCCGGACGTGGTAGCCGACGAGACCGCCGAGGGCGTCGCCCGCGAGGTCGGACATCCGCCACGCCGCGGCGCGCGCGGCCATCCGGCGCGGCTCGAGGAGGAGGATCGACCTTCCCGCGAGCCACGGTTCGTCGAGGAGCGCGAGCGGGACGGTCGTCGTCTTGCCCGAGCCGGGCGGCGCGACGAGTACCGCCGCCGTTCCCACCGCGAGCGCGCGACGCAGCTCCGGCAGGGCTTCGGCGACCGGCAGGCGGGGGAGTTTCACGGCGCCGTGGCGGGGTCCGGCGCGGCGGCCGGAGGCTGCGCCGCGGCGCGGAGGAAGATCGCGAGGTTGCGGAAGTAGCGCACGAGGCGCAGGCGCTCCACCGGCACCTCCTCGACGTGCGAGACGAGGACCGGCGGCGGAGGGCCGTGGTGACGATGGCGCATGTGGGGCGGACCTGGCGGCGGGGGCGGCGGCGCCCAGTGGTAGACGCGGCGCGGCTCCCACTCCGTGCGCCAGACCCAGTGCGAGCCGAGGTCCTCCGTGTAGAAGAGCACGCCCGGGGCGCCGAGGCGCGCGGCGAAGGAGATCGCCTCGTCGCGCGAGGGGACGCTGGTCGTCACGAACTCCGAGCGGCCGACCTCGGCCCAGCCGCCGGCGAGCCAATTGGCCTCCTCGGCGAGCGAGCTCAGCTCCGCGCGGACGATCGTGGCGGGGTCGAGGACGGGATCGTCCGGCACCTCCCACGTCGCCTCCGCGACCTGCGTGGAGGGAACGGCCGCGACCGCCGGGGCGTTCGTCGTGCCGTCCGGCGAGACGACCGCCGTCGCGGCGACGGGCACCGCGGCGGGACGGAAGTGGCGCTCGTAGGGGCCGGCCGTGCGGCAACCGCCGGCAAGCATCGCCATTGCGGCCATTGCCGCGAGAAGAAGGGTTCGCGTGTTCATGTCGGGAATTCTACCACACGCCTATGCCCGTGTCACCCCGCCTTGCGGAGCCGCGTTCGGTTTGCTAGAATTGCACGAAACGCCAACAATCCGCGCCGAACGATGAAACCGATTCCCGAAATCCTCGCCGACAACGCCCGCCTCTATCCGGACGAGACCGCCCTCGTCGAGATCAACCCCCAGGAGCTCGAGGCCCGCCACACGACCTGGAAGGAGTATTCGCTCGTCGAGACGGCCCCGGCCGACGACGCGTTCCACTCCGAGATCACCTGGGCGCAGTTCGAGGAGAAGGCCAACCGCTTCGCCAACCTCCTGCTCACGCGCGGCGTGAAGAAGGGCGACAAGGTCGCGATCCTCCTCATGAACGGCCTCGAGTGGCTCCCGATCTACTTCGGCGTCCTCCGCACGGGCGCGCTCGCGGTCCCGCTCAACTTCCGCTACGCCGCCGACGAGATCAAGTACTGCGTCGACCTCGCGGACGCCTCCTTCCTCGTCTTCGGCCCCGAGTTCATCGGGCGCGTCGAGCAGATCTCCGACCAGCTCCCGAAGGTGAAGGCCCTCTTCTACGTCGGCGGCGACTGCCCGTCGTTCGCCGAGAGCTACCGCGACCTCGTCCCGCACTGCTCCTCGCGCCGCCCGGAGATCCCGCTCTCGCTCGACGACGACGCGGCGATCTACTACTCCTCCGGCACGACCGGCTTCCCGAAGGCGATCGTCCTGCGGCACCGCGCGCTCGCCCAGAGCTGCGAGGTGGAGCAGGCCCACCACGGCCAGACGCACGACGACGTCTTCCTCTGCATCCCGCCGCTCTACCACACCGGCGCGAAGATGCACTGGTTCGGCAGCTTCCTCGTCGGAGGCCGGGCGGTCCTGCTGCGCGGCGTGAAGCCCGAGTGGATCGTACGCGCGGTCTCCGAGGAGAAGTGCTCCATCGTGTGGCTCCTCGTGCCGTGGGCGCAGGACATCCTCGACGCGATCGACCGCGGCGAGATCGACCTCTCCGAATACGACCTCTCGCGCTGGCGCCTCATGCACATCGGCGCCCAGCCCGTCCCGCCCTCGCTCATCGCGCGCTGGCGGAAGGTCTTCCCGAACCACCAGTACGACACCAACTACGGCCTCTCCGAGTCGACCGGCCCCGGCTGCGTGCACCTCGGCGTCGAGAACGTCGCGCACGTCGGCGCGATCGGCGTCCCGGGCCACGGCTGGGAGACGAAGATCGTCGGCCCCGCGCCGGAGCGCGCGCCCGTCGCGAAGGGCGAGGTCGGCGAGCTCGCCGTCCGCGGCCCGGGCGTGATGAAGGAGTACTACAAGGACCCGAAGGCGACGGCCGAGGTGCTCGACGCCGAGGGCTGGCTCTACACCGGCGACATGGCGATGCAGGACCCCGAGGGCTTCATCTACCTCGTGGACCGCAAGAAGGACGTCATCATCACCGGCGGCGAGAACCTCTACCCGGTGCAGATCGAGGACTTCCTGCGCGGCCACGACGCGATCAAGGACGTGGCGGTGATCGGGCTCCCGGACCCGCGCCTCGGCGAGATCGCCGCGGCGGTGGTCGAGCTCAAGGCCGGCGCGGAGCTCACCGAGGACGACGTGAACGAGTTCTGCAAGGGGCTCCCGCGCTACAAGCGCCCGCGCAAGGTCATCTTCGCGCCGGTGCCCCGCAACCCGACGGGCAAGATCGAGAAGCCGGTCCTGCGCAAGCGCTACTGCGGCGAGTCCCTCGTCGCGCAGCAGGTCGGCCTCGCGAAATAGCGATTCGGCGCGCCCGCGGAGTCCGCGGGCGCGCCGGATCGGGCGCCGTCGTTGCGCGCGCGATGCGCTACGCGCCGGCGGCGGCACGGGCCTCGGCGAGGAGCTTCTCGAACCGGCGACCGTATTCGACGTAGGTATCGTGCATCTTCACCGGGTCGGGGAGCCCCGTCACCGGATCGTGGAAGATCGCCGCGAGGTGCGGCTCCATCGAGATGCCGCCGTCGTAGCCGCGCTTCACGAGGTCCGCGACGATGCGCTTCACGTCGCCCTGGCCCTCGCCGGCGTAGGTGTAGTGCATGCCGCCGTCGATCCAGTTGCCGTCCTTGATGTGGACGTAGGCGACGTGGTCCTTCACGGCGTCGTAGAACTCCCAGGAGCTCTGGCGCGGCCAGGGCTCGGGCTTCGTCCAGTCGGGCAGCATCACGGGGTTGCCGGTGTCGAAGACGAGCTTCAGGCCGGGGACGCTGTCCAGCATGTCGAGCGTGTAGCTCCAGCCGCGGCCGGCGTAGTTCATGCAGTTCTCGTGCAGCGGCTGCAGGCCGGCGTCGAGGAACAGCCCGACGATGGTCTTCAGGCGCTCCCAGCGCCTCTCGCGCATCTGGTCCTCCGGCGGACGGCCCTCGAGGACCTTCCAGCTCATGATGCGGATCATCTTCGTCCCGAGGCGCTTCATGCGCGGGATCGCGCGGCGTGTCTGCTCGAGGTCCTTCTCGAAGTCGGCGTCGCTCTCGATCGACTTGCCCCAGTTGGCGATGGCCGAGCCGAAGCAGTTCACGCGGACGCCGGCCTCGTCGAGCGCGGCGGCGGCGCGGTCGAACGCCTCGTCGGAGAGGTCGTGGATGTTCACGCCGTCGATGCAGCGCGACTCGATGTTGCTCCAGCCGAGCTCCTTGGTGGCGGCGATCTGGCCCGCGAGGTCGCGGGCCGCCTCGTCGGCGAATCCGGTGAGATACATTCCGATCCTTTCCTTGCGCGATGCTAGACGCGCAGCGGCATGATGACGTAGAGGAACGTCGTGTCGTCCTTGATGAGGCCGGGGGACGAGGAGTTGTTCAGCTCGATCGTCACCTCGTCGCTCGTCAGGTTGCGCAGCGGCTCCAGGACGTATTCCGGGTTGAAGATCGTCGTGAGCGCCGGGCCGTCGTATTTCACGGTCACGGTGTCCGTCGCCTCGTCCACGTCCGGCGCGGTGACCTGGACGGTGAGCAGGTTGTTCTCGAAGACGAGCCGCATCGCGTTGGTCGTCGGCGTCGTGGAGACGTTGATGCGGCGCAGCGTCGCGATGAGCTCCTCGCGGTTCACGCGGATCTTGTTGTCGCAGTCGCTGAAGACCACCTGCTTGTAGTTGGGGTAGACGCCGTTGAGAAGCTTCGAGCTGAAGAACATCTCGCCGAACTCGAAGATGACCTGCGTGTCCTTGAGCGTCACCTTGAGCGGGCCCTCGTCGCCGAGCGAGCGGAGCAGCTCCGCGACGGTGCGCGGGGCGAGGACGACGTCCTTGGCGTTCTCCGGCGGGAACTCCGCCTCGGCCCAGCACAGCGCCAGGCGGCGGCCGTCGGTCGCGACGCAGGTGAGGCGCCCTTCGGCGAACGAGAGCAGCAGGCCCGTGAGCACCGGGCGCGCGGCGTCGTCCGTCGCGGCCGCGTAGGAGGTTTTGCGGAGCATCTCCTTCACGACGCCCTGGTCGAGCTGGAACGAGAGCCCGTCCTCCGCGCTCGGGATCTTCGGGAACTCGCGCGCGGCGATGCCCGTGATCTTGGAGCGGTAGGAGCCGCACGTCATGCGGACGGCGTCGGCCTGCTTCGGGTCGGACGCGATCTCGACGATCTGGTCGGAGAGCTCGCGGACGATCGACGTGAGGCGCTTCACCGGGAGCGTGATCTCGCCCGGCTCGAGCACCTCGGCCTTGCACGTGTAGCGCTTCGTGATCGTGAAGTCCGTCGTCGTGAACGACAGGTTCTCCCCCTCGGCCGAGACGAGGACGTTGGAGAGCACCGGCAACGTGACGCGCGCCCCGACGACGCCTTGCACGGCGTTGAGGGCCTCGAGAAGGTTCGACTTGTGGAGCTTGAACTTCATGGCTTGTTCACACGGCTCTTCTGGAAGAGTCTCTTTTGTGTTGTTGAAAAGGAGTCGTAGCAGAGGGGCGGAGGACTGTCGAAGACCTGCCTATCTCGTTGGAAGAATGAGAGTTGTGCTGTCGACAACATGTTTGGATCGGTTCGATGGTCGGTCGGTTCGCGGCGGGTTGTCGACAGGGGCGGCCGGGATCGACAGGTTGCGAACCGTTTGTTCCGGCTTGTCGACAGGGTTTTCGACACCCGCCGCGCCGCCGTCCCGCGTGGCTCTCAACGGCGCGCTATGATGCCCGAATCCCCACCCGATGTCAAGCACGGAATCGCGCGCGCGAAGTCGGCCGGGCGCACGCGGGGCACTCGTTTCCCTACCCTTCGCGTGGCAGGGTCCGCACCCCGCCACGTGCGGCCTGCCTCGCGATCGCCACGGACAGCACGGCGATGTCGGCCGGGGTGACGCCGGGAACGCGCGCCGCCTGGCCGAGGTTGCGCGGACGGATGCGGGAGAGCTTTTCCCGCGACTCGAACCGCAGGGCGCCGAGTCCGTGGTAGTCGAAGCCGTCGGGGATCCGCATCCCCTCCTGTCGCCGTAGCTGCGCCGCGCGGCGCTCCTCCATCTCGATGTAGCCCCGGTAGAGGATGCTCAATTCGATCTCCCGGACGATATCCGGCGGAAGGTCGGCGCGCGCGCCGGGCAGCCGGAGGTAGCCGCCTCCGGCCTGGCACAGCCGGGCGGAAAGGGTGACGCCGCCTTCGCGTTCCGTGTTAAGTCGTTGAATTTCCAATCTGATAATGTCAATATCGGCTGCGGTTCGGTCAAGAAAGGCCGGGTAGGCGAGCCCGATGGCGCGGGCGCGGTCGAGCAGACGGAACCGGGCGGCGTCCTGCCGCAGCAACAGGCGGTGTTCGGCGCGCGAGGTGAACATCCGATAGGGCTCGTCGGTGCCCTTGGTGACGAGATCGTCGACGAGGACGCCCAGATACGCCTCGTCGCGCCCGAAGACGACGGGCTCCTCGTCCCGGAGCGACCGCGCAGCGTTCACGCCGGCGAGGAGCCCCTGCGCGGCCGCCTCCTCGTAGCCCGTCGTGCCGTTCACCTGCCCGGCCAGGTAGAGCCCGTGCAGCTTCTTGCTCTCGAGCGAGAAGTCCAGGTCCCGTGGGTCGTAGAAGTCGTATTCGATCGCGTAGGCGTAGGCGGCGAAGCGGGCGCGCTCGAGCCCCGGGATGCTATGGACCATCTCCTCCTGGACGTCGCGCGGCAGGCTCGAGGAGAGGCCGTTCGGATAGACGAGATTGCGGGTCGGGTCGGCCGACTCGGGCTCAAGGAACACGTGGTGCGCGGTGCGGTCCGCGAACTTCACCACCTTGTCCTCGAACGACGGGCAGTAGCGCGGTCCCGTCCCGACGATGTCCCCGCCGTAGAGCGCGGAATCGGGGAGATGATCGCGCACGATCCGGCACGTCTCCTCCGTCGTGTGCGTGACGAAGCACGGCAGCTCCCCGCGCGGGAAAGCGGCTCCTTCCCCCGCCGTTTGTTCCACGTGGAACACTTCGTCTTCGCCCTTCGGTGCGACGGCCGTGCCGCCGCACCCACGCGTGTCCCAGGCGCGTCCACTGGCCGCGCCGTGGGACGCAGCCACAATTTGGAACAGCCGGTCGGGGTCGTGCGCGGCCGTCCACGAAAAGAACGGCACGGGATCCCTCTCGCCGTCCTGTCTCGTGCAGCGCTCGTAGTCGACGGACTCCGGGACGAGCCGTGGCGGGGTGCCGGTCTTGAGACGTTCCACGTGGAACATCAGGTCGCGGAGTTGGTCGGCGAGCGGGTTGGAGGGCGGCTGGCCGTTGCCCCCGCCGGGCGTCCTCTCGTGCCCGATGTGGATCGTGCCGCGGAGGAACGTCCCGGCCGTGAGGATGACGCGCCGGGCGGACACCTCGCCAGACCGTGCCAGCGCGGCGCCCGCGACGCGATCGCCGCGGAGGAGGAGCGCGATGACCTCGTCCTCAAGGACCGTGAGATTCGGCGTCTGCTCTAGGACGGCCTGCATCCGGTCGGAGTAGACGTATTTGTCGCACTGGGCGCGATTGGCTCGGACGGCGGGACCTCGGCGGGTGTTGAGGACGCGGAACTGGAGCCCGGCAAAGTCGGCGTTGCGGGCCATTTCGCCGCCGAGGGCGTCGACCTCGAAGATGAGGTGGGACTTGGCGATTCCGCCGATCGAGGGATTGCACGGCATTCCCGCGACCTTGTCGAGCCGAAGCGTCGCAAGGAGCGTCCGCGCGCCGAGCCGCGCAGCGGCGAGCGCCGCTTCGCACCCGGCGTGCCCGCCGCCCACGACGAGGACGTCGAAATCTGGAGAAACCGCGTTCACAAAAGGACTACCATTGCTCTTCCGAGCGGCGGACGGCAGGACGCGGAGGGAGCGCGGCGAGGAGTTCGGAGACGGTGCCGGGGAGGCCCGGGAGGCGCAGGATGGGGCGGATTTCGGCGAGTGGGGCGCAGACGAAGCGGCGCGAGGCGATCTGCGGGTGCGGCAGATGCAGGTGGGGTTCGTCGCGGACGGCGTCGCCGCAGTAGAGCAGGTCGACATCGATGGTGCGCGGGTGGTGGTAGCCGGTGCGGACGCGGCCGAGCTCGTCCTCGACGGCGTGGCAGCGGGCGCTCCAGGCCTCGAGCGGGAGCGAGACCTCGAACGCGGCGACGGCGTTGAGGTAGTCCTGGCCGGCGAACTCGGGCGGAACGTCGACGGGCTCGGTCTCGTAGACGGCCGAACGCGCCAGGAGGCGCACGCCGGGCGTCGCGGCGAGGAGGCGCACGGCGCGGCGGAGGTTCTCCGCGCGGTCGCCGAGGTTGCTGCCGAGCGAGACGCCGGCCTCGAACGTGGTGTTCATCCCTACGACGCCCCCCGGACGCCGGCCGCGGAATGGAGTCCGAGGAACGCGCAGCGGTCGAGCAGCGTTTCGGCGTGGCGCCGGATGCGCGGCGGCAGACACTCCGCCACGCGGCGGAGGAACCGGTCGTCGCCGAGCGCGCCGCCGTGCAGGAACCCCGCCACGCGGCTCCGTAGCAGCGCCCGCAGCGAACCGGCGCGGACGGGACGGCCCCGGTCGTCCGTCTCGATGACATCATCGGACGGGGAGGCGACGGCAAGGCGTTCGACTGTCACAGAGCCATCCTCGTTCCGACGCGGCGAGCCCTCCGGGCGAGCCGCGCTCTCTGGAACGCTTCCGGCAATCGTCCGGGCACAGGCCTCCCGGCACTCCTCCCAGGTGAACGACGCGGCGCCGTAGGCTCGCGAAACCATGCCCGCAAGCCCCTCCCGCGCCCGCTCGTCGCCCCCGCAGCCGGCGCCGTAGCCCGTCCAGCGGGACTCCTCCGGACGCTCGACCATCGCGGCGCGGACGGGATTGAGGTGGACGTATCCCGCCACGGTCATCAGCGCGCGGAAGGAGCCCTCGAGAAGGATGCTCTTGAAACGGCCTTCCCAGATCGTGCCGGTGTTCTCGTGGCGCCTGTTGTAGTCCTGCGTATAGGCCTCCTTGAACGTCTTGCAGAACTGGGAGAGATCGTACATCCGGGCGCGCATCCGGGCCTTCTCGTCGTCGACCCGCCAAGCCTGCTTCTTCTGCGTCCATTTCTCCCATTTTTCACGGATTGCGGCATATTTGCCGGGCCCGTACCAGGCGAGCATCCTCCGCTCCAGCTCCTTGTTCGAAACCTCCTTCTTCCGAGGCACGCGAACCAGCAGATGGAAGTGATTGGACATCACCGCGAACGTATAGAGCTCCACCCCCGAGAACGCCGCCGCCCCGCGGATCATCTCCAGCAGGATCGCCTTCTCCGTCTCGTCGATGAGAAACCGCTTTCCCCCGATCCGGCTCACCACGTGGTAGAACCCTTCTCCGTCCACCTTGACCCTTGGCCGCCTCATTCCGCGCTCCTGTTCTTGAATTTGTCGTTTTCGCTTCGCACGAGCCGCAATCTAGCACACTTGTTCTGTCATTACAAGAACTTTTTAAGGGGACAGACCCCTTTAAAAAAGACTCTTTACAATTTTTGTGTGAGTAACAGAAATGCAAAATGAAGAATTTATGGACGATGGGAGAGTGTTGCGACAAGGACGCGGGCTACGGACAGAGCAGCCATACAGGCGTTCGCGCGGCAGGGCTTGGTGTAGCCGAACATCGAGCAGGGCGAGCAGGGGAGTGTTTCGCGGAGGGCAAGGCCGCGATCGGGGGGCGGTCCCCATTTGAGCGGGTCGCTCGGGCCGAAGAGGACGACGACGCGGGCGCCGACGGCCACGGCGAGATGCGCGATGCCCGAATCGGGGCCGACGAGAAGGCCGGCGCGCACGAGGACTGCAGCTGTCGTGGCTAGGTCGAGCCGGCCGCAGAGGTCGAGGGCGCCGGATGCGCGGGCGACCGTGGCGGCGACCGCGCAGTCCTCCTTCGCGCCGACAAGGACGCAGGGGAGCCCGGCGCGGTCGCGCAAGGCGGCGGCGAGCAAGGCGTAGCGGTCTTCGCCCCAGCGCTTGCACGGCACCGACCCGCCCGGATGCAGGGCGATGAAGCGCTCCGGGAGGCCGTCGGGCGGGGGCGGGAGGCGTTCGGGGGGAATTGAGCCCGCACGCGGCGGGAGGGAGACGGACGGAACGCCGAGCGCGGCGGCGAGGATGCGCCCGAACTGCGCGTCCTCGGCCCCCTGCAGGTCGTAGGGGACGGTGTGCGTATAGAGGCCGAGACGAGAGGGGGCGACGTTGAAGCCCACGCGGAGCGGGGCGCGCGTCCGGGCGGCGAGGACGGCCGAGAAGTGGTGGAACTGCTCCGTGTCGAGGACGGCGGCGTAGCGGCAGCGGCGTAGTGCGCGGAGGGTCGAGAGCGGGGCGGCGTCGGCGCGCAGGACGCGATCCGCGATGCCGGAGAGCTCGAAGACGGGGGCGTTGCGCGATTCGCAGAGGACGTCCACCACCGAGCCGGGCGCGGCCTCGCGCAGGGCGCGGAGCGCCGGCAGGAGCAGGATGGCATCGCCGATGCCGCCGGGGCGCACGACAAGGACGCGGCCGCCGGGGAAGTCGCGCAACGTGCGCGTCTCCGGGGTGCCTTGGGAGCGGGAAAAGGCTGTGCAGAGGGCAGGACCGAGGGCGGAGTCGAGCGCCTTGAGCAGGCCGGTACGGGCGGACATGGCGAATCTATTCCCGTTCGGGTGGAGGACGGATGCCGGATGGAACTTCCGTACCCTCCTCGATACGATTCAACAGGGCGAGAGCAAAGGTAGCCGTTCGAAGAAGAGAACGGGGCGATATCTTATCGATCGAATCCTCGGCCGTGTGCCAATAGTCGTGGCGACCAGGCGCCGAACCGTATTCGAAGTCGATGAAGTCGATGGCGGCGAATTCGTTCGGTGGCATCAGAAAGGGAACGTGATCGTCGATAATCGCGTTGGAGGCAAGGGAAACAGGCGGACAGCCGCGGGTTTCGGAGGCGGTCTTCATGGCCGCGTTGGCAAGCCAGGGCGTGACGTTTCGTGGAATTTCAAGAGACAGACGCTCGTCTCCGACCATGTCGAATACAAGCGCCGCGACAAGGGGCGGCCTCGCCCCCTTTCGACGAGTTGCGGCAAACTGCGCGGCCATGCGACGGGAACCGTGCAGTCCATCCGTGTCTGCATAGGAGCCTACCGCCTCCTCGCCATCGAGAAACGCGATGCGAATCGTGTCCCGGAATTCCGGGCGACGTTCTGCAAAATGTTCCGCGATGCCGAGCAGGAGACCGACCGAGGAACCGCCGTCATTCGCGCCGGCGAAACCCGGAATGCCGGATTTGGTGTCGTAGTGCCCGGCAAGAAGGACCGTCTGGCCGGACGTGCCCGGGAAATCGATATAAACGTTGCAGAACGTCTTGCGGCCGTGGGCGGTGTTCTCCGTCCAGCAGTCGGCCTCGGGTTTCAGCCCCATTCTCTTGAGCTCCTGGGCAATCCAGCGCGAGGCGCGCGCCGCGCCCGGCGTACCGGCGTCACGCGGAGCAATGCGAACGAATTCGGAGGCGTATGCATACATCCGGACGCCCGTATCGCGCGGCAACAAGAACCAGTCGGCGGCGGTCCGGCGGCGACCGCACCCCGCGCAAAGCAGGGCGGCGGCGGCCGTGACGGCGATGGCGGCGTGGCGGAGTTCCATGCGGCGAAGTCTACCACACCCAGCCACGACCCCGCAACCGCGGGCAACGGACACGCTGCTCTAAAGTAGTCTGTTCCCTTAATAGGAGGGTCTTTAATATGGTCTGTCCCCTTAAGAGCGAGAATCTTGCGGGACGTGGCATGGTCTGCTAAACTCTGCGGACATGAAAATCCAATGCATCGTGACCGGGGCATACCAGGAAAATGCGTATCTCGTTTTCGACGGGGCCGGCAAGGCGGCGGTCGTCGATCCTGGAGAGGATGCTCCGCGGATTCTCGCGGCGCTTCGGGACGCCGGGGCGGAGCTCGCCGCCGTTCTGCTCACGCACGGGCACCTCGACCACATCGCCGCGCTGCCCGCGCTCCTCGCAGCGGCGCCCGCACCGGTGCATGTCGCCGCCCCGGACGCCGCCTGGTGCTTCTCCGAGCGTAATTCGCTTGAACCCTACGAGCCCGTACTCACGCCTCCTGCAACACTCGTGGCCGATTTCTCGGACGGCGCCGAGATCCGCGTCGGGGCGCTGGCCTTCCGGGTTCTGGCGACGCCTGGACATTCACCGGGCAGCGTTTGTCTTCTGCTCGATGGACCTCCCGGAACCCCCGCCACGCTCTTTTCGGGCGACACGCTCTTCTCCGGCTCGATCGGACGGACCGACTTCGAGGGCGGGAACGATGCGGAGATGGCATCCTCTCTCCGTCGGCTCGCGTCCCTTCCGCCCGGAACCCGTGTTCTTCCCGGACATGGTCCAGCGACGATTCTCGCGCGCGAACTCGACGTAAACCCCTATCTCGTCGCGATGGTTCGATAATCAATCGAAGCGAGTCAGGTCCGGCTCGCTTGCGCGCGCAAAAAAACTCTTGTAGAGAGGGGCGCTTTTTGATACGATACCGACCTTGCGGAGCCACCAGCTCCGCAGGATGGTACATACACCCGCCCCGGAATCCCTTTCCATGACACACGAAGAAGCACGCCGATCCGTTTCCCGTCTTTGGCTTCGCGCCTTTGCCGGCATCGTCGCCGTCCTCTGCGCGGTCGAGGCGCACGCCGCCACGGGATCCACCCTCTATTCCCGGGCCGCCTTCGCCAAGGCCCAGGACAAGCGCACACCCACCGACGTGTTCGTGACGTATCTCGGCGTCTACGAGCTGGACGAGGCCACAAAGGCGATCCGCGTCTGGCAGAAGGACCCCTTCGGCGAGGAATGCAAGTCCTCCCGCTTCGCCGGCCGGGACGCCTCGAAGAACGGCGAGACGTTCATCCTCCCCGTGGCGATGGCCAAGCACCCGACCGAGGACGTCGTCGCGGTCCTCGACGCCGCGTCCTTCATCCCAGGGCTCGGCCAGACGCCGCAGATCCAGTTCTACTCCTTCGCGGAAACGGACGGCTCGGACGGCAAGCTCGCCAGCACGGCCTTTACGTTCCTCGGTTCCTACGTGGACGAATCGCTTGACAAGGCGTCCTCGATCGCGTTCCTGCCGGACGGCAAAATAGCCGTCTCCTTCAACCGCGAGAACGCCTCGACGGGCCGCGGCAGCATCCTGTTCCTGTCCGGCTACAGCGCCCCCGAGTCGCTCGGCAGCGCACTGACGGACGCCTATCCGGTGAATGCCGTCGGCGCCGACCTGGAGTCGGACTACGTCTGGGTCTGCGTCGGCTCCTCCAACGCCGTCTACCGCTACCGTCCCCTTTCCGGCGGCTCTCCGAACTTCGCCTCCTCGGGCGTCTACGAAACCCCGGCCGAGCTTCTTTCGGTGGCTCAGGCGGAGAATAAGTGGCCGGTGCTCGTGACAGGCCGCTTTTCCGGCGAATCGACGGCGACGGACCAGGACTCGCTCAAGGAATCTCTCCGTCGCGAGATCCTCGCGCTCATGAAGACGGGCGTTTCAGCGGAGCTCTCCGGTCGCCCCGCGGCGGCCTTCGCCAGTTATTCGACGTTCTTCTATCTGTACCAGGAAGCCTCCGTCCAGCGCGTTTCCCTCATGTATCCCGGTGCCCTTGCGGAAATGGACAGCGAGGAATTCGAAGCGGCGCTCAAGGAAAACTTCGCCAAGGTTCCCTCGGCGTTCTCCTATCTCCCGGCCGACGAACTGTTCGAACTGTTCGAGTCCTTCCCCGAAATCTACGTCCGAAACTTCTCGACGGGGTCGGACGGCCTCCTTGCCCACGATACCGTCCTCGGGACGGAGGGCGAGGGAGGCGCCGCGCTCGGCTGGCTGTCCGCACCGCGAGCCGCCCGCGTCTGGACGCCGCGGGGCGGCGATCCGTGCGTCCTCGTCGCCGATACCGGCAATAACCGCATCTGCGCCTTCTCCCGCGACGGTGCGCCGCTCTACCAATTCGGCTCCAATTCGTCCGACGAGATCGGCAAATTCAAGCTTCCTCGCGGCATCTGGGCTCAGGACGGCGGCATGATCCTCTGCATCGGGGACACGGGCAATCGCCGCGTCCAGCTGCTGGACATCGATGAGGGTTCCCTCGATTCCGACGGCGACGGCCTTTCCGACGACGAAGAGACCGAGCGCGGGACCGATCCGCGCAACCCGGATTCCGACGGCGACGGCCTCAAGGACGGCGAAGAGGTGTACCGCTTCCGGACCGACCCGCTCAATCCGGACACCGACGGCGACGGATACTCCGACGGCGAGGAGGTGAACGAGATCGGCTCCGATCCCCTCGATCCCCTCGACCCGCCGGACGGCAAGATCGTCGTCCTCACGTCCCCCGCCACCTACGACGAAAGCGACACCGAGACGCACGAGGTCTCGTTCCGCGTCATCGGCCGGAACGGAACGCACACCGTGACGATTTCCGGATGGCCGGAGGACGGCTCCGCGACCGGCGACACGGTCGTTTCCGGCATCGGCGAGGAAACCACGGCTTTTTCGCTCAAGGCGCTCGACGGCAACACCCGGACCACCGGGCAGGGGGTCACGCTCACCCTGACGAGCGAGACCGGGTTCTCGGTCGACTGGACGTTCAAGATCCGAAACGTCGCCCCGAAGATCAACTCCGCGTCCGCCTCCCCGAACCCCGCCGGGCCCGGCGAGGGCATCACGTTCTCGGTCGACGCGGTCGACGTCGCCGCCGACACGCTGACCTACGAGTGGAAGGTGGACGGCCAGCCGTTCCGGATCTACGACCAGGAAACGGGCGAAGCGCACGACTTCGACCATCGGACGGACACGGTCCACCAGAACAGGCCCGGCACGTACGTCTTTTCCGTCGTCGTGAAGGATCCGCAGGGAGCCCGGGACACGTACGAGTTCACCCTCACGATCGAAGAAGGGGCCGGCTCGCCGACGGCCGTCTTCACGGCCGTTTCGGGAACCTCCGTGACGGTCGCCGTCACGGGGGAGGCCCCGTCCGCCGATTTTTCGCTCATGCTCCAGTGCGCCGAGTCGCTGGGCGGTCCCTGGTCGGACCTCCTCTCCCTTCCCTATGGCGAGGCGGTCGCGGCCTCGTCCGCCCGGACGGAGAGCGCGACCACGCTTCTGGGCGAAGCGTGCACGCTTGCGATCTCGCCGGGTTCCGCCACGTCCGCGACATTCGTCCTGACCTATGCGGAGGAACCCGGCTCGGCCGTCCGGTTCTACCAGGTCGTCCGGCCTTGAAAATCTGAATACAACCCACTTCCCGAACGTCAAATCCATTGCCATGAAGAAGAAGATCCACATCATTCTGTTCGCCGCGGCTCTCACGGCGGTTCTCGCCCTGCCGGCGGGTGCGGAGGATTCCGCGGCCGCGCAGTCCGGCCAGGCGCTCGTCGCCCCCGAGGGCCTCGCGCCCTCCGCCCCCGTCGCCGCTCCGGCCCCCGGTTCCGAACGACCCCGGCTCGAGCCACGTCTCGCCGACACCCCCGAGGAGAAGGAGCACGCCCGCCGGATGGCCGCGATTGCGACCCTCCGCGACACGAAGACGCAGGAGGCGGAGGCCCTCGAACGCGAGGCGGAGGTCCGCCGCGCCGAGATTCTCAAGGAGAACGAGGAGGCCGGCGAGCTCGCGAAGAAGGTCCTCGAGCTGAACGCTCAGTTTGTCGCGGCCACCAACGAGCTGGAGAAGATCTTCCTTGCGGACGAGAAGCTGCAGGACAAGCTTGCGCAGGCGAAGGCCGCGCGCGAGGCCGCCTTTTCGCAGCAGAAGAACCTCAACACGGAAATCGCCGAGGCCATGCGAAGGCGCATGGGCGAACGCCGGGCGGACACCCCCGAGGAGCGCGCCAAGCGCGGTCCCGTCCCGGCTCCCCGTTCCGCGGCCGAGAGGATCCGTCTTCCCGGCCCGCCGCCGCCCGACCCGGCGCCGGATACCGAAAAGGCCGACGCCAAGCCGTCGACCGACGAACGATAGTCCCTTCCCGAAAGAACCCCGAACGACCCTTTTCCCTTTCGCGGCTTCCGCCGCACGCCAAGGAGACACGCCATGAAACAGACCCAGTCCCTCCTCCGCCTTCTCCCCGCCGCCGTCCTGGCGCTCGGCCTGGCCCTTCCGGCCCGGGCCGCGCTGCAGACGATGGACCCCGCCACGTTCACCATGGTCAACACGCTCAACATCACGATGCAGCAGGGGACGCAGAAGATCATCCGCATCAGCGACCCCAACCTGGGCCCGGAGGAGAACATCGACTGCTGGATCCAAGGAAACGCCGTCACCGTGTCGCCGGCCGTCCAGACGCTCGCCACGTCCGCGAATCCCGGCTGGACCATCTCGGCGGTCTCCGTCACGCCGAACGGCGCGCCCGAGGTCGTCCGCATCTTCCAGCAGAGCGACGACACGGCCAGCAACTACGTCACGATCAACATCACCGTCACGCCCGGCGAGAACGCCTTCCGATGGGAGGTGGACGGATCCACGATCTCCTCCGGATCCATCTCCATCGACGAAGGCGCCTTCGCGGACGTGACCGCGCGCCTCTTCATGCCGGTCTCCGCCACGACGGTCTTCGACATCACGAGCAGCTCCAACCTGATCGCCGTCACGCCCGCCGAGGCGACCGTTCTCGCGGGCGGCGAGGGCCTTTCGTTCCGCGTCACAGCGCTGGACGGCCCGGCGAGCGGCTCCGTCACCGTTTCGAGCCGGAACGGCGGAGTTGTCGGCACGCTCTTCGTCCGCATCAACAACGTCGCGCCCGTCATCACGACGCCCAATCCGGACGATCCGCCGGAATTCACCCGCACGGCCAACAAACCGAGTGTCTACACGGGCGTAGCCAAGGACGACGGCTCGGTCGACAATCCGCAGCTCGTCTACGAGTGGGACTTCGGCGATGGCACGGCCGTCGTGCAAGGCCGGCAGGCCACGCACGCGTACGCGAGCGAGGGCGAATATACCGGCACGCTCACCGTAACGGACAAGGACGGCGCGTCCGCCGTCTCCACCTTTACCGTCGTCGTCGAACCCGGCGTCATCGTCAAGCTCGACACGCCCGGAGAGCTCGAGAAGACGCTCGCCGGCGTCGCCCGCGCGAGCGGGTTCACCTTCGAGACGCCCGAGGGGACGACCTGGATCCCGGCCGGCAACCCGTTCGGGCCGAAGGAGCCCTTCGTGACCGACGTCATCCTCCCCGACCGCGTCTATCCGTTCGGCTGGCTCGTTCCCGACGAGATCACCGGCGGAAACACCGCGCGCCTCAAGACGGGCTGGAACGCGATCACCCAGCTCTCCGGCAACGCCCCCGACACCGGCATCGCGACGGTCTACTACGTCGGCTCCCTTGCCTGGAAGGGCAACGACATCATCGTCGGCGTCGACGGCGAAGGTCACGACATCGTCGTCAACCCCGACACCTTCGGCGACATCGACCAGGACGGCCTTCCCGACATCTGGGAAACCCGCTACTTCGGCCAGGTGGACATGGACACGATCCTCGAGGAAGGCTTCGCCGCCGCGTCCGACAAACAGCCTTCCGACGAAGACGAACCCATCCAGCACCCGCGCTACACCGCGGACGGCAATCCCGACCACGACCATCTGCCGCCCTACGCCTCCGTCGTCGTCACCAACAAGGTGGACGGCGGCCTCATCCAGGTCTTCGACTATCCGCTCGACTGCTCCATCGGCGTCCGCTCCTACGCGACCGTCGCGTGGGAGGACATCCCGCCGGACTGGCTCTCGTCCGTCGCCGCCGCCTACGACACGCAGCTCACCCAGAACGGCTACCCGCGCCGCCAGAGCTTCGTGCCGTTCTCCAACTTCATGGAGTTCCGCGGCGTGCCCGAATGCCGCGTCGATCCCGACACGGGCGATCTCTCCGTCGACGAAGGCGGGCGCTACCTCTGGCGCTACTACACCGATCCGAACCCGACGAAGTACACCCGCGGCCCCTCCCCCGTCACCGACCCGACCAGCGCCGACTCCAACAACAACGGCCGCGACGACGGCTGGGAGTACTACTTCTGGCTCACGCTCAAGTACGACGTCCATCCCGAGCACTGGCGCGCCTACGACCCCACGTTCTCCCTCTACGCCCCCTCGAGCGGCAACTACACGCCCAACGCCAATCCCGGCCTGCCGCTCCTCAAGACCGAGGTCGGCAACTTCGAGGCCGTCACCGAGGCCAAGCCGGACGATCCGTGGGACGTCTTCGCCTACTACGGCTCCGTCACCAACGCGCCGATCGTCAACACCAACATGTCGGTCCGCGTGAACTATCCGAACGGGTTCCAGCTCTTCAACCTGCTCGGCGCGATGGATTCCCGCGGCAACTCGATCCTCTACTACGTCGGTACCGACCTGATGCCCCATCCGACGGACGGCTGGATCAACCTCCTCACCGGCGACTACTACATCCCCGGCGTCGCGGACTTCCTGCTGAAGGAGGCGGACTATCCGGACTTCTTCCCGAAGGGAGCCCCCGACGAGGGCGGGCTCGACTGGAGCGACCCGGCCCCGATCCTGCAGATCGCCGCCGTGCACCAGGACGGCCTCTTCTCGCGCGAGTACCTGATGTCCCTCTTCGACCCCGCGAGCACCGCGAGCGGCGTCCGCCAGCCCGAGAACGCCGACGAACTCCCCTACGCCTGGTACCGCGACGACACGGTCACCAACAACTACAGCACGCTGTCCGTCAACGCCAGCGCCCAGCGCCCGATGCCCTACGTCCGCTGGCAGCCGGACTTCGACATCGACAACGACGGCCTTTCCAACCTCGAGGAATACTACCTCGGCACCGACCCGCTCAACTGGGACACCGACGGCGACGGCATGCCCGACGGCTGGGAGGTCATGATGGGCCTCCTGCCGCTCGACGCCCGCAACGGCGCCGCGCTCCAGTCCGGCCCGGACGACAACCCCGACGACGACTGGATGGCCTCCGGGCCCTTCGGCCACCGCCACTGGCTCGTCCAGAAATACCGCTGGGACCACGGCGCCGAGGGCGGCATCCAGTTCCGCCTCGAATACGAAGGGCGCAACGCCTGCCTCTTCGCCGACCAGTGGAACGGCGGGGCCAACGGATGCTTCGTCCCCGGCGAGGCCAGCACGAGCGGCGCGAAGTACTCCAACCGCGAGGAGTTCCTCTTCGCCCGGTACCTCATCGCGATGGGGCTCACGAGCGCCGTCTACCCCGGGATGTGGAACGACTGCACGACGGACCCGCTGAACGACGACACGAACGACAACGGCCTTCCCGACGGATGGGAGGCCTACGTCTGCTGCGATCCGATCTGGCTCCCGAACGCCGACACGATCGATCCCGAAGCGCCCGATTCGGACGAGGCGATGTGGTCGCTGGCCTACCTGCCCGTCTACACCTACCGCTACGGCGTCTTGCCCCCGTCCTTCCAGGACAAGGACGGCATCAGCCTCTGGGCCGAATTCGACAACCAGGCCATCGCCGACAAGCGCGACGCCGACGTCGAGTTCGAGATGCCCTCCGGCTCCATGTGCGTCCGCCACGCCTTCCCGCGCCTCAACCCGGACTGGACCAACAAGCCCCTGCCGACCGACCCGAGCTGCGACGACACCGACGGCGACGGCCTTCCCGACGGTCTGGAGTACAAGGAGGACTACGACTACAACGGCGACGAGAACCCGCTGGCCAACTTCAATCCGACGACGGCCGACACCGACGGCGACTGGCTGCCCGACGGCTGGGAGCTCGTCATGGGCAACTACGACACCAACCACGCCGACGCCGTCTTCGGCACCTTCGGCGATCCCGACGGCGACGGCCTCGCGAACTACCAGGAGTACCTGACCGGCTCCCAGTACGGCTGGCGCTACGACTACTGGTACGCCCCGGACAACACCAGCTACTGGCGCCCGCTCGGCGACACGCCGGACGACGACTCCGTCGGATTCGTCTACTACCGTCCCGCGGACTTCTTCCGCCCAGAGGCCGACTTCGCGACGATGTTCATCGCCTCGAACCTGCTCGAAAAACTGGAAGCCCGCTACGGAATCCCCGACGACGTGGGCGATTCCAAGTGGGGCGGCCGGTGGTCCAACGTCGGCGTCCAGCAGCGCTGCGCCAAGGTCATGGAGGCCAACGGCGATTTGATCATGATGGCCTACTCCTTCAACGTCGACTTCCCGAAGGAGGACTTCGCGCCCCTCCACATCTCGGCCAACGAGGCGCAGGTGTTCGTCTACATGATGCAGCAAATGCCCAATTGGGGCCATTACAGCCAGGGCGGCGGCGGCTCCTTCAACCGCGGCCGCGGCACGTTCGGCTGGGACGCCGCCGGCAATTCCGGCACAGGAAAGGAGCTCACCGCGGTGTGGACCTTCATGCCGAACAACTACGTCGGACCCGCCGGCTTCCCGGGCACCAGCCCGCGCATGGCCGACACCGATTCCGACGGCATGCCCGACTACTGGGAGCTCTACCACGGCCTCAACCCGACCTACGGCGGCTGCCGCCTCACGTCGATGATCGCCGACGGCCTCAACGAGCGCATGCAGGGCGCCAACGCCCACAACGTCGACGCCGACCGCGCCGACGGCGGTCCGACCGTCCTGTCCTTCTACGTCGGCGAGGACGGCTACGTCGGCGACGGCTCGCAGAACAACTGGCGCATGGGCTGGGATCCCACCTACGTCCGCAACATGCACGAGACGATGGTCGGCCTCCGCCCCGTCTCCCTCATCGAGACCACCAGCTTCACGCACCTGCTCTGCCCGCCGCAGATGGAGTGGGGCCACTTCGACCCGGTGCTCCGCCCGTGGCTTTCCGGCGACCGAGTCGCCGACCCGGACCAGGACGGGCTTTCCAACGAGGAGGAGGCGACGAGCTACCTGGCCAACGACATCCTCCACCACACCGACCCGTCGCCCTACTGGATCACCGACACGAGCGACCCGAACTCGTACGTGAACCTCTACTACCGCACGGCCGGCCTCGCGCCCTACTGGTGGTGGGACCAGCCGCTCATCGGCGAATCCGGCGACCCGCCCACGTACCTGTTCGACTTCGAGGTAAACGAGGGCTTCGACACCGACAACAACAACATCGCCGACCGCGACGAGCTCACGGACACGGACGGCCATCGCGCCACCGACCCGCTCGACCTCGACAGCCCGATCGCCCGCAAGGCGATGTACTTCGACGGCAACGCCGCGTGCCGTACGCGCCAGCCGTTCTTCCACGACAAGTACTCGCTCGCGTCCTTCACGGTCGAGTTCTGGTTCCGCGCGCAGGAGCCCGTGAGCGACCGCACGCAGACCCTGATCCACCGCCCGGTCCTCATGCCCGTGAACGAGGGCTCCGGCGCCTACGCGTGGACGACCCGCAACAACTTCTGCGTCGAGCTCGACCCGGAGGGCCACCTCGTCGCCCGCATCGACAACGACGCCATCGAGCAGGCCTCCCAGTCCTCCGTCTCGATCCGCGGCGGACGCGTCGTGCCCAACATCTGGAACCACGTCGCCGTGTCGATGGACTCCGTCGGCAACACCTTCACGATGTACCTCAACGGCGAGGTCGCCGCGGCGGCGTCCACCTCCCTCAAACCCTGCACCGGCATCCTGCTCGGCCTCGACCACATCGACCACGGCGAGGACAACGGCCCCTACACCTACGACGTCCTCAACTACGACTACAGCCCCGCCCCGATCGTCGTCGGCGCCTACGACACGAACGGCTGGGGCGTCGTCTCCGGCTACAACATCAACGGCACGCGCGACGCCTTCCAGCAGCCGATGTTCGACGAGTCGAAGTTCTACAAGGGCTGGATCGACGAGATCCGCGTCTGGGACCGCTGCCGCTCCCAGAGCGAGATCAACAACAGCATGAAGAAGCGCTTCACCAAGGCGGACATCGCGCCGATCAACCAGGCGCGCTTCGCCTGGGACAACGTCTACCTGCCCGGCGCCACGAGCCTCAGCGACTTCCCGCAGAAGCTCCTCTACCACTACTCCTTCGACAACCTGCCCGACGTGGCCCGCGCGCCCGCCGAGCGCGACGACACGTTCCTCTCGCCCCACGACACCGACAAGTACCCGCAGGGCTGGGACCTCGTCGCCGACGGCACCGGTCGCTCCGGCGGATTCACCGGCGTCGAGGAGGCCGCCAATGCCGGCGTCCTCGGAACGCGCCACTTCGCCGCCCCGTGGTGGTACACGGCGAACTACCGCTCCACCGTCTACGGCCCGGACTACAGCTACGTGCCCTACATCGAGAACACCGTGGCCCACATGCCCCAGCGCCCGCCGCAGGACATGAAGGAGCTCGTCCCGCTCTACAACGCCTACTACGAGCTCTACGGCTACCGGTTCCGCGCCACCGCGGACTGGATGCAGGACGTGTACGAGTACCTCTACCCGATGGTCCAGAGCGCCTACCCGATCGAGCCCAATCCGGTCAGCACCGAGGCCCCCGCCGTCGAGCTGGAGCAGGTCCGCAACTCGATGAACCCCTACGGCGAGACCTACCACACCAGCATCTCCGTCGGGTACGAGCGCAACACCGCCAACTTCGGCGGCCATCTCGACCGCTGGGGCCAGTACGAGTACGTCCCGATCCTCTCCGACATGCTCCCGCTGCTCGACGCGGTGGCCGACATCGACGTCCCGATGTGGGACGACGAGCGGCCCGGCTGGGACCTCTCCGCCATCGACTCCGACGGCGACGGCCTGCCCGACTGGTGGGAGATCGCCCACGGCCTCGATCCGAACGACGCCACCGGCGTGAACGGCGCCTACGGCGACTCCGACGGCGACGGCCTCGACAACTACGCCGAATACCTCGCCGGCACCGATCCGCACGCCGCCGACACCGACGGCGACGGCTACTCCGACTACTTCTCCCGCGCGGACGGCACCAGCCTCACCTACGGCGAGCTCTACGACGACGGCGACGGCATGGACAACGCCTGGGAGATCGCCCATGGCCTCAGCCCCGACCGCTTCGACGCGGACGCCGACCCGGACAACGACGGCTGGTCCAACTGGTCCGAGTACATGGCCCAGACGGATCCGACCGATCCCGGCGACTACCCGCACCCCAAGTTCAACGTCACCTATTACTACGACGGCGAGCAGGCCGAGCTGACCGGCCTCGGCGTCTACCCCTACGGCGAGAAGACCACGGGCGACACCATGGGCGGATCCTTCGACGGCCGCTACACCATGGGCGTCGACCACGGCGAGCAGACGTACCTGGGCATCGACGGCGTCGTGACCCTCGGCGAGCACAGCGACATCGGCCTGCAGGGCACCTTCGGCACCACGAAGCTCCAGCACGGGCTCGTCGAGTCGGCCACGATCACCGTCCAGGTCCCGACCGCCGAGGGCTACGAGGCCCGCCAGTTCACGATGGCCATCGCCAACGAGGCCCTCGGCCAGTTCACCGCCGACAACGACGGATGGCTCTTCATGGAGCTGGAGTCCGGGCGCCTCTACATGAACGGCGTCTACTACGGATGCCGCGCCATGGTGAACTACCGCGTCAAGAGCTACTCCTTCCCCGAGAGCTTCTCCAACCTCATCCGCAACCCGTTCGGCGCGCACACCCACATGGTCGAGGGCCCCAACCGCTTCCTCGGCTGGATGGACGTCAACGGAAACCAGGAGTTCGACTTCGGCGAGCCCATGGGCATCTCCATCTACAACCCGACGATCGCCGGGTGGGACTCCGTCCAGACCGAGATCATGCTCTCGGACGGGCTCTGGGACTTCCCGCGCCTCTCCTGGGTCGATGCGCCCGCCAGCACCAACGTCCCGAGCCCGAACGAGTACATCGTCACGCTCAGGTGGGTCGGCAGCTCCTCCGAGTCCGAGGAGTCCGAGACCACCACCACCACGGTCGGCGGCGGCGGATACGGCGACATCGACGGCGACGGCCTCGACTCCTTCCAGGAATCCCGCGCCGGGACCGACGTCGACAAGATGGACACCGCGGGCGACGGCCGCATGGACTACGACAGCCAGTCCGCCGCGGGCACCCTCACGTGGGGCGAACTCTACGACGACGGCGACATGATGCCGGCCCAGTGGGAAATCGCCAACGGGACCGACCCCGACAACTACGACGCCGACGACGACCCCGACGACGACGGGTGGACCAACTACGAGGAATACCTCGCCGGAACCGACCCGAACGACGCCGCGGCCTTCCCGACACCCCAGATCGACGTCACGTTCCTCTACTCCGGCAGCTTCTCCGCCGCGACGAACACGAGCATGAACCCGACGATCCTGACCTACTCGCAGCGCCGCAAGGGCACCTACCTCGACGGCAACGCCTCGCGCGGCATCTACATGGGCGGCGAGCCCGACGGCCGCTACACCATGCACGGCACGGTCGTCGGCGAGGAGGGCATCCTCGGCGTCGGCGGCTCCCACGCCGTCGAGGGCATCATGCTCGCCGCCGTCCCGCTCGACTACGGGCACGTCCGCGAGGCGACGATCGAGGTCTGGGACGAGGACGCCCGGGAGAACGCCGAGGAGTACACGTCGAGCGAGTTCAACGAGGAGGTCCTCCAGTTCGTGGACGAGCGCGACACCATGCTCTACCTCGAGCGCGAGACCGGCCTCCTGCTCTGCTCCGCCAACCTCGTCGGCAAGCGCTTCTCGATCGACTACACGATCGAGGGCTACACCTACCCGCTCGAGATCAACGGCTTCGTCCGCGGAAACGGCACGCACGCGGTCGGCGGCTACAACCGGTTCTTCGGGTTCCTCGACGGAAACGGCAACGGCTCGTGGGACGAAGGGGAGCCCGCCGGCCTCTCCCTCTACAACGCGACGCTCGTCTCCCCGCACTCGACGAAGACGACGATTCCGCTCTCGGACGGCCTCTTCGGATTCCCGCGCTTCGCCTGGCCCGCTTCCACAAACGCCAATGTGACGAGCTACCGCGTCACCATCTGGAACGGAAAGGGCGAGACGGCCCTGGAGGACGCGAACGGCAATCCCGTTGAGAGCATCGTCATCGAGGCTCCTCGCACGTTCATCCACGAGGGCGACTACATCGAGCACGGCATCCGCGGCATCAAGTTCGGCGAGTCTACGACGGACACGCTCACCTGGGAAGTGGCCTCGATGAACGGCGTCGATCCGAAACCAGAAATTCTCGCGGAGGGCGAATTCGTATCGTCCTTCGTCCCGAACACAGGATCCCGCCGACAGATGAAGGTCGTCTCGCCGGTCGCCGGCAACACGGTCTACGGATCGCTCGTCGAGTTCAAGTGGCAGATGGACTGGCGCACAGAAGGCGTGTTCTTCACCGTGAAGAACTCCTCCGGCAGCGCGGTCGCGGGACTGAACAACCTCTACGTGCCATTCCCCGTCCTCCACGGCAGGACCACGGACGACGACTACTACTACACCTACATCCCGCAGCTGGAGAACGGGCGCTCGATCGCGAACCTGCCGACCGGCACCTACACCTACACGATCACGGAGAACGTCCGCTCCTCGGCCGTGGAGGCGCAGGAGATTTCCGGTTCGTTCCGGATCGACAACGCGGACACGTCCCGCACGAAGGCGGCGATCAACGGCCACGTCCACTACTACGGCCGCCTCGGAACGGACCTCGTTCCCGGCAAGGTCGTCGTCCAGGCCTACGAGATTCCGAACTCGGCCGAGACGAGCCTCTCCGTGGGTGGCAATCCCATCGCCCGCACGACGGTCGCCGCCGACGGCTCCTTCTCGCTGCACGGCCTCGGAGCCGGTTCCTACGCGGTGATCGGCTGGGTCGATTCGAACGGCGACGGCAGGTTCACGTCCTCCGACACCCAGGGCTTCGGCTTCCTCGGCAACTCCGCCTGCCCGAACCAGATTCCGGGCTGGTGCCCGCCGCTCGTGATTACCAACAACACGAAGATGGTCGCAATCGACCTCGACGACGTCCACGTCGTCCTCCGCGACCGGGACGTGAACGGCGACGGCAAGCCCGAAACCTACACTGGAACGGCCGCCGATTGGAAGAACGCCGACCTCCGCACGTTCCCGAACCCGACCGCGGCTCAGCTGGAGACGCTGGGCTGGGTGAACGCCTACCTCTTCTCCACGACACGCGTCGTCCGCGTCATCACGTCGACGTCGTCAAGCCGCCAGAAGAACTTCGAATACGTCACCAAGCGCTACGTCGTCCCGGCCCCGCGCCTCTTCTTCCACGAGTGGGACCAGATCCGGCTCGGCAAGAAGAACAACGATCCGACCGAGTACGGCCTCAACCTCGGCGTCACGAACGTGATCGGCGTCACCTGGAACGTCGCCGCGTCCGACGGCTACCGCTCCGAGAAGATCGCGCAGGGCGACTTCGTCGTGAATGCCGGCCTGCCGCCCGGATCCGAGCGCGATCCGCGCCGCACGATGCGCGCCATCTGGCCGACGCAGCTCACGAAGGTCTACGGATCCGTGGTCGAGTTCGAATGGGAGATGGACTGGCGCAACGCCGGCGTCCGCTTCGTCCTCGAGAACATCGACGGCGACGAGCCCGTCGAGGTGTTCAACGGCGTCATCCCGATGCCCGTCCGCCACGGCAAGACCACGACGCAGAACTACTACTACACGTGCAAGCCGCAGCTCGAGGACGGCCTCCGCTTCCTCGACCTGCCCAGCGGCAAGTACCGCTACACGATCACCGAGCGTCCGCGCACGAGCATGTTCGCCGCCCAGAGCGTCTCCGGCACCTTCCAGAAGGTGAACGAGGACACCGCCCGCAGCGTCCACTCGATCGCCGGCCGCGTCGAGTACTACGGCAAGGTCATGGAGTCCGAGACGGTCGCCGCCGGCATCGCGTCGGGCGACGGCGCGTCGCGCGTCCTCACCGCCCTCGTGGACACCAACCTCGTGCATCGCGGCGCCATGGGCGTGTACGTCATGAAGGGCGGCGAGCCCGTCGAGACGCTCAACGATTCGAAGGGCGACGGCGTCCTCCACTCCGAGAGCGCCCCGAACGCCTACTCCGGCTCGATCGCCTACAAGTCCGACGCGGATCCGTCGAAGGCCGAGATCACGGTGAACTTCCTCGTCCCGCCCGGCGCGGACACGACCCTCGACCTCGTCGTGAAGAAGTTCCCCGCCCCGCTCGTCATCCAGGCCTTCAAGGTTCCGGAGAACGCCGAGTCCGCGCTCTCCTTCTCCGGCACCCCCGTCGCCCAGACGACCCAGGAGGAGAAGGGAGCCTACAAGGTCGACGGCCTCGGCCAGGGCGCCTACGCGGTCCGCGCGTGGATCGACTCCAACGGCAACCGGATCCCGGACAACTGGGAGACGATCGGCTTCGCGACGTACTCCAGCACGGTGAGCCCCAACCTCGACCGCGCCGCCGCCCCGATCCGCGTCACCAACGACGTAATCAACACCGTCATCGTCCTGCACGACCGCGACACGGACAACGACCTGCTGCCCGATTCGTGGGAGTTCTGGAAGTTCGGAGATCTCCAGACCTCCGGCTACGACCAGACCCAGCCCGACCTCTACATCTGGCAGGAGTACGCGGACGGTCTCCTCGACTCCGACCCGCGCACGCCGGACACGGACCTCGACGGCCTCACGGACGCGATGGAAATCCTCGTCACCAAGACCGACACGCACAAGCGCGACACGGACGGCGACGGCATCGGAGACCTGGAGGAGTTCCTCTCCGGCTCCGACCCGCTCGACGCGAACGACGCGGTTCCCTACACGGTTCCGGCCCTCGCGTTCGACGCGGACGGCCAGCCCTTCGTGGAGATCCCGTATCCCTCGATCCAGCCCGGCGTCGTCCTGACCTACGAGCTGCAGCGCAAGGAGAACCTCGCCGACGCGGCCTGGGAGACGGTCTGCGTGCACGAGGTCGTGAACGACGGCTCCGGCGACCTCGTCGGCGGCTCGGACGGCGTCAACGCCCACATGACCGCGCCTGGCGTCGCCCTCCTCAAGCCGGCCGAAAAGGCGGAAGACGTCGACTTCAACTCCGGATTCTTCCGGATCAAGGTCTACGCCGACTACGGCCGGATGGTCGACAACGGCGACGGCACCTGGTCCTACTGGACCTGGGTCCGTCACGGCACCGACCGCTGGGACTACGAGGAGGCCGCTCGCGGCAAGGGCACGCTCGTCCGCGATGCCGACGGAAACTGGAGCTTCGTCTCCGACGCCTCCGGCCGGAAGGGAGTCCTAGTTCGCAACGAGGACGGTACCTGGACCTTCCAGAATTAGTTCCCCTTGCAGGCCCGGCGGGCGGCGAAGCCGCTCCGCCGGGCCCGCTCGCATCGGGCCGACGGCGCCGCGCGGAAGCGCGGCGCTTGTCTTATAGAATGGTTCCGAAGTCCTGCCCCGCTTGCCGCGCGGTGCGGCTTCTGGTAGATTCCGCGGCATGCGATCCGCTCCGCAGTCGTTGCTTCTCCGCGTTCCGTGCCCCGCCTGCGGGCGGCCGTCGCGCGAGCTTTCGCCCTGCCCGTGGTGCGGCGAACGCGCGCCCGCCGCGCCGCGCACGCGCGGCGACATCGTCCGTCTCGTCGCGGGACTCGCGCTGCTCGCGGTAGCTGCGGGGACCTCGGCCGCTACCGGAACAGTCGTCGATCCGGTAGCGCCCGCCGTCCCGTCGGGCATGGCCGCCGCCGGTCTCCTCTGCGGGCTGTTCCTCGTCCGACCCCCTCAGTCTCGCTTCGCTCGCCAGCTCCCCCAGCGGGGGAGCCAGGAACCCCCTCAGACTCGCTTCGCTCGCCAGCTCCCCCAGTGGGGGAGCCAGACGCGCGACACCTCGGCGCGCAGCGCCGGCCCCCTCTCTGAGGGGGCTCCCGGCGAAGCCGGGTGGGGGAGTCTTGCCGCCGCCCTGCTCTCCTCCCTCCTCGCGCTCGCGCTGCGCGCCTGTGCCGTTCCGTATCCCATCCCCATCGTCCAGCGCTTCGCATGGGCCTTCCCCGCGCTTGCCGCGGCATTCTTCGCGCTGCGCGTTCCGGCTGAGGCGCCAAACGCGCCGGCGTTCGGCGCCTCGTCGCGCGAACGCGCACTGCGCCGCCATGCGCCGGATCTCGTCGCCGCACTCTCGCTCACTCCGTTCGCCGCCCTCTTCGCGGTTTGCGGTCCATCCCTTCTGTCCCACGTCGCGCTTGCGCTCGTTCTCGGCGTTTGGCTTGCGCGTCTCTCTCGCCCCGCCGTTCCCCTCCTTCTCTCCGCGCTCGGCTTCACCCTTCTTCTTCCCGATCCCGCCTTCTTCGCGCTCGGCCTTGTTCCTGTTGCGCTTCATGCCCGCCATGCCGCATGATCCATCCCTTTGCGCGATGCGGGGCGCAGGGGCGCGCGGGGCGCGGGGCGCATTTTTCTTCCCAAAACGCCCCGTAATCGCATTTTTCTTTCATTGAAACGCCGCTACTAGAGCGGCGTTTCAAGAAAAATGCATTTTTCTCAATTTTTCCTCTTGACTCGCGGGGGGCGCTTTGCTACCTTGCTGACCCGTTGCGCCGCGAACGGGGGCGCTCATCCATTAGGACCCCCCTCCGCCGGCCGACCCTGGGCGCCTCGCGCGCCGCTCTTTGAAAACGGAACCGCTTTTTCGGGTCATCGCCCAACCGGGCGCGCCGCCACAGATGGCGGGGCGCGGGAGGCGGGGCACCGCCGGACACGTCCGGAGAGGAAGCGCAAGATTTCAATTCTTCGGAGAGTTTGATTCTGGCTCAGAACGAACGCTGGCAGCGTGGATGAGGCATGCAAGTCGAACGGTCGTGTGCTGGTAGCAATATTGGTGCACGATAGTGGCGGAAGGGCGAGTAATGCGAGAGCAAGCTACCCCTCGATTCGGAACAACGGCTGGAAACGGCCGCTAATGCCGGATACGAACGCGAAGCCGCATGGTTTTGCGTTGAAAGGCCGGGACCCGCAAGGGCCGGTCGTCGAAGGAGGCGCTCCCGTGCCATCGGCTAGTTGGCGAGGTAACGGCTCACCAAGGCGTACGGCTAGGTGGACTGAGAGGTTGGTCACCCGCACTGGGACTGAGACACTGCCCAGACTCCTACGGGAGGCTGCAGTCGAGGATCATTTGCAATGGGCGAAAGCCTGACAATGCGACGCTGCGTGCAGGATGAAGGCCTTCGGGTTGTAAACTGCTGTTGGGAGGGAAAAGGACGCGGGGCCCAACAAGCCCTGCCGTTTGATTGTACTTCCAGAGAAAGTCGCGGCTAACTCTGTGCCAGCAGCCGCGGTAATACAGAGGCGACGAGCGTTGTTCGGATTTACTGGGCGTAAAGCGTGCGCAGGCGGTGGACCATGTCCGACGTGAAATCCCGGGGCTCAGCTCCGGAAGTGCGTCGGAAACCGGTCCGCTGGAGACCGGGAAGGGAGTCTGGAACACACGGTGTAGCGGTGAAATGCGTTGATATCGTGTGGAACACCGGAAGCGAAGGCGAGACTCTGGAACGGATCTGACGCTCATGCACGAAAGCGTGGGGAGCAAACAGGATTAGATACCCTGGTAGTCCACGCCGTAAACGGTGCGCATTCGCCGTGGGGGGAATTGACCCCCCCCGTGGCTTAGCCAACGCGATAAATGCGCCGCCTGGGGAGTACGGCCGCAAGGTTAAAACTCAAAGAAATTGACGGGGGCCCGCACAAGCGGAGGAGCATGTGGCTTAATTCGATGCAACGCGAAGAACCTTACCCAGGCTTGACATGCAGCTGCAAGTCCTATGAAAGTAGGACGCCTTCGAGGGTGCTGCACAGGTGCTGCATGGCTGTCGTCAGTTCGTGCCGTGAGGTGTTTGGTTAAGTCCACCAACGAACGCAACCCCTGCGTCCAGTTGCCATCGGTTCGGCCGGGCACTCTGGAGGGACTGCTCGTTCACACGAGAGGAAGGTGGGGATGACGTCAAGTCAGTATGGCCCTTACGCCTGGGGCCGCACACGTGCTACAATGGCCGGTACAGAGGGACGCGAGACCGCGAGGTGGAGCAAACCCCAGAGAGCCGGCCCCAGTTCGGATTGGAGTCTGCAACCCGACTCCATGAAGTTGGATTCGCTAGTAACGGCGCATCAGCAGTTGGTGCCGTGAATACGTTCCCGGGCCTTGTACACACCGCCCGTCACATCATGAAAGCCGTCTGCACCCGAAGCCGGTGGCCCATCCGCAAGGGGGGAGCCGTCTAAGGTGTGGGTGGTGATTGGGATGAAGTCGTAACAAGGTAACCGTAGGGGAACCTGCGGTTGGATCACCTCCTTTCTAAGGAGACGGACCCCGAGCGATCGGGAGTTCCGATGGTCAATTCGTCGATAAGTCCTGATGGCGAGGCTCCGTCCTCGCCAGAAAGGGCCGACCCGGCGACACATGGCGCGGCGAGCTTGCTCGCCTCGCCTCCCAAAACGAAAAACTGGAATCCTCCAGCACAGGCCGAAACGCTGCCGGACCCCGCCTCCCGCGCCGCACCGGGGGCATAGCTCAGTTGGTAGAGCGTCGGCTTTGCAAGCCGAATGTCGCCGGTCCGAGTCCGACTGCCTCCACCAGCCGCCGCTTCGCGGCGAATGCTGAATGCACAATGCTGAATGCTGAATGGGCGCCTGCGGCGCCCGTCCGGTCCTTGATCATTCAGCATTCATCATTCAGCATTCAGCATTGAACATGGGCGTGTAGCTCAGTTGGTTAGAGCGTCACACTGATAATGTGAAGGTCACTGGTTCAACTCCAGTCACGCCCACCAGCATGAGTGACGAGTGACGAGTGACGAGTGAAAGCGGTTCCACGCAGATTTTCTGCTCTTTGACAACGGAAGACGAGAGAAGTTCAAATGTGAACTCATTAGTAGTTCGATTTCAAGACAATCGAACCGAGCGCGTGGCTTCGAAGCGAAGAGCTGCGAGCCGAGGGAGGTGGCCGCGAAGCGGCAACCGACCAAGGATCGAAGCGAAGCCGGTCCGCAAGGATCGGAGCGAAAGCTTTTGAAGAAACGCACAAGCGCGAAAGGGCGCACGGTGGATGCCTTGGCATCGCAAGGCGACGAAGGACGCGGTAAGCTGCGATAAGCCCCGGGGAGCGGCAAACACGCTTTGATCCGAGGATTTCCGAATGGAGCAATCCGTCAGTCGAAGAGACTGTCATCGGCGGATGAATGAATAGTCCGTCGAGGCGAGACGCAGGGAAGTGAAACATCTCAGTACCTGCAGGAACAGAAAACAACAGTGATTGCGCAAGTAGCGGCGAGCGAACGCGCAGTAGCCCAAACCGGGGAGCTTGCTCCCCGGGGTTGCGGGACCACGACGTGGGATCGCCTCTCGGTAGGGGAACGGCCTGGAAAGGCCGGCGATACAGGGTGAAAGCCCCGTACCCGAAACCGCGAGCGGCCCTAGTGGGATCCCAAGTAGGACGGAACACGTGAAACTCCGTCCGAATCCGGGGGGCCCATCCCCCAAGGCTGAATACTAGGCGATGACCGATAGCGAACCAGTACCACGAGGGAAAGGTGAAAAGAACCCCTGTCAGGGGAGTGAAACAGACCTGAAACCGTGTGCCTACAAGGTGTCGTGGCCCTTCGGGGTTGCGGCATGCCTTTTGCATAATGAGTCCGCGAGTCATCGCGTCCGGCATGGCTAAGCCCGTATGGCGGAGCCGAAGCGAAAGCGAGTCCGAAATGGGCGCTCAAAGTCGGATGCGGTGGACCGGAAGCCAGGCGAGCTATCCTTGGGCAGGCTGAAGGGGCGGTAACACGCCCTGGAGGGCCGAACCGGTAGGTGCTGAAAAACCTTCGGAGGACCTGAGGATTGGAGCGAAAGACTTATCAAGCTTGGTGATAGCCGGTTCTCCCCGAAATAACTTTAGGGTTAGCCCCGGAATGAAACCGCCGAAGGTAGAGCACTGTTTAGCCGAAGGCCTCTAGCGAGGTACCGACGCTTGGCAAACTCCGAATGTCGGCGGCGTCCTGTCCGGGAGATAGACGGCGAGAGATAAGTTCCGTCGTCGAGAGGGAAACAGCCCAGACTTCCAGCCAAGGCCCCCAAACCGCGCTCAGTCACGAAGGATGTGGGGTCTCGATGACAGCCAGGATGTTGGCTTAGAGGCAGCCATCATTTAAACATTGCGTAACAGCTGACTGGTCGAGAGACCCCGCGCCGAAAATGATCGGGAGTAAGCGCGGTGCCGAAGCTGAAGGATCGTCCGCAAGGGCGGTCGGTAGGGGAGCGTTGCATGCGGCTCGAAGCGGGGGCGTAAGCCTCCGTGGACTGCATGCAAGCGATTATGCGGACATGAGTAACGAAAAGCCGGGTGAGAATCCCGGCCGCCGGAATTCCAAGGTTTCCCGGGGCAGGTTCGTCCGCCCGGGGTCAGCCGGATCCTAAGGCAAGGCCGAAAGGCGTAGTCGATGGACAGGAGGTCAACATTCCTCCGCCGGGCAAGCTTCGAAAGGGTTCGCGGAAGAAGGTTCTGCAGGGGTCATCGGATTCCCCGGATGAAGGGTTCGCCCGGATTCCGCGCAGCGCCTTCACGCCGCCGAGAAAAGCCCCGTAGTTACGGCTTGCTCGTCCGTACCAAAACCGACACAGGTGGAATGGTAAGCGAATACCA
The DNA here is from genome assembly GCA_902761575.1 of uncultured bacterium. Lineage (GTDB taxonomy): Bacteria > Verrucomicrobiota > Kiritimatiellia > RFP12 > UBA3636 > UBA3636. The sequence continues at coordinate 33,819 of CACWKU010000013.1, forward strand.
AGGCGCGCGAGTGAAACCTCGTTAAGGAACTCGGCACACTGGCCCCGTAACTTCGGAAGAAGGGGTCCCGGGACTCGATCCCGGGCGCAGTGAAAGAGCCGTGGCGACTGTTTAACAAAAACAAAGCACTCTGCCAACCCGCAAGGGGACGTATAGAGTGTGACACGTGACCAATGCGGAAAGGTCAAGGCGAGGGGTCAGCCGCAAGGCGAAGCTCCGAACCAAAGCCCCCGTGAATGTCGGCCGTAACTATAACGGTCCTAAGGTAGCGAAATTCCTTGTCGGGCAAGTTCCGACCTGCACGAATCAGGACGGAAAGACCCCATGAACCTTCACTGTATTCTGGCACTGGCGACTGGCTGCGCATGCGTAGCATAGCCGGGAGCCTCGGAGGCCCCCCTTCCGGGAGGGGCGGAGGCACCAGTGAAATACCGGTCTTGCGAAGACGGTCGTCTAACCCCGCCCCCTGGATCGGGGGCCGGGACAATGCCAGAGGGTCAGTTTGACTGGGGCGGTTTCCTCCCAAACGGTAACGGAGGAGTTCGAAGGTCACCTCGGCGCGGTCGGCAACCGCGCGACGGAGCGCAAAGGCACAAGGTGGCTTGACTGCGAGGCCCACAAGCCGAGCAGATGCGAAAGCAGGACTTAGTGATCCGGCGGTCGCTCGTGGTAGCGCCGCCGCTCAACGGATAAAAGGTACTCTGGGGATAACAGGCTGATGATCGCCGAGAGTCCATATCGACGCGATCGTTTGGCACCTCGATGTCGGCTCATCGCATCCTGGGGCTGGAGAAGGTCCCAAGGGTTTGGCTGTTCGCCAATTAAAGCGGTACGCGAGCTGGGTTCAAAACGTCGTGAGACAGTTTGGTCCATATCCGCTGCGGGCGTTGGAGACTTGAAGGGAAGACTCCCTAGTACGAGAGGACCGGGAGTCACGGACAGATGGTGTGCCGGTTGTTCCGCCAGGAGCATTGCCGGGTAGCCAAGTCCGGAACGGATAAGCGCTGAATGCATCTAAGCGCCAAGCCCACCCAAAGATAGGGTCTCCCGGACGCAAGTCCCTCAAGGACGGTGGAAGACCACCACCTCGATAGGCCGGAGGCGCACGCGCGGCAACGCGCTCACCCGACCGGTACTAATCGTCCGTGAGGCTTGTGCTTTTCCTTCCTACACTTCGCTTCGGAGCCATGTTCCCGGCTCGGTTGTCCCTTCCCTCGTCTTCCGCGTCTTTTCCTTGGTGGCCATGGCGGGGAGGCAACACCCGTTCCCATTCCGAACACGGAAGTGAAGGGCCCCAGTGGCGAGGGTACTGCGGCAATCGGCCGCGGGAGAGTAGCGCGCCGCCAAGGTTTTCTTCCGGGGCCGTCCGATCCGCGCGATCGGGCGGCCCCGTCCTTTT
>CACWKU010000014.1 GCA_902761575.1 uncultured bacterium
GGCGGGATGGCGGGCGAGGGGACCGGAGCGGGGGCCGGGGCCGGGGCGGACGCCGCGGCGGCGGCGGGCGCGGGCGCGCCTCCGGCCGACGGGAGGGCGGCCTGGTTCACGAGGGAGACGTTGACGTCGCCGCGGCGGATCACCAGCTCGTTGATGCCGAGGTTCTTCACCGTGGCGAGGAGGCCCTCCAGCGCGGGGTAGTCCGCCGGGGCCATGAGCGGCTGGGCCGGGAGCGCGATCGGCGCGGCCTCGACCTGGCGCTTCTTCTCCTCCTCGTCGGCCGGGATCGGCGGGCGCGTGGCGGGCGGCGTGGCGCGCCACTGGAAGTAGGAGAGCGCGGGCTCGGGGAAGAGGCAGTAGGAGAGGATGTCCTCCTCGGCCTTGATGAGCGAGGGGTCGACGGCGTCCACCGCGTGCGGGAGCATGGGCGGCAGCAGGTCGGCGGGGCGGCCGGTGACGGGCTTCTCCTTGCCGAGGATCTTGCGGGCGAGCTTCGGGTCGATGGGCGCGGGCGAGCGGCCGTAGAGGCCGCGGACGTAGTTCTTCGTCTCCTCGGCGACCATCTCGTAGCGCTTGCCGGCGAGAACGTTGAGGACGGACTGCACGCCGACGATCTGCGAGGTGGGGGTGACGAGGGGCGGGTAGCCGAGGTCGGCGCGGACGCGCGGGACCTCCTCCATCACGTCGCCGATGCGGTCGAGCGCGCCCTGCTGCGAGAGCTGGGAGCGCAGGTTGGAGATCATGCCGCCGGGGATCTTGTGGCGCAGGATGCCCGGGTCGATGATGTCGTGCATCCGGTGCGCGGGCTCGCGCATCGGGCGCAGGCCCTTGAAGAAGCGGTTGATCTCGGCGATTTTCTCCATGTCGAGCGCCGGGGCGACGCCGCTGTCGGCGAAGATCGCGGCGACGGTCTCGACGGGCGGCTGCGAGGAGAAGCCGGCCATGGAGGAGACGGCGCAGTCGACGGCGCCGGCGCCGGCGAGGGCGGCGGCGAGGTAGGTCGCGGTGGCCATCCCGCTCGTGGCGTGGGAGTGGACCTGGATCGGGATCGAGATCTCCTTGCAGAGCGCGGCGACGAGGCGGCGGGCCTCGAGCGGGGCGAGGATGCCGGCCATGTCCTTGATGCAGATCGAGTCGACGCCCATCTGCTCCTGCTCCCTGGCGATGCGGACGAACTCGTCGATCGTGTGGACGGGGGAGACGGTGTAGGCGATGCAGCTCTGGGCGTGGGCGCCGTACTTCTTGATGAACCGGACCGACTTCTCGATGTTGCGGTTGTCGTTCAGGGCGTCGAACGTGCGGAAGATGTCGATGCCGTTGCTGGCCGCCAGCGCGATGAAGCGCTCCAGCAGGTCGTCCGGGTAGTTGTGGTAGCCGAGGACGTTCTGGCCGCGGATGAGCATCTGCAGCGGGGTGTTCTTCGCGTGCGCCTTGATCTCGCGGAGGCGCTCCCAGGGGTTCTCGCGCAGGAAGCGCAGGCAGACGTCGAAGGTGGCGCCGCCCCAGCACTCGAGCGAGTAGTAGCCGGCCTGGTCGATCGCGTCGATGATCTCGAGGATGTCCTTGGTGCGGATGCGCGTGGCCCAGAGGGACTGGGGCGCGTCGCGCAGCGTCGTGTCCGTGATGCGGAGCGGGACGCGGTTGCCGAGCAGGACCGAGTCGTCGATCGGGGCGACGCGCTGCGGGTCGGGGGCGGAGATTTTCTTGGTGGTCTTCATGGCTCGGTTAGGCCTTGACGGCCTTCTTCGGGTCGAACTTGCCCATGGCGGAGAACTTCCGGAAGCGCTCCTCGACGAGGCGGTCGCCGACGGGCGCGTTGGCCATCATGTCGGCGAGGTTGTCGAGGATCGCCTTGCGCACGAGGGCGATCGCGCGGTCGGGGTTGGCGTGGGCGGCCCCCTCGGGCTCGGGGACGATGCCGTCCACGACGCCGAGCCTCAGCAGGTCCTTCGCGGTGATCCTCAGCGCGGCGGCGGCCTCGGGGGCCTTCGCGCCGTCGCGCCACAGGATGGAGGCGCAGCCCTCGGGGGAGATGACGGAGTAGACGGCGAACTGGAGCATCAGCACGCGGTCGCCGAGCGCGATGCCGAGCGCGCCGCCGGAGCCGCCCTCGCCGGTCACGATGGAGAGGATGGGCGTTTTGAGGCCCGCCATCACGAGCAGGCTGCGGCCGATGGCCTCGCCCTGGCCGCGCGCCTCGGCCTCGAGGCCGGGGTAGGCGCCGGCGGTGTCGACGAGTGTGACGACCGGGAGGCCCCACTTCTCGGCGAGCTTCATCAGGCGGTCGGCCTTGCGGTAGCCGTCGGGGTTCGCCATGCCGAAGCGGCAGGCGATGCGCTCCTCGGTCGTGGTGCCCTTCTGGTGGCCGAGCAGCAGGAAGCGCGTCTTGCCGATGCGGGCGAGGCCGCCGAGGATCGCGGGGTCGTCCGCGCAGACGCGGTCTCCGTGGAGCTCCACGAACTCGTCGCACATCTTCTCGGCGTACTGGCGGGCGGTGGGGCGGCCGGGGTGGCGGGCGACCTGGACGGTCTCCCACGGCGTGAGGCGCGCGTAGAGCGAGGCGGACTCCTTCGCCAGCTGCTTGCGCAGCCCGGCGAGGGCGGCCTCGGCGGTGGGGTCGCCGCGGCGGCTCTTCGCGACGAGGGCGTCGATCTTGTCGCGCAGCGGCTGGAGGGGCTTTTCGAAGTCGAAGTCCATGGCGTCTCCCCCTTACTTCATGCGGAACGCGAGCAGCTGCGCGAGGCGGGCCTTGAGCTCCTTGCGCGGGACGATGGCGTCGACGAACCCGTGCTCGAGCTGGTATTCGGCGGTCTGGAAGTCGTCGGGCAGCTTCTGCTTGATCGTCGTCTCGATGACGCGGCGGCCGGCGAAGCCGATGAGCGTGCCGGGCTCGGCGAGGTTGACGTCGCCGAGGAGCGCGTAGCTCGCGGAGACGCCGCCCGTCGTGGGGTCGGTGAGGATGGAGATGTAGGGCAGGCCGGCCTTCTCGAGGCGCTGGAGCGCGGCGCAGGTCTTGGCCATCTGCATGAGCGAGAGGATGCCCTCGTGCATGCGGGCGCCGCCGGAGGCGGAGACCATCACGAAGGCGCGGTTGAAGTCGATCGCGTGCTGGATCGCGAGGGCGATCTTCTCGCCGCAGCCGGTGGAGAGCGAGCCGCCGAGGAAGCGGAAGTCCATCACGGCGAGGACGATGCGGACGCCCTCGACGTTGCCGGAGCCGACGACGACGGACTCGCTCGTGCCGAGCTTCTTCACGGCGGCGGCGGCCTTGGCGGCGTAGGGGCCCTTGGCGTCGGAGAAGGCGAGCGGGTCGGAGGGGAGGATCTCCGTCCCGAACTCGCGGAACGAGCCGGGGTCGACCAGAAGCCCGATGCGCTCGCGGGCGGAGAGGCGGTCGTGGTGGCCGCACTTGGGGCAGACCTTGAGCGCGGCCTCCCACTCGTCCTTGAAGACGTGGGCCTGGCAGGCGGGACAGACGTGCCAGAGGTCAGGCAGGGCGGCCTGTTCGCGCGGTTCGGTTGTCTTGGTGAACCATCCCATGGGGGGAAGACTCCTTTCGGGGCGGGAAAGGGCGCGGATTATAGGCTCCCGCGCCCGCGAGGGCAAGGGAAATCCGCGCGCTGGCGCGGGAGGGGGCGGTATGCTAGTATGGCGCGCATGGACGCAAACGCATTCGAAGGGAAGGTCCTCGACGCCGCCGCGATGCGCGCGGAGCGGGACCGGCTGCACGCGGAGGGCAGGACGCTCGTCTTCACGAACGGCTGCTTCGACATCCTCCACGCCGGGCACGTCACCTACCTGCAGTTCGCCCGCGCGCAGGGCGACGCGCTCTGCATCGGCCTCAACTCCGACGCCTCCGTGCGCCGCAACAAGGGCCCGACGCGCCCGATCGTCTCCGAGGCCGACCGCGCCAAGCTCCTCGCGTGCCTGCGGTTCGTCGACTACGTCGTGCTCTTCGACGAGGACGAGCCGAAGGACCTCATTGCGAAGATCCTCCCCGACGTCCTCGTGAAGGGCAAGGACTGGGCGCACTACGTGAGCGGCCGCGACGTCGTCGAGGCCAACGGCGGCCGCGTCGTCCTCGCGGACCTGGTCCCCGGCCTCTCGACGACGAACATCGTGAGGCGCATCCTCGAGACGTCCGGCGCCGCCGCGAAATGAGCGAACCGTCGGTTCCCGCGCCCTCCGCCGCGAAGGAGGGCTGGTGGCGGACGCAGGGGCGCATGCTGCGCTTCTTCGTCCCGCTCGCGGTGCAGTCGGCGTCGCAGAGCCTCTCGTTCCTGCTCGTCGCGAGCATCGTCGCGCACGGCCATCTGCGGGAGCAGGAGCTCGCCGCCTACGCGCAGGGGCAGTCGATCATCTGGATCCTCGGCGCGATCGGCGGCGGCCTCATCACGACGTGCATGGTCTTCGGGCGCAGCCGCACCGGGATGGCGAACTTCCTCCGGCTCAACGTCGTCATCATGGCTGCCGCGGTCGCGCTGGAGCTGCTCTGCTGCGTGCCGCCGCTCGACGGAGCCGTGTTCGGCGGTCTGCTCGGCCTCTCCGGCGAGAAGGCCTGGATCGCGCGGCGGACGCTGCTGTTCTGCATCCCGATGCAGGCGACGTTCTTCCTGCGCAACCCCTACCTGGCGCAGCTCCTCGTCGAGAAGCGCAGCGGCGCCGCGAACCTCGCCACGCTCGCCCGCGTCGGCCTCGCCCTCGCCCTCGCGCCCGCGATGATCCGGCTCGGCCTCGTCGGCCACGCGTGGGGCGCGCTGGCGATCACGCTGCCGCTCGTGCTCGAGACGTGGCTCACGCGCCGCTTCGCCCTGCCCGGGATGCGCGCGCTCGCCGACGCCCCCGGCGCGGAGACGGCCTCCGTCGGCGAGCAGTTCCGCTTCACGATGCCGCTCTCGTTCGGCGGCGTGATGATCTCCGCGACGATGCTCGGGACGGCCTACTTCCTCGGCCACGCCCCGGACGCCGCCGCGGCGCTCCCGGTCCACTACGTCGTGACCGGGCTCTTCAACCCCGTCTCGTTCGCCGCGCTGCGGATGCAGTCCGTGACGATCGCCTTCCCGCCCGGCGAGGACGGCGTGGACCGCCGCGCGCCCGGCGCGTTCGCCGCCATGGTCGGCGCCGCGATGTGCCTGATCCTGCTCCTGCCGCAGATCCCCGCCTTCGCGCGCCTCTACTTCGTCCGGGTCCAGAACCTGCCCCCGGAGCTCGTCGGCTACGCGCGCGCCGCGCTCGCGATCGCCGCGCCGATCCCGCTGCTGCAGGCGCTCAAGGGCCACGGCGAGGGGCTCGCCGCGCTGCGCCGCCGCCCGAACGCGATCCTCACCGACCAGGCCGTCTACGCGGCGGTCTACGTGGGCGTGCTCTCGACCGTGACGAGCGGCCGGCTCCTCCCGGGCCCGGTGACGGGCGTCCTGGGCATCACGCTCGCGATCGCGGCCTCGCTCGCCGCGCTGCGCGTCGCCCTCGTCGCCAACGACTACGAGCGCCGCCTCGCCGACGGACACTTCGGCACCGGCGCCCTCCGCGCGCGGCGCTAGACGATGAGCATGCAGTCGCCGTAGCTGTAGAAGCGGTAGCGCTCGCGGATGGCCTCGGCGTAGGCGGCGAGGACGCGCTCGCGCCCGGCGAGGGCGGAGACCATCATCAGCAGCGTCGACTGCGGGAGGTGGAAGTTCGTGAGCATCGCGTCCACCGCGAGGAACTCGTAGGGCGGGTGGATGAAGATCGACGAGCGCGCCTTCTCCGCGACGACGGCGCCGCCGTGCGCCCGCGCGCTCGTCTCGAGCGTGCGGACGCTCGTGCTGCCGACGGCGACGACGCGCCCGCCGCGCGCACGGCACGCGGCGACGGCCTCCGCGGTGCGCTCCGGGATCTCGTAGCGCTCGCTGTCCATCACGTGCTCCTCGACCGTCTCCGCCTTCACGGGGCGGAAGGTGCCGGGGCCGACGTGCAGCGTCACGAACGCGCGCCCGACGCCCTTCGCGTCGATGCGCGCGAGGAGCTCCTCGGAGAAGTGCAGGCCGGCGGTCGGCGCGGCGACGGCGCCCGTCTCCCGCGCGTAGACGGTCTGGTAGCGCTCGCGGTCGAGACCGACGCGCGGGTCGCCGGGGCCGCGCCGGATGTAGGGCGGGACGGGCGGGACGCCGGTGCGGTCGAGGATCTCGAAGAAGTCGCCGTCGTATTCGAGCGCGAGGTCGACGTGCCCGTCGCGCGCGCTCCTCTCGAGCACGGTCGCGCGGATCTCGCCGTCGGCGAGGAGCATCACGCGGCCGGGCTTCATCGGGCGCGACGAGCGGCAGAGCGCGGTCCATGCGCCGGGGCGCAGGCCGCTCGGCTCGACGAAGAGGACCTCGACGCGCCCGGGCGTGTCCTCCCAGCGCCCGAACGCGCGCGCCGCGAAGACGCGCGTGTCGTTGAAGACCATGAGGTCGGCGGGGTCGAGGTAGTCGACGATGTCGCCGACGCGTCGGTGCTCGATCGCGCCGTCCGCGCGGCGCAGGACCATCATGCGCGAGGTGCCGCGCTCCTTCGGCGGCACCTGCGCGATGAGCTCCGGCGGGAGCGCGTAGTCGAAGTCGGAGGTCCTCATTCGGCCGGGGAGAGCGGGATGGCGGCCTCGTTCAGCCACGGGTGCGCGAACCAGATCGGCGTGCGCGAGCGGAAGCAGGGCGCGGCGAGGTCGAACTCGAGCGTGAGGAACGACGTGGAGCAGGGCACGGCCGCCGTGACCTCGAGGCGCGTGGGCGTGAGCCACGCGGCGCGGGCGAAGGCGCCGAACGAATGCCCCGAGGCGAGGCGGCGCAGCTGCGAGGCGCGCGGGGCGTCCCAGCCGGCCCGGAGGGCGTCGACGAGGCCGTCGCCGAATCCGAACTCGATCGTCGCGCCGGCGGGATCCTGCGAGAGCGAGAGCGAGGCGAGCCCGAACGGGTTGGGGCCGCACGCGTAGCGGCGGACCTCGCCGAAGGAGAGCGCGGCGAGGCGCGGCCCGCTGGCGGGGCCGAGGTCGAAGCGCTGGACGCACTCGGCCTCGCGCAGGCGGGCGAGGCCCTCGGGGTCGGAGGGGAGGGGAGAGTCGGAGAACGCGGGCAGGAGCGCCTCCCAGATCGCGTCGAGCTCCTCCTGCATGCCGCAGACGCCGGCGGTCGCGGCGACGACGGCGTCCTGCTCCGGGAGCATCACGGCGAGCTGGCCGCTCGCGCCGTCGCCGCGGAACGCGCCGTGGCGGCAGCGCCAGAACTGGTAGCCGTAGCCCTGGCTCCACTCGGGGTTGCGGCCGGGGCCGGCGTTGTCGATTCGCTTCGCGGTCGCCTCGGCCATGTAGTCGGCCGGGATGAGGCGGCGGCCGTCCCGCAGGACCCCGCCGCGCAGCCACAGGTCGCCGGCGGCGGCGATCTCGCGCACGGTGAGGTTGAGGCCCGCGCCGCCGAGCGCGATGCCGGTGCCGGGGAGATCGTCCCAGACGACGTCGCGCGCGATGCCGAGCGGATCGAAGAGGCGCGTGCGGAGGTAGTCGGGGAGGCGCAGCCCCGTGGTCTTCTGCAGGACGGCGGAGAGCAGGAACGTCGCGCCCGTGTTGTATTCGAAGCGCGAGCCGGGCTCGTCGCGCAGCTCGTCCTCGAGCAGGTGCCTCACGGCGGGCTCGCCGTCGTCGAAGAACTCGAGCCCCGACGCGAACCGCTCCGCGACGGCGCGCATGTCGGACGCGGCGGGAGAGGCGGCGAACTCCCGGTGGAGGCGGTCGTAGCGGTCGCCCCAGAGGCCGCACGAGGCGCGGCCCATGCCCATCGAGAGGAGATGGCGCAGCGTGACGCGGCGCATGCGGTCCGTGACCTTCGGCGAGTCGAACTCGGGGAAGAACGAGACGAGCGGGGCGTCGAGCGAGGGGATCAGTCCCTCGCCGAGGGCGATGCCGACGGCGCTCGACGTGAAGCTCTTGCTCAGCGAGAAGAGCTGGTGGCGGTCGGCGGGCGAGCAGAGCTCGCGGTAGCACTCCGCCACGACGCGGCCGTGGCGCAGGACGACGAGCCCGTGCGTCCACCTCAGGGCGAAGAAGCGGTCGACGAAGTCCGCGAGCCGCGCGGACGAGACGCCCTCGTTTTCGGGGATGGAGAGTGAGAGGTTCATGCTAGAACTCGAACACGAGGACCTTGACGCCGTAGCGGTCGACGTCGGACCAGTCGACGCCCTCGAGGTAGGGGCCGGAGCCCCACATCTGGAACGGCAGCTCGGCGCCGGTGCGCAGGTCGGTGATCCTCTTCGGGACGTAGCCGTCCGACTCGAAGAGCGCGAATCCCTTCGTGGGCGCCTGCGTGACCATCGCGTAGAGTCTGTCCTCGCGGCCGAAGGGATGCGAGACGCCCGCCCAGCCGATGCTGTTGTGGTGGTCGAAGTAGCCGGGCGTGAGGACGGAGCGCTCGCCGCCCTGCGTTCCGAACACGGCCTCCGAGCCCCACGCGAGGAAGTCGCGGATGGCGTCGAGCGAGGGCTGGATCTCGGCGGGCATGGAGCCGTCGACGAGCGGGGCGATGCCGGGGGCGAAGTTCCACATGCCGCGCTGGCCGACGCAGGCGACCATCTGGCGCAGGAGGAAGAAGCGGTCGGAGGTGTAGCGCTCGTCGGTCGAGCCCTCGCCGCCCCACCACCAGTAGTAGCCCTTGCCGACGTGGGGGATGTCCTCGTTGAAGTCGCGGCGCGGCGGCGTGGAGCCCCAGCGGCCGTTGCGGCGGTAGGCGCTCCAGCGGTTGTAGGGCGGGGAGGGCGCCTCCTCGTACTCCTCGCTCGTGCCGACGTCCATCTCGTCGACCCAGAGCTCGCCGTCGCCGTTGGAGGTGAGGATCGCATCCGGCCAGAGCGACTTCACGAAGCCGGGCAGCGCGGCGCGGTCGGGGCCGTCGGGGCGGCCGTCGAGCCAGAAGCCGTCGATGCGGTCGCCGTAGCGCTCGCGCATCTCGCGCAGCAGGTCGCGGAACGCGGCGAAGTAGCCGGGCATGTCGCGCGCGCCCTCGGCGAGCATCGGCGGGTCGACGACGTCCCACTCGCCGTGCCCCATCGGGAAGTAGAGCTCGGCCTTGAGGCCGCGGGCGTGCGCGGCGTCGAGGAACGCGCCGACGTAGTCCTTGCGCGTCCTGTAGTTGTAGGCCGGGTTGCGCGTCGGGAAGAGCACGCACATCGCCTCGCCCGAGTGCAGCGCGGTGAGGATGACGTAGCGCGCGCCGGCGCGCACGGCGGCGTCGCAGAGGTTGGCGGCGACGACCTCTGGGTCGGGCGTGGCGGCGTCGAACGCCTCGGCGGTCGGGTAGAAGAGCGGCGCGCCCGGCTCGCCGGCGCTCTCGCGGACGGAGCATCCGCCGCCGGTGAAGAGTCCGTAGTGGTAGAAGAGGCCGAAGCGGGCGTTCGCCCACCATTTCATGAGGCGCTCGCGGCGCGCGAGCCAGATCGGGTTGCGGGTCATGGGAGAAGTTGAAAGGTTGAAGGGTTGAAGAGGTTGAAGAGGTTGAAGAGGTTGAAGAGGTTGAAGAGGTTGAAGAGGTTGAAAGCGAATACGGAAGACAAGCGCCGAAGCCGCCGCGCCGCGCGCGGCGCGGCGGCTTCAAGATTCCGTGGGATCGGGGAGGTTCGCCCAGGCGCGGCGGAGGTAGGCGAGGGAGTGCGGGGACTCCTCGGCGACGCGGTCGTTGCCGCAGGATTCGACGCTGCAATGGTCACAGCCGCAGGCGCGGAGCTGCGCGAGGAAGGCGGGGATCTCCTCGCCGTCGTCGAGGTGCGGGAAGCCGCGCGTGCCGCGCGTGGCGATGTGCGCGTGGGCGACGCCGCCGACGCGCGCGATCTCGTCCATGCGCTCGCCGACGCGGGCCATGTGGAAGTAGTCCGCGAGGAGAGCGACGGCCGGATGGTCCGCCTCGCGCACGAACGCGGCGCCTTCGCAGAGGTGGTTCCCGAGGTTCGTCTCGCCGTGGTGGAGCGGCTCGAAGACGACCGTGAGCCCGCGCGGCGCGGCGACCTCGCCCGCGAGGCGCAGCACCTCGACGAGGCGGCGGCAGGCGGCGGGGTAGGGGACGTCGTCCGGGCGCCGGCGCGCGCCGCCGTTTCCGAAGACCGCCCACTTGCCGCCGAGCTCGGCGACGCGGTCGAAGGCGCGGCAGAGGTAGTCGCGCAGGCGGTCGTCGGTCCACGCCGGGTCGTGGACCTTCACGGCCCAGGGGAAGAGGCGGCAGAAACCGCCGATCGGGAGCCCGACGTCGGCGACGCGCCTGCGGAGCGCGGCGTAGTCGCCCTCGGAGAGAGGCTCGAGCTCGTTGACGAACGGCTCGAGGTAGTCGAAGCCCGCGTCGCGGGCGGTCTCGAGGTAGTTGAAGTTTTCGCAGAGTCCGAATTTCATGGTTGGTGTGGTTTCCGGATGGAAGGGTGATGCGGAAAAGGGGAGGTGGCAGGGAACGGATTCTAGCAGAATGCCCCGACGCGTGCATCCGGCCCCGGGAGAACTAGGAGACGAGCCGGATGTCCATCCACTTTCCGCGCTTCCACCGAACGTAGAGTCCGATGGAGAGCAGGATGACGTAGAGCAGCTGGATCCACCAGGCGTCCACGATGCCGCCGCCGCAGACGATCATCACGATCGCGACGGCGGGGACGTAGATCGCCCATTCCGTCCCGAGCAGCCACGCCATCGCGAAGCGGGTGTCGCCCGCGCCCTTGAGCGCGCCGAGGAACACGACGTTCATGGTGTCGAACATCCCCCACGCGGCGAGCATCGCCAGCAGCGACCGCCCGAGCGCCGCCATCTCCGCGGCGGTGTAGGGGGCGTCCGGCGAGCGGAACGCGCCGAGGAGCGTCTCCGGCAGGAGCAGGAAGACCGCCGCGCACAGCGCCATGTAGACCCACGCGAGCCGGAGGCAGCGCATCACGGAGCTTTGCGCGAGCCGCGGCTTCTCCGCGCCCTGGAACTGTCCGGCGAGGATCGCGGCGACGTTGCTGAAGCCCATGAGCGGGGCGAAGGCGAGGTTGTTGATCGAGAAGGCGACGTTGCTCGTGGCGAGAGAGAGGTCGTCGAGCCGACCCGTGAGCAGGACGAAGACCGAGAAGCTCGCCATGTCGAAGCAGAGCTGCACGCCGGCCGGGAGGCCGAACCGCACGATGCGGCGCACGAGCCCCCAGTCGGGGCGCGCGAGCTCGCGGCGCGGCAGGGCGCGGACCTCGCGCTCCGCGAGGATGACGGCGGCGAGGATGGCGTCCTGCAGCACGACGGAGGCGAACGTCGCCATGCCGGCGCCGGCGAGGCCGAGCGCGGGGACGCCCGCCCCGCCGAAGATCAGCCAGACGTCGAGCCCGACGTTGACGGCGCACCCCGCCACGGTGACGAGCGCGTTGGCGACGACGCGGTTGCGTCCCGTGAGGTAGCCGGAGAGCACCCAGTGCAGCGAGACGAACGGCGCGCCGAGGAGCATCCAGAACGCGTAGCGGTCCTCGAGCGCGAAGAGCGCGGCGTCGCGCGCGGCGAGCGAGAGGATCCGCGAGCAGAGCGGCAGCAGCAGCGCGAAGAACGGGAGGAAGAGGACCGTGAGCCAGACGCCCGCGACGCACGAGCGGATCGTCGCGCGCCGGTCGCCCGCGCCGTGGTACTGGGCGACGAACGTCCCCGCGTAGCCGGCCGTCGCGGAGAAGAGGCTCAGCAGGCAGAACGTGAGGATGCCGGCGGGCATCGCGGCCTGGATCGCCTCCGACGAGAACCGCGCGACGAGGACGCGGTCCGTGAACTGCATCACGGTGAAGGCCGCGTTGCTGAGCACCATCGGCACCACGAGCCGGAGCACATGGCGGTAGCCGCCGTCGTCGGCGCGGACGGGCCTCTTGGGCTGTGCGGAGGTCTCTTCCATGCGGATCAGAGGTCGGGCCGAGGAGGATTCGAGGAGCGGGCGGCGTTCTCGGAGAGGTCGCGGAAATCCTCCGGAGGCGGGGGTTCCGGCGCGGTCGCGGAAATCGGTTCCGGCGCGGGGGAGGCGGCGGGGGACGGGTCCGGTCGGAGCGCGAAGAACGCGGCGATCGCGGCGGCGGTCGCGGCGGCTGCGACGAGCGGGAGGGAGCGCCCGAGGAGGGCGAGGAGAAGCGCGACGGCGAATCCGATCGCCGCGCTGACCGGCTCGCCGGTGGAGGAGAAGACGTCCGGCACGACCATCGCCGCGAGGATCGCGTAGGGGAGGCGCTCGATGAACGCCACGAGCCGCGGGTTGCGCAGCGGACGCCGCAGCAGCGCGAGCGGCAGCGCGCGCAGGGCGTAGGACGCGGCCGCGACGGCGAGGACGAGCGCGAGGAGGCGTGCGTGCGTCATGGCGCGTCCTCCTTTCCTTCCGCGCCGGCCGGGGCAGGGGAGGCCGCTTCCGTGTGTTCCGTGGTTTTCCTTCCGGCGGCCGGGAAGAGCCACGCGCAGAGCCCTGCGGCGGCGACACCGGCGGCGAGGATCGAGAGAGATGGCGAGGGGCGCGCGCCCTCGGGGAGGAGCGAGAGCCCGACGTTGAGCAGCGCGGCGAGGGCGACGCAGAGCATCGTCGCGCGCGAGACCTTCGCGGCGGGGACGACGATCGCGACGAACATCGCGTAGAGCGCGATGCCGAGCGGCGCGAGGGCGGAGGCCGGGAGGAGCGAGGTGCCGACGGCGCCGAGCGCGTTGCCGGCGTTCCAGCCGAGGTAGGACGAGGCGAACACGCCGGCGAGGTAGGGGAACGAGAGCGCGAAGGGGCGGGAGACGGCGAGCGCGACGTTTTCGTCGGTCACCGTGCACGCGGCGAGGAGGCGGCGGCCGAGGCCGATCTTTTCCGGCAGCTTCTGCGCGAGGGCGAGGGCGAGCAGGACGTAGCGCAGGTTGAGCCCGACGCACAGGAGGAAGAGCTCCCAGCCGCCGCCGGGCGGGCCGGGGATCGCGCGGTGCGAGAACGCGCCCTGGCTCGTGCCGGAGACGTGCGTGAGGGACTGCAGGATCGGCGACCAGACGGGATGCCCGCCCGCGACGGCGGCCGCGGCGATGGCGAAGCCGACGCCGAAGTACCCGAGGCAGATCGGGAGGGCGTCGACGAAGCCGCGGCGGAACGCGGCGCCCGGAAGGGCGTTGTCGGGTGTCGTGGGCGACATGGCGCGCGGATTCTAGCAGAAAGCCGGCTTCTCCGCCACGAGCCGCGCCCCTCGCGGCGTCCGGGCTCGTGGCGGGGTCCGCACCCCGCCACGAGCCGGAGCCGCGACGGTCGCTCGCTCGCTTCGCTCGGCCCCTTGTTGCATCGGCAAGCGGTGTGCGAACTTTCGTCCTAGAGTCCTGAGGTCCTGTTGTCGTCCGGTCGCCGATTCGGCGGGTTATGTTGAACGTATTGCCGAAATGATGACGTACAAGTTTGCCGAGACAAAAACGATTGCCAACACGGCGTGAACGATACAGTCAACACGAATCAAAACCGGACTTTTCGAATCGAGAACGAGAAGTGCCGAACGAAAGCAGAGTTCGCAAAGAATGGCGACGAACAAAACGCCGCTTAACGGATTGCAGGTCGGACGACGAAACGTCAGGATGTTCCAAAAGTCGCGAGAACAACCGCAGACGATACAAGGATGTCCGGAGAAGGATTCAAGTCGGCAAGGAAAATGGGAGGAACCGAAAAGGCAAATCAAACCTGCTCCGACAATGAACAAAAGAAGACAGCAGTTTGCCTTCCAATATAACGAGCGAGTGGGTTCCAATCGAACGAAAGTGGTTTGAGACGGGTGAAACAAATTCTGCAATCAAATCCGAAACCGCAAAGGGATTAGGGTTTGACTTTGAAAAGAGAATCTTGCACCTGTTTTTCAATCTGCTTGGAAGTGTTCTCCATTCCCTGTCTGGTCGCTTCAGGATTTGCCAGACCGATCAGAATCGACACTGCACCAAGTACAATTCCAGAAATCGCCATTCCCTTTTTCTGGCTCTGAATTGTGCCAACGATTCCCAAAACAAGAGGAGCCAAACCAAACATGGTCGACATGACACCAACACAGGGAACAAGAGATAGCATCAGCGTCAAAATTCCGAACACAAGCGCCAGAATACTGCAAACCTTCCCTTTCTCCGACGGAGCTTTCTGGACGGTCACCACAACTTGAACAGGGTTTGTTTGCGGCGGTGTTTGTCCTTGAACTCCTCCGGCGAGAACCGGAAGTTGAATTGAGTTTCCGCATTTCGGACAGACAACACTTTGTCCAAGCAATTCCTCGCCGACATCCAGTGCGGCGTGGCAGGAAGGGCACTCGACTTCAAACTGATTCATGGCAAGGAAATGGAGTTTGTTGCGACTTGCAGCCACGGAATGTGACTGATGCGCTGATACTATACTACCGACTGTTCCGTGTCAATCTCGGACAAACACACGCGCGACGAGCCGAACTTGCGAATTCGCATCCCTAGTATCGTGGTCGTTGCGTCCGTCGGTCTATAGTCCTCCGGCCTTGGCGGCTCGCACGGAGTGCTCGCCCACCGGAGCCGCTTCCCGCAACACGGTCGGAGAGTGTGATTTCACGGGCATTGTAATGCGATTTCACCGTGCGTGATTTTGACGGCTTTCGCTTCTTCGAAAGTGGAGATTCGCGTGAAAACGAGCCGCGCGGAGCGCGGCCGGTCAACGCCCTGCCGTGGCGGGGTAGGACACCCCGCCACGGAGTACTTGCGGTTCAGGGAAGCGCGCGAAGCCATTCAGCGAAGAGCCGGTCGTAGACGATCCACCCGTCGTCGGACTTGTAGACCAGATCCTTGCGGGACAGGTCCTTCAGGGCCGCGCGGACGGTCGACGCGACCTTGAGCCCGTTGGCGGAAAGGAACGAGGCCGAGGTCGGCTCCCGCACGGAGCCCGTGCGGGCGATGGCCGCAAGCACGTTCCGGGACGCGCCGTTCTGGGCCGCGAGCAGGTCGTGGTAGACCAGGGCGCGTTCGTCGCGCAGTTCCGCGACGGCCTTCTCAATCTGTTCGCCGGACAGAAGCGACGTCCGCGTCTCCCAGACCTTGTTCAGGACGGCCTGCAGATACCAGGTCACGCCGTCGAACCGGTCGTAGAGTCCGCGGAACGCGCCTTCGTCGACTTTCCAGCCCTCCCTGGAGAAGAACTTCCGGGCGAACGCGAGATAGCGGTCGAAGGGAATCACGTCCAGGTTCAGGATCTGCGTGGACTGGTAGAACGCCCCGCGGGGCAGGACGAACATCTCCGACATCAGGTGCCGGCGCGATCCGGCGAACACGAAGGAGATCCACGGAACGAACTGGACATAGCCGCGCAGGAGCGCCTCCACGCCCGCTTCGGGATACTCCCGGACCTGCTGGAATTCGTCGATCGCCACCACGAGCCGGCGCTTGCGCGCCTTCAGGTAGTCGAAGACCTCCTTCAGCGTCGCTTCCGCGTTGCCCGGCGTGACGTCGAACGAGAACTTGACCGTGCCGTCGGATTGCGGAGTGGCCGTGGGACGGCAGCTCTTGAGGAACCGGCCGATCACGGACACGGCCTTCTCCACGGGGGTGTCCAGCGCCCCGAACACGGCCGACGCGAGGGCCTTGGTGAACCCCGCCAGGTCCCGGGTCGCGTAGACGTCCAGGTAGACGCCCGCGACGCCCTCCGGAAGTCGGGCGAACGCGTTGCTGACGAGCCCCGTCTTTCCGTAGCGTCGCGGGGCGATGAGCGTGACGTTGCGGTTGTTCTCGATCGCGCCCAGGAGTTTTCCGGTCTCCTCGACGCGGTCGCAGAAGTATTCTTCGCCGGCGTAGCCGGCCGTCAGGAAGGGGTTTTTGAGTTTCATGCACGCGAGTATACCATGGGCTTGATTGAATTGCAAAACTTTTGTCGCAAAAATTATATTACAAGAATTTTGCCATACTTCTGGCGGGGTGGACGCCAAGCGAACGCAAGGCCGACTCGTCGCGCGCTCGCGGCGAGGCGGCGGAGCCGGCGCGCCGGGGCGCGCGGAGGGGGACTACAGCGTCTTGAGCTGCGGGAAGAGGATCACGTCGCGGATGACCTCCGTGCCCGTGAGCATCATCACGACGCGGTCCATCCCGAGGCCGAGGCCGCCGGTGGGCGGCATGCCGTACTCGAGCGCCTCGACGAAGTCCTCGTCGGTCGACTCGGCGTCCTCGTCGACCTGCGCCTGGAACGCCTCGCGCTGCGCGAAGGGGTCGTTCTGCTCGGTGTAGCCGGGGCAGAGCTCGCGGCCGCCGACGACGAACTCGAAGACGTTCGCCTTCGTGGGGTCGTCCGGGCAGACCTTCGCGAGCGGGACGAACTCGTGCGGCACGCGCGTCACGAACGTGGGCTGGACGAGCGTCCGCTCGATGAGCTTGTCGTAGACCTCGTGCGTGAGGAGCAGCATGTCCCACGCCGGGTCGAACGGCAGCTCGGCGGCGCGGACGCGCGCCTGCGCCTCGGCGAGCGGCAGGTCGAACCAGTCCGCGCCCATGCGCTCCTTCACGAGGTCCGCGTAGGCGACCTCGCGGTAGGGCGGGGTGAAGTCGAGCTCGTGCTCGCCGTACTTCACCCTGCGCGAGCCGATCACGGTGTCGCAGAGGTGCGGCAGGAGCCCCTCGATGACGTCCATCATCGAGCGGCGGTCGCCGTAGGCCTGGTAGAGCTCGAGGACCGTGAACTCGGGGTTGTGCGTGCGGTCGAGCCCCTCGTTGCGGAAGTCGCGGCCGATCTCGAAGACCTTGTCGAAGCCGCCGATGATGAGGCGCTTGAGGTAGAGCTCCGGCGCGATGCGCAGGAACATCTCGCGGTCGAGCGCGTTGTAGTGCGTCGTGAAGGGCTTCGCGGTGGCGCCGCCGGCGTGGGGCTGGAGGATGGGGGTCTCGACCTCCATGAAGCCGCGGGCCTCGAGCCAGCGGCGCGTCTCGCGCAGGATCGCGCTGCGCTTGTAGAAGCGGTCGCGCGACTCGGGGTTGGAGAAGAGGTCGACGTAGCGGCGGCGGTAGCGGTCCTCGGTGTCCGTGAGGCCGTGGAACTTCTCGGGCGGCTGGCGGAGGGCCTTGGCGAGGAGCGTCCACGAGGCGATGCGGATCGAGAGCTCGCCGGTGCGGGTCACGAAGAGCTCGCCCTCGCAGCCGACGTGGTCGCCGAGGTCCAGGAGCTGGAACGCGGCGAAGGCGTCGTCGCCGCAGGCCTTCGCGTTCACGAAGAGCTGGATGCGGCCGGTGCCGTCGCGCAGGTCGGCGAAGATCGTCCTGCCCATCTTGCGGATGGCGAGGAGGCGGCCGGCGGCCTTGACGGCCGGGCCGGCCGGCGGCCGGCCCGCTTCACTCCCCGGCGCGGTCGCTTGCGCCTCGGCGGGCGCGGCCTGGGCGGCGGCGTGGGCGGCGAGGAGGGGAGCGCCGAGCTCGCGGATGCGGTCGAGGGTGCCGGTGCGCTCGAAGGCGCGGCCGAAGGGCTCGTGGCCGAGCGCCTCGAGCTTCCGCATGTTCTCGATGCGGATGGCGCGGTAGTCGGTGGTGGAGGGCGTTTCCATGGTGGCGGTCGAGGAGTCTAGATGCGGGCGGCGCGGATGGGGGCGGCGACGATGCCCTTGGCGCCGATGCGCTCGAGCTGGTCCATCGTCTCGTTGATGCCCTTGCGGAGGCAGAGGGCCTTGACGGCGACCCAGTCCGGGTCGCTCAGCGGCGCGACGGTGGGCGACTCGATGCCGGGCGTGAGGACGACGGCCTGCTCGAGCGCCGCGCGCGGGATGTCGTATTCGAGCATCTCGTAGGCGCGGCCGACGACGATGCCCTTGAGCCGGTGCAGGAACGTGACGGCCTGCGGCAGCGCCGCTGTGGCGGCGTCGCGAGCGACGACGATCGCCTCGCTCTGCATCACGGGCTCGCCGACGACCTCCAGCCCCGCGGCGCGGAGCGTCTGGCCGCTCTCGACGACGTCCGCGACGGCGTCCGCGACGCCGAGCCGGATCGAGATCTCGACGGCGCCGTCGACCTTGACGACGGTGGCCTCGACGCCGCGGCGCCTCAGGTCGCGCTCGACGATGTTGCGGTAGGAGCAGGCGACGCGCCTGCCGCCGAGCGATTCGGGCGTCAGGCCGCTCCCGGCCGGGACCGCGTAGCGGAACGCGGACCTGCCGAATCCGAGCGGGAGCACCTCGAGCGCGGGCTCGGCGGCGTCCTCGTTGAGGTCGCGGCCGGTGATGCCGAGGTCGATCACGCCGCGCGAGACGTAGACCGCGATGTCGCGCGGGCGCAGGAAGAAGAACTCGACGTCGTTCGACGAGTCGAGCTTCGCGAGCTCCTTGGCGGCGCGGCCGCAGGCGTAGCCGGCCTCGGAGACGATCGAGACGGCGCCTTCGGAGAGGGAACCTTTGTTCGGGAGTGCGATGCGGAGCATGGGACGAATGCGAGAGGATGAATGCACAATGCGCGATGCGAAACGTGGGGTGGAAGTCTAGCACACCGCGCGCGGGATTGCAAAAGCGGTGCGCGCCCGCGCGCAAGCGCGGGCTCCCGGGACGTTCGAAGCGTTCGGCGAGACGACGGTGTCGGGCCGATCTCGGATTCCCCTTGCGGCGGCGGGCGGCGTTCGGGTATCATCGCCGGCATGGAAGAGACGCTCCAGGACCTCGACCCGGAACAGCTCGCGGCGGTCACCGCCACCGAGGGCTACGTCCGCGTCGTCGCCGGCGCCGGCTCCGGCAAGACCCGCGCCCTCTCGCGACGCTTCGCCTGGCTCGTGCGCGACCTCGGCATCCTTCCGGGCAACATCCTCTGCGTCACGTTCACCAACAAGTCCGCCGTCGAGATGCGCGAGCGCATCCACCGGCTCGTCGGAGACTCCGACACGGGCTACGTGAACACGTTCCACGGCTTCTGCGTCGGCGTGCTGCGCGAGGACTCGCGCGTCATCCAGTACCCCAAGAGCTTCGTCGTCCTCGACAACGCGGACATCGACGACATCCTCAAGGAGATCTACGCCGAGCGCGGCCTCACGCTGCGCGACCGCACCTTCGCCGCCGCGCGCGACCGCTTCGAGATCCGCAAGTGCCTCGAGGAGCCCAACTACTGCGCCGACGTCGTGCAGATGTCCACCGAGGCGCTCAAGGCGCGCTACGACGCGGCGACGGAGCTCGACGACATCCTCTTCTACGGCTACCTCTGGAAGGCGAAGAAGTGCTTCGCGCTCGACTACAACGACCTCATCCTCTTCTCGCTGCTGGCGTTCGACCTCGACGGGGCGGTGAAGCGCAAGTGGCAGGAGCGGCTCGAATACGTGATGGTCGACGAGTTCCAGGACATCGACCCGCTCCAGTACCGCCTCCTGAAGGTCCTCGTCGCGCACCACCGCAACCTCTTCGTCGTGGGCGACCCCGACCAGACGATCTACACGTGGCGCGGCGCGGACGTGCGGTTCCTGCTCGACTTCGACAAGGAGTTCCCGGGCACGCGCACGATCCTGATGAACCGCAACTACCGCTCCACGCCGCAGATCCTCGCGGTCGCGAACTCGCTCATCGCGAGGAACCGCAACCGGATGAAGAAGGACCTCGCCGCGCAGCGGCCCGGCGGCGCGCCCGTCGTGGCGCACCTGGCGCCGTCGCCCTCGCGCGAGGCGAAGTGGATCGCCGACCGCATCGAGAAGGCGCGCGCCGAGGGCGCGCCGCTGCGCGACTGGGCCGTCCTCTACCGCGCGCACTACGTCACGCGGCCGCTCGAGGAGGAGTTCGTGCGGCGCCGGATCCCCTACACGATCTACAGCGGCGTGCCGTTCTTCGGCCGGCGCGAGGTGAAGGACGCGCTCGCCTACCTGCGGCTCGCCGTGTGGCGCGACGACCTCTCCTTCGCCCGCGTCGCCAACGCGCCGCGCCGCAACCTCGGCGAGAAGCGCATGGCGTTCCTCCGCGAGCGGGCGGACGAGGCCCGCCGCCCGCTCTTCGAGACGCTCAAGGCGCACCTCGACGACCCGATCTTCAAGGGCACGGGCGCGAGAGAGTTCGTGGCGCTCGTCGAGTCGCTCGCCGAGGGCGCCGAGTCGCGGCAGGCCTCGGACCTGCTGTCCGAGGCGCTCGACCGCAGCGGCTACGAGCGCATGCTTCGCACCGAGGGCGCGCAGGACCGGCTCGACAACCTCGCCGAGCTCAAGCAGAGCGTCCACGACTACGAGACGACCTGCGGCGAGGAGGCGACGCCCGCCGACTACCTCTCGCGCGTCGCGCTCTTCTCGAACCGCGACGCGGACGACGCCGCCGCGGACCGCGTGCGGCTGATGACCGTCCACGCCGCGAAGGGTCTCGAGTTCCCGCGCGTCGCGCTCTGCTCGCTCTCCGAGGGCGTGTTCCCGACGCGCCGCGCGCGCACCGCCGAGGCGATGGAGGAGGAGCGGCGGCTGTGCTTCGTCGCGCTCACGCGGGCGAAGGACGAGCTCTGCCTCACGCAGGCCGCCGGCGCCGACTTCGAGGGCACGCCGCGCGTCATGTCGCGCTTCCTCCTCGACATCGACCCGGCGCTCCTCGACTGGCGGCCCAGGCCCGCGGCGAGCCTGCTCGAGCAGGCTCGGGAGCGGCTCTTCGAGCCGGACTCCGACCGGAAGGCCGGAGCACAGAACCGGCTGGCGCCCGGCGACCGCGTGCGGCACGCGGTGTTCGGAGCGGGCGAGATCCTCGCGATCGACGAGGAGAAGGGCGCCTACGCGATCCGCTTCGACGCGCTGCCCACGCCGCGCTCGATCGCCTTCCGCATCGAATTGGAGAAGGAGCCGTGACATCCTCGTTCCTCGCGCGCGCAAGCGGGTGGCGCGCGAGCGGTTGCACGCGGGCGCCCGGTTGTGCTAGAATGCTTCACGCAATGTTCCACAAGGCCCGCTCGAACCCCCTGGCGGCCGCGGCGCTGGCGCTCGCGGCCTGCGTGCTCTGCGCCTCGCGCGCGGGGGCGACGATCACGTCGGCCGAGATGTCGGGCGACCGCTACCGGCCGATCCTCGACCGGGCGCCGTTCGGCCCGCCGCCGCCGAAGGGGCCGACCCCGGAGGAGCTCGCCGCGATGACGAACGTCGTCGAGCAGGTCGAGCCGGAGCCGGAGCCCTACGTCATCCCGCCCGGGCTCGACAAGGTGAAGGTGACGCTCCTTTCGCGCTATCGCGGGACGAAGGCCGTCGGCTTCATGGACGGCGAGTCGGGCAAGCCCTACTTCCTCTTCGAGGGGCAGGAGTTCGACGGCTTCGAGTGCCGCGCGATCGACCTGGAGAACCAGATGGTCACGCTCGCCAAGTCCGGTCTCGAGGCGGAGCTGCCGCTCTGGATCAACCCCGCCACCACCAACTGCGCGGACGTGACGACCTTCGGCCAGCCGGGCGGCAGGCCCGTCGACCTCTCGACGCTCCAGACGAAGACGAAGTGGGAGCTCGAGCAGGAGCAGGAGGAGGCCAGGCGCAAGCTCGACGAGAAGCGCGCCGCCCGCGAGGAGCGCCGCAAGGAGATGGAGGAGCGCCGCAGGAAGCATGCCGAGGAGATGGCCGCGCTCACCCCCGAGGAGCGGGAGCAGCGAATGCACGACATCGCCGTCGACATCATCGTGAACGACAGCGGCCCGCCGCTGCCGATCGAGCTCAACGATCGCGACCTCGACCGCCTCGAGGCCGAGGGCTTCGACGTCACCGCCGCGCGCGAGCAGGCCGCGTCCGCCGAGGAGCGCCCGCGCCGTCCGCGCGGCCCGCGCGGCGCCCGCGGACCGGGCGGCTTCCGCGGTCCGCCTCCGCCCGGAGGAGAGGAGTAGAGCCATGCCCGTCACCATCCAGCTTTCTGAATCCGGGGAGTCCCGCGTCGTCGACGCCGGGACGCCCGTCCGCGACGTCCTGCCCGCCCGCTCGCCGGAGGGCCTCCCGTATCTCGGCGCCATCGCCGGCGGGGAGATCGTCTCGCTCAACACGCCGCTCGCGGTCGGCGGGCGGGTCCGCGGCCTCACGGCGGCGGACGACGACGGCTGGGCGATCCTGCGCCGCTCGATGTGCCTCCTGCTGGCGATGGCCGTGCGCCGCGCGCTGCCGGACCGCTTCCTGCGCGTTCGCCACTCGCTCGGCTGCGGCGTCTGGGCGACGCTGCGCGACGGCGACGAGGCGCCCGAGCGCCCCGCCACGGCGCGCGAGTGCGCCGCGGTCGAGAAGGAGATGCGCGCGATCGCCGCGTCGGACGAGCCGTTCGTCGAGGAGCTCGGCGGCTACGAGGAGACGGTCGCGCAGTTCGCGGCCGAGGGCCGGCACGACAAGGTGGGGCTCCTGCGCCACCGCAACGACCCGATCGTCCCGCTCGTGCGCTGCGGCGCGTTCCGCGACCTGCGCCAGGGGCCGTGCGTCCCGCGCGCCGGCCTGCTCTCGCTCTTCGAGCTCTTCCGCTACGAGGGCGGGCTGCTGCTGCAGATGCCCTCGCGCTCCGACCCGAGCCGCGTGGCGCCCTTCGCGCCGCAGCCGGCGCTGATGCGCGTCCACCGCGAGCACGCGCGCTGGGGCGACATCCTCGGCGTCCACGGCGTGGGCGAGCTCAACCAGGCCGTCGCCGAGCGCCGCATCGCGGACGTGATGGAGATGGGCGAGGCGCTGCACGACAAGGGCTTCAGCCGGCTCGCCGACCTCATCGCCGCGCGGAAGCCGAGGCCGCGCCTCGTGCTCATCGCCGGGCCGTCGTCCGCCGGCAAGACCACCTCCTGCCGCCGCCTCGCGATCCACCTGCGCGTGGTGGGGCTGCGGCCGGTGCAGCTCTCGACCGACGACTACTTCGTCGCGGAGAAGGACGACCCGATCGGCCCCGACGGCAAGCCCGACTACGAGGACATCCGCGCGGTCGACGTCGCGGGCCTCCGGAAGGACCTCGCCGCGCTCATCGCCGGCAGGCCCGTGAAGCGGCGCGTCTTCGACTTCCGGGCGAAGGCGCCGACGTGGACCGACGAGTCGCTGCGCCTCGGGCCGGACGACGTCGTGCTCATCGAGGGCATCCACGCCCTCAACCCGATCCTCTCCGAGGGCATCCCGAAGGAGCAGACCTTCAAGATCTACCTCTCGGCGCTCACGCAGCTCGGAATCGACGACGACACCATCCTCTCCACGTCCGACAACCGCCTCGTGCGCCGCCTCGTGCGCGACCACCTCTTCCGCGGCCACGACGCGAAGCGGACGCTCTCGATGTGGCCGTCGGTGCGGCGCGGCGAGGAGAAGTGGATCTTCCCGTTCCAGGGCGAGGCGGACGTCTCGTTCAACACGTCGCTCGACTACGAGCTTTCGGTCCTGCGGCCGTTCGCGGAGGCGCTCCTCGCGGAGATCAAGCCGGGCGACGCCGAATACCCGCTCGCGCGGCGCCTGCAGGCCGTCCTGCGCAACTTCCACCCCATCCCCGCCACCGCCGTCCCCGGCGACTCCATCCTCCGCGAGTACATCGGCGGCAGCACCCTCCGCTACTGACCCTCGTCCTTCACCCCTTCGACTCCTTCAACCAACTTCGGCCGGCAAGCCGGCCACTTCGGCGGCGAAGCCGCCACTTCCAGCCGCGCAGCGGCGACTTGACAGACATGAGACCCTCCACACCCTCCCACTTCCGCGTCGTCCACTGGAATCCCGCCCGCCGCTCCACGACGGTCGAGGAGTTCATGATGCGGCCGACGTTCGATCCGGAGGCGGAGAGGATCGCGGCGGACCTGCTGGCCGACATCCGCGCCCGCGGGGAGGCCGCCATCCTCGCGGCGATGGCCCGCATCGACGGCGTCACCGTCCACCCCACGGAGCTTCGGGTCTCCGCGAAGGAGTTCGACGCGGCCGAGGACCGGCTCGCGCCCGCCGTCAAGGGGAGCATCCTCGAGGCGCACAACCGCGTGGCGGATTTCGCCCGCCGCTCGATGCGCCCCGACTGGGAGGCCGAGACGCCCCACGGCGGCCGCCTCGGCGAGCGCTTCGCCCCGCTTTCCCGCGTCGGCGTCTACGTCCCGGGCGGAACGGCGCCGCTCGCATCCACCGTCGTGATGACGGCGACGCTCGCCCAGGTCGCGGGCGTGCCGGAGATCGTCGCGTGCACGCCGTGCGCGAAGGACGGCTCCGTCCGCCCCGAGATCCTCTTCGCGATGAAGGTCTGCGGCGTCACGGAGGCCTACCGCGTGGGCGGCATCCAGGCGATCGGGATGATGGCCTACGGCACGCGCCGCGTCCCGGCGGTCGAGAAGATCGTCGGTCCCGGCAACGCGTTCGTCACCGCCGCCAAGCGCCAGGTCTACGGGACGGTGGCGCTGGACCTCGTCGCCGGCCCGAGCGAGTGCGCGATCCTCGCCGACGCCTCCGCGAAGCCCGACTGGGTCGCGGCGGACCTGCTCGCGCAGGCCGAGCACGGCAGCGGCCACGAGCGCGCGATGCTCGTCACCGACAGCCCCGCGCTCGCGGACGCCGTCGCCGACATCCTCCCGGAGCGCATCCGGGGGATGTCGCGCCGCGCGACGGTGGAGCGCGTCGTGAACCGCGGCGGCATCCTGATCGCGACGGCGCCCTCGCTCGCCGACGGCATGGACCTCGTGAACCGCTTCGCGCCGGAGCACTTCGAGCTCGCGGTCGAGAACCCCGAGGAATGGATCCCGCGGGCGAAGACCGCGGGCGCCATCTTCGCCGGGCACTGGACGCCGGAGAGCGCGGGCGACTTCGCCGCGGGCCCGAGCCACGTGCTGCCGACCGGCGGCGCGGCGCGGATGTTCGACGGCCTCACCGTCGAGGCCTTCCGCCACCGCACGAGCGTCGTGCGCTACGCCGAGGGCGACCTGCGCGATGCGCTCCCCGTCGTCCGCACCTTCGCCGACATCGAGGGGCTCGACGGCCACCGCGCCTCCGCCGACATCCGCTTCCCCGGCGCCTGACCCCTGCGACCCCCCTGCCGTTAACCTCTCGCCTCTGACCTCTCACCTCTTACCTTCCCCCTCCTCCCATGGCCGAAGAGAAGAAGTTCTACTCCAATTTCAACTCCGTGCTCGTCGCGCGCGGCGTGCTCACCGCCGAGCAGCTCGAGGAGGCGGTGCAGGAGGCGGGGCGGACGCCGCTGGACCGCTACCTGATGGAGAGCGGCAAGGTCGACTCCGGCAAGCTGCTCCTGGCCGAGGCGGAATACGTCGGGCACGAGCCGCTGCAGCTGCCGAAGAACTTCGCCACTCCGCTCGCGCTCATCGACCTGGCGACGCCCGACTTCTGGAAGCGCAACAAGGCGCTTCCGCTCCAGAAGTGCGGCGACGCGCTCGTCGTCGCGTTCGGCGACCCGTTCGACATGATGGCGCCGGAGAACGTCGCCCGCACCGTCAAGCTCGAGGTCCTCCCGCTCGTCGCGATCGAGAAGGAGGTGAACGACGCCCTCACGCGCGCCGAGCAGCAGCGCAACAGCCAGAACCCGGCGCTGGCGATGGAGAACGTCATGCACTCGCCGGAGACGGAGCTCGAGCTCTCGAAGGGCTCCGACGCCGAGGAGAGCCTGGACCAGTCGATCCAGTCGGCCGACGAGGCGCCCGTCATCCGCATGGTGAACATGATGCTCGTCGAGGCGCTGCGCACCGGCGCCTCCGACATCCACTTCGAGGCGATGGAGAAGACCTCGCGCCTGCGCTATCGCATCGACGGCGCGCTCATCGAGCGCCCGGCGCCGCCCAAGGCGCTGCACAACGCGATCGTCTCCCGCATCAAGATCATGTCCGACCTCGACATCGCCGAGCGCCGCGTCCCGCAGGACGGCCGCTTCAAGGTGAAGGCGATGGGCAAGGAGGTCGACATCCGCGTCTCCATCCTCCCGACGATCCACGGCGAGAAGGTCGTCATGCGTACGCTCGACAAGACGAACCTCGCGCCGAGCCTCGCCGCGCTGGGCCTCGACGACTTCGCCTACCGCGCGATGAAGCACGCGATCGACCAGCCGCACGGCATCATCCTCGTGACGGGGCCGACCGGCTCGGGCAAGACGACGACGCTCTACTCCTGCCTCCAGGACCTCAACCAGCCGGACGTGAACATCGTCACCGCCGAGGACCCGGTCGAGTACCAGCTGCCGGGCGTCAACCAGGTCGCCGTGAACCAGCAGGTCGGCCTCACGTTCGCCTCGGTGCTGCGCTCGGTGCTGCGCCAGGACCCGGACATCTGCCTCGTCGGCGAGATCCGCGACGGCGAGACGGCCGACATCGCCGTGAAGGCCGCGCTCACGGGCCACCTGGTGCTCTCGACGCTGCACACCAACGACGCCCCCGGCGTCATCGCCCGTCTCATCGACATGGGCATCCCGCCGTTCCTGCTCGCCTCGTCGCTCATCCTCGCCCAGGCGCAGCGCCTCTACCGCCGCCTCTGCCCCTACTGCAAGGCGCCGATGGAGGGGACGTTCGACGCGCAGATGCTCGAGGCCAACGAGATCGACCCGCACGCCTTCGACGGCGCCACCATCTACGACGCGGTGGGCTGCCCGAAGTGCAACGGCAGCGGCTACAAGGGGCGCGGCGCCATCATGGAGGTGCTGCCCGTCTCCGACGACGTCCGCACCGCCATCGTGAAGGGTCTTCCCTCCGACGCGATCCGCAAGATCGCCGTCAAGGAGGGCATGATGACGCTGAAGGACGTCGGCCTGCTCAAGGTCCGCGACGGCCTCACGAGCCTCAAGGCCGCGCTCGCGGTGACGGGCTCCGAGTAGTCCCCCCGATTCCCCGATTTCCCCCCCGATCCCCCTTTCATCCAGAACAGGAGACGACGAACATGGCAAATCCGGTCAGGGTCCGCGGCGCGGGCCAGATCCGCAAGAAGGACCTCATCCCCTTCACCCGGCAGATGTCGGGCATGCTCAACGCGGGCATGTCCATCATCTCCGCGGTCTCCACGCTCGAGGAGCAGAACACGAGCAAGCTCTTCAAGCCGATCCTCAAGGGCCTGCGCGACAGCATCGAGAGCGGCTCGCCCTTCTCCGACGGCCTCGCGATCTACCCGCAGGTCTTCGACCCGATGTACGTCAACATGGTGGCGGCGGGCGAGGCCTCCGGCCAGTTCGCGCCCGTCCTCAAGCGCCTAGCCGTGATGCTCGACTCCTCCGCGCGCCTCGTGCGCAAGGTGAAGAGCGCGCTCACGTACCCGACCGTGATCATGTCGCTCGCGCTCATCATCGCGCTCGGCCTCATCACGTTCGTCGTCCCGGTCTTCGCGGAGATGTTCTCCGGCTTCGGCAAGGAGCTGCCCGGACCGACGCAGTTCCTCGTGAACGTCGGCGAGTGGATCAAGAAGTACTGGTACATGCTCGGCATCGTGATCGGCGGCGGCGTCTACGCCTTCAAGCGCTGGCGCGGGACGACCGCCGGGCGCTACGCGACCGACAGCGCGTTCCTCAAGATCCCGGTCTTCGGCGAGCTCGTCCTGAAGGTGTCGATCGGCCGCTTCTGCCGCCTCTTCGCCGACATGCTCTCCTCGGGCGTGCCGATCCTCAACGCGCTCGACATCGTCGCGCGCTCGATCGGCAACGCGGCGCTGGAGAAGTCGTTCCTCGACGCCCGCGCCGGCGTCGAGCAGGGCGGCACGCTCTCGGCCTCACTCGAGGGCAAGCCCTTCCTGCCGATCCTGATGGTGCGCATGATCGCGGCCGGCGAGAAGGCGGGCCGCGTCGACGAGATGCTCACGAGCATCGCCGACTCCTACGACGAGGAGGTCGAGACGATGCTCGCCACGCTCACCTCGCTGATGGAGCCGTTCCTCATGGTCTTCCTTGGCGTCGTGATCGGCGGCATCGTCGTCGCGATGTTCATGCCGATCTTCCAGCTCGGCTCCGTCGTCAGCGGCTAGCGCGCAAGTCCCCGGCGCCCGGGGCGCGGCGATCCGCGCCCCGACGCCGCGGACGCCGTGCCCGACATGGCCGCGACTCCCGCCGACACGGTCCTGCCGTCCGTCTCGCTCGCCGAGCCCGGGCGGGCGTTCCTCGCCGGCGGGCCGGTGCCGATGGCGCGGGCCGGGGAAGCGCCGGACGCGCGGACGATCGTCGTCGATCCGGACGACCGCGACCAGCCGCTGCTCGGCCTCGGGAGCATCCTCACCGGGACGGACCTCGCGGCGCTGCGGCGCCTGCCGCCGGACGCCCTCGATGCCGCCCTGCGCGCGCTCTTCGACCCGGCGGAGGGCGCCGGGTGGAGTTGCATGCGCGTGGCGCTCGGCTCGACCGACTGGGAGGCGACGCCCGACTTCTTCACCTACGATGACGCGCCGGAGGGCGCGCGCGACTGGGACCTCGCCCGCTTCTCCGTCGCGCGCGACCGCGACCGCGGCCTCTTCGCGCTCCTGCGCCGCGCCCGCGAGATCAATCCGGCGCTTCGCTTCCACGCCGCGGTGTGGGGCATCCCCCCGTGGATGAAGACGAACCGCCGGCGCTGCTACGGGCGCCTCGACCCGGCCTGCACGGAGGTCTACGCGCGCTACCTCGCACGGTGCGTCCTCGCGCTGCGCGAGGAGGGCGTGCCGCTCGTCGCGGTCTCGCCGCAGAACGAGAGCCTTACGGCCTGCGACCGTCCCACGCCCGCCACGTGCATGCCCTGGTGGGAGCAGCGCGACGTCCTCGTCGCGATGCGGCGCGCGTTCGACCGCGCCGGGCTCGGCGACGTGGCGGCGTGGGCCTTCGACCACAACTACGACCTCTCCGACTTCTTCGTGCGGCCGTTGCTCGCCGACCCCGCCGCGCGCGCCGCGATCGGGGGCGTGGCGTTCCACGACTACGGCGGGGAGCCCGAGCCCGCGATGGGCGCGCTGCACCGCGAGATGCCGGATCTGCCGCTCTACTGCACGGAGCGGACGGTCCTCGGGCCGGAGGGCATGGCGCGGATCGTGCGCGAGCTGCGCGCGGGCGCGCGATGCTACAACCAGTGGACGACCGCGAGCGACGAATGGGGCGGCCCGCACCTGTTCCAGGCGCGGCCGTTCCGCCGCCGCGCCGAGCCGCCGCCACCGGAGCGCCGCACCTTCCTCGTCGTCCCGCTCGGCGACCCCTCCTCGTTCGAGCTTTCGCCCGCGTGGGGCCTCTACGGGCAGCTCACGCGCCACCTGCGACCCGGGATGGTGCGCGTCGGCTGCACCGGCGGCTCCGCCGGCGGGCTGCAGGCCGTCTCGTTCCAGGACCCCGCCACGGGCGAGATCGCGCTCGTCACCGTGAACGCGACCGGTCGCGCGCAGGACTTCTCCCTGCGCTGCGGCGGCGCCGCGGCGCGCCTCTCCCAGCCGCCGCGCAGCGTCGCGAGCTGGCGGTTCGTCCCCGGGGCGCTCTG